>JAGRFM010000074.1 GCA_020446045.1 Nitrosomonas sp.
AACGCACACCATTTGCGCGAACTTGAACTTGAACGTGCCCATGAGCAGGACAATCAACAGTGGGCAAAACACTATACAGAACGCTACCGGAATTTACTCTGTCAGGCCGAAATCGAATACCCGCCACCGGATGAAAAGAAAAACCCCAAACAGCATGGGCGAACCAAGCGCAGTAAAGCCCGGAATCTACTCGAACGCCTCCGGCTTTAGAACACGATGTATTGCGCTTCATGACCAATCCTATCGTTCCTTTTACCAACAACCAGGGTGAGAACGACCTGCGCATGACAAAAATGCACCAAAAAATATCGGGATGTTTTCGATCAAAAGATGGCGCCGACATTTTCTGCCGAGTGCAGAGTTATCTATCGACCTGCAGAATAAACAGACTATCCGCCAGTGAGGCGCTTACATTGCTTTTCGCCGGCAAATTGCCTGTGATTTCTTATAGGACTGCCTTTGGTTTTTTGATTACGCTGAATAAATACGATTATTCTTACAAAATAGCGTAAATAAACACCGTTGATTGAGGAGTTTAACTTTGCATAATATTACTGCTCGGATAATTCCCAACCATTTTGCAATGACTTCTCACTTGTTCAAGTTTTCATTCTAAGTTTTTTCATCAAACCACTTAGAGGGTGTCGTCATGTGTTATGTGCATTTATGCGTATGCAGATTTTTGATGAATGCTTGTGAAAAATGCGCAGGGCATGGCCTTAGCTATGTCCAAGTACCTTGAACAAGCAGGCACAAAAATATGCCACGCCCTTCGGGTTTGCTTTTCGAACAAAATTATCGTCGTTTTTGCTCCTTGAATATGCTTTAGCATGTCCTGCGGCCCAAAAACTTGATTCTTTTGCCCGAAAAACAAACAGAACTGTACATAACACATAGCAACACCCCCTAACACCCTATCGTTTCTTAGCATACTTATTTTTTGCATGATGGTTTTTTCAAGGTTCGTCATTATCCTGCTCCAACGATTCAGCTATCAAACGCTCAATTTCATTGATCAACCGCTGATAATTGGTTAATGCCTGAAGATAAAGGGTTTGATTCTGAAATAATGTACGTTGCGCATCCAGTAATTCCAGAAAGCCGAATCTGCCCAATTCGTAACCACGGCTGGCCATTCTAAATGTTTCGCGGGCACCAGGAAGAATCTCATCACGTAACATGTTGATTTGTTTATCCGCTGCTATGAGTGATTCGTACGCTTGCGTCA
Organism: Nitrosomonas sp.; assembly: GCA_020446045.1. Taxonomy (GTDB): domain Bacteria; phylum Pseudomonadota; class Gammaproteobacteria; order Burkholderiales; family Nitrosomonadaceae; genus Nitrosomonas. The sequence goes on from JAGRFM010000074.1 coordinate 1,229, forward strand.
ACAGCGTTCTCAATTGCAGATTCATGGCGGCTTGTTCATCCACGGCCCGGTTAATGCGTTGCTGGGCAGCCATAAGATTACCCTGATTACGATCAAACACCGGTAACGGTATGGATATACCGACCAGTGCAGTGGTATCGTTGGCAATATCATGCCCGTATCTTCGAATACCGGCGTTAACCGTTATATCCGGAATACGTCGTGCTTTTTCCAGGGTCAGCATTGCCTGGCGTTGTTCAAGATTTTTCAGGCTGCGCAGCGCCAATGGATTTTGTTGTATACGTATTTCAAGTTCTTCCAGCTCAGGAATTACCACAAAGGTTTCCAGTTCACCAAGAACATGCGTAAAAACAGGAACCGTGCTTCCCCATAGCAGAACCAGCTGTTTGCGAAATGAAACCAGGTTGCGCTGTGCCTGCTCGACTTCGATATTCGCCGTAGCAAGCGCAACATTTGCACGGGTTTCTTCAATCGGTGGTGCTTTACCCGCCTTGACACGCTTGGTAGCTGCATCAACCACTTTTTGCGCAAGCTCTTGACCGGCAAGTGCAAGCTTCAAACGCTCCTGCCCCGAGAGAACGTCCAGAAATACGTTGGCAACGCGAGCGATTAAATCCAACCGTCTGGCTGCATAGTCCTGCTCGGCGCTTTCTTGTCCAAGCAAAGCAGCACGCGTTCGTGCCGATCGTTTACCGCCAGTTTCAAATAACTGACTGATACGAATCGAATCAAAACGTGCAGCCGGGCCGTTTGAGCGTGAACTGACATCTTCACTGTCATACTGAATGACAGGGTTAGGCAATAAACCTGCCTGTATGGTTAAGCCATGCAAAGCCTGTATTTCTTTTTCGAAAGATGCCAGTTCAGGATTGTTCTGCAACGCCAGTTGCACAGCAGTTTGCAGCGTCAATTCGGCAGTTTCGGTTTGCAGTGTATCCGCTGCCTCATTATATCCACCGTGTGATGAAGCAACATCGGTTATCTCGCCTGCCACTACAATGTCTGTCATTAGCAGTGTTATGATGCAAAAAACATTCATCAAGCCCACAGTGACTTGTGAGAAATAACGTTTTAATAACAGCATGGACGGCGGCCCATTTAAACTCATTCAAAAATCCTTGTAGAACCAACGATTCGTACTGCAACATACAACGAATCCGGTAAAAACATACATTAAAAAAAGCACATCATATTTGCACTTTTTATCGGTTAAGTATTGATCGTCTTTCAGTCAGACCAAAATACGCGGCGGATGATAGGGGGATTCCTGAACGGAGTCAGGCAAAAATGAGAGAATATACGGTTCTATTATTTCTTTACCTTCGAACGGTGGAACCGTAGCAATGAGATTAAAATAAAATGGCTGGTATTGGCCGGCAGCATGCAGGCATAAATGCGTCGCGGCATCCAATTCCATACCATCCATGAAAACACTATTAAGATGAGATTCTATATGCATCTCAGGATTAGATGACAGTGACTGGCGGGCATGGTCCAATTCATGTGCAAAGACTTCCGGCTTAAACGAAATGCTTATCCCGTTAGTTAACATGACGGCAACCAGAATAATAATTATGGAGTGAGCAGGAAGCTTTCTCATTTAAAGCAATTTTTCTTTATTTTATGCACGATAAGTACAAGCAATCGGTACTGACCCCCATGCCTAAGATTACAAGAGTTTGATATCTTTCCACATTATAAAACCTTTTGCAATTGTAATATGATGATACTTTTAATTTAAAGAATTGTTACACCTTCTCTGGTAAGCATTCCGACCAGGGCAATCAGCGGCAGACCGATCAATGCATTCGGATCATCGCCATGCATATATTCAATTAATGCAATACCTAAACCTTCTGATTTGGCGCTGCCTGCACAATGATACGGTTGCTCTTTATGAAGGTAGTTTTCAATTTGCTGGTCATTGAAATTTTTAAACTTGACCTGATAGGGAACTAACTGAGTTTGAATTTGATCTGTGGTGTTATTCAATAAGCATAAAGCCGTATAAAAAACGACCGTTCTGCCGCGCATATATTTCAATTGCTGCACTGCATTGGCATGCGTCATCGGTTTTCCCAATTGTTTATCATCCAGCACAGCAACCTGGTCTGAACCGATGATCAGTGCATGGGTATGCAGCCGGGCTACTGCTCTTGCCTTAGCTTCTGCCAGGCGTAAAGCGGTTTGCTGCGGTGTTTCTTCTGGTAATCGGGATTCGTCAATGTGCGGATCTTCTATTTCAAACGAGATTCTTAACCGCTGCAGTAATTCACGGCGATAAATTGAAGTCGAAGCAAGTATGATTTTGGGAGTAATTTTTTGTATTTTCAAGTTTTCTTTTTGCATTTTTTGACACTGAAAGCTAAAAAATATAACATGCGCGCCTTATGTCTGTAAGATTTATCATTGATCCACTTGATTTTGTACGCAAGGCCGAAAAGCATCATGGTAGAATATCCGTTGCTGAGTTGGAACGTTTGCAAGATTTTCTATATGAAAATCAGGGCGATATAATTTATCAAATCAGCGGATTATTGGACCAGGATAACAGACCGTATCTGCTTGTTCGGATTGAAGGCAGCCTGCAGTTATGTTGTCAGCGCTGTCTGGGCCGTCTCACGCATAGACTTGATATCGATATTGCTTTATTGCTGGTGCAGACTGAACAGGAATTGGAAATATACGATGCGGATGAAACGATTGACGCCATTTTAGCTGCAGAAATGGATATCCACGATTTATTAGAAGAAGAAATCATTTTAAGTTTATCAATATCATCCCGTCACAAAGAAGGTGAATGTGAAGCAGAGTATCCGAAGCACGCAAATGCTGCAGAGATACAGGATACTAAAAACCCATTTGCTATTTTAAAAGCGCTTAAAAAAACACAACATTGATTTAAGGAGTTATAAAATCATGGCCGTTCAACAAAACAAGAAATCACCGTCAAAAAGAGGGATGCATCGATCTCACGATGCACTAAAAAATCCGCCTCTGGCCATAGAACCGAGTACCGGTGAGGTTCATTTGCGTCATCATATCAGCCCAAACGGATATTATCGCGGCAAGAAAGTTTTAAACACCAAATCAGATGACGAATAATAACTGAATTTCAATTCTGCAGTTTTAAAGCTTCAAGTGATTAGAAAAATTTTGCAAGAAAGGCGTTAAAATTGGATATTACTGTAGCGATAGATTGCATGGGTGGAGATCATGGACCGCATGTAACCGTACCTTCGGCAATCGGTTATCTCAGCCAAGATCCTGAAGCCAATATCATTTTGGTTGGTATTCCGGAAGCCATAGAAGCGGAATTAAAAGCGGTTAATTTTAAAGTCGGCCCAAGAATCCGGATACACTCAGCCAGTGAAGTGGTAGGTATGGATGAATCTCCAGCCTTGGCGTTACGGAATAAAAAAGACTCATCCATGCGTGTCGCCATAAACCTCGTCAAAACAGGTGAAGCTCAGGCTTGTGTCAGTGCTGGAAATACAGGTGCATTATTGGCAACGTCCCGTTTTGTTCTCAAAACGATTCCGGGTATTGATCGACCGGCTCTAGCTGTTATTTTGCCCACAATCCGCGGACATACTTATGTGCTTGATTTAGGCGCCAATATAAATTGTACCGCAGAGCATTTATTGCAATTTGGTGTTATGGGTGCTTCGCTGGTATCTTCTGTAGAAAGCAAAGCATCGCCCAGTGTCGGTTTGCTCAATATCGGTGAAGAAGAAATTAAAGGCAACGAAGTCGTCAAACAAGCAGCCGAATTACTTCGAAAAAGCGGATTGAATTTTTATGGCAATGTTGAAGGTGACGACATTTACAAAGGCACGACAGATGTCATCGTTTGTGACGGTTTTGTCGGTAACGTGACATTAAAAACATCCGAAGGATTGGCGCAGATGCTGGCAACTTATCTGCGTGAAGAATTCAAACGCAATCTGTTGACAAAAATTGCCGGAGTTGTTGCGTTGCCCGTCATCAAAGCATTTAAACGTAGAGTGGATCATCGCAGGTATAATGGCGCCAGTTTTCTGGGCTTACGAGGCATCGTCATTAAAAGCCATGGTTCAGCCGATATTTTTGCGTTCACGTCGGCTCTCCAACGTGCTGCGGATGAAGTTCGTGGCGGTATGTTACGCCGCATAACAGAACGTGTCGCTGAACTCTCCCAGCAATCTTTAACAACACCAAGCGATTAAATATGTTTTCACGAATCACAGGCACAGGCAGTTACTTACCGGAAAAAATCCTAACCAATCAGGATCTCGAGAAGTTAGTGGAAACCAGTGATGAATGGATTCGATCCCGTACCGGCATTACGCAACGACATATTGCCAGTGAAAATCAGTCTGCCAGTGACTTGGCCCTAAACGCCAGTCAAAAAGCAATGGAAGCAGCCGGCGTTACCAGTAAAGACATTGATTTGATCATTGTCGCAACGACAACCCCTGACATGGTTTTCCCCAGTACGGCTTGTATTCTTCAAGATAAACTGGGGGTGGAAAATTGCCCTGCTTTTGACGTCCAGGCTGTGTGCAGCGGTTTTGTTTACGCACTGGCAACGGCGGATATGTTTGTCAGTTCCGGAAAATGCCGCAACGCCCTGGTCGTCGGCAGTGAAATTTATTCCAAAATTCTGGACTGGAATGATCGCACCACCTGCGTCTTGTTTGGCGACGGTGCTGGAGCGGTTGTACTTTCACAAAGTGAAGAACCGGGAATATTATCGTCTCATTTGCATGCCAGCGGCAGTTATCGTGATGTTTTGTCCGTACCGGGAAATATCAGTGGCGGCGCCATTCAAGGCAATCCTTATATCAATATGGATGGCGGTACGGTTTTCAAATTTGCAGTTAAAGTTTTGGAAGATGTCGTGCATGAAGCCGTCGAAAAAAATAATATGCAGACATCTGACATTGACTGGCTCATCCCACACCAGGCCAACATCAGGATTATTCGTTCAACTGCCCAAAAACTGGGTATTCCACTGGATAAAGTCGTTGTAACTGTTGACAAACATGGCAATACATCGGCCGCTTCCATACCACTAGCCCTTGATTTGGCGGTAAGAGATAGGCGCATCCATAAAGATCAACTGGTCATGTTGGAAGGCGTCGGTGGTGGTTTTACTTGGGGAGCTGTTTTGCTTCGTTGGTGATCGATATGAAATGTGCATTTGTTTTTCCCGGACAGGGTTCTCAGTCAGTTGGCATGATGGCAGGATATGATGATTTGCCTATCGTGCGCGAAACAATATCTGAAGCTTCGGATATTCTTGGACAGGATTTTGGCGCAATGGTCAGTAACGGCCCCGCTGATGATCTCAATCTGACCGTCAATACGCAACCGCTGATGCTAATGGCCGGCGTAGCCGTTTATAGGGCCTGGGAAAATCTTGGTGGTATAAAACCGTCTATCCTGGCCGGTCACAGTCTTGGAGAATATACGGCTCTGGTTATTTCAGGTGTACTTGATTTCCCGGATGCATTGGCGCTGGTACGTTACCGCGCCCAGGTCATGCAGGAAGCCGTCCCGGAAGGCGCCGGCGCCATGGCGGCCATTCTGGGATTAGATGATGCCACAGTTACGGCCGTTTGCCAGGAAGTATCTGAGTCCAATCCGATGGAATCTTTGGAGCCGGCCAATTTCAATTCGCCCGGCCAGGTTGTCATTGCAGGTCATAAAAACGCTGTTTTGACCGGAATTGAACGCGCCAAGGAAAAAGGCGCAAAACGCGCCGTTTTATTACCCATGAGTATTCCCTCACATTGCCGGTTAATGAAACCGGCAGCGGCAAAAATGCATCAGCAGTTGAACACAACACCGTTTCAAAAACCCGGTATTCCGGTACTGCATAATGTCGATGTGAAATCGCATGACGAAGCTGACGCCATCAGGGATATTCTGGCCAGACAATTATTCAGTCCTGTCCGCTGGGTCGATACGATTCAACAACTTGCCGCCAATGGCGTTACACATGTTGTAGAATGCGGACCTGGAAATATCCTGACAGGACTTGATAAACGTATTGAACGTAGTCTTCAGCATTTATCGCTGTCAAATAGCGAAGCAATCAAACAGGCTGTTTCAGTCTTTGAATAGCTGGAGTAAACTGAATACACACATACTACAAAAACACGTGTGGCGCATTTTGTTTTATGGAGAAATGAACTTTGGAGAATAGAGTAGCACTGGTAACCGGTGCCAGTCGCGGCATTGGACAAGCGATTGCGCTGAAACTCGGACAGCAGGGTGCGATTGTCGTGGGTACGGCCACCACCGATAATGGTGCGGAGGCAATCAGTCAATATTTGGAAAAGGCTGATTTACGGGGTACCGGAATTGTTCTGAATGTTAACGATGCCGATCAAATAAACCAAGCCATCAATACGATTCGCGAGCAATTCGGCGACGTTGAAATACTGGTAAATAATGCTGGCATTACACGTGACAATTTGCTGATTCGCATGAAAGATGAAGAATGGGATGACATTCTTGAAACTAATCTTAAATCTGCATTCCGGTTAAGTCGCGCAGTGCTCCGCGCCATGATGAAAGCACGTTATGGCCGCATTATAAATATTTCGTCTGTTGTCGGCTCAATCGGCAATATTGGCCAAACCAATTATGCCGCAGCAAAAGCCGGAATTTTTGGTTTCAGCAAGTCTTTGGCGCGCGAAGTGGGTAGTCGTAATATTACTGTCAATTGTGTTGCTCCCGGTTTTATAGACACCGATATGACGCGTGCATTAAGTGAAGAAATACAACAAAACCTGATTCAACATGTTCCGGTTGGAAGACTGGGGCGTGCGGAAGAAATCGCTTCAGCAGTCGCATTTCTTGCATCTTCTGCTGCAGGATATATCACCGGAACGACATTACATGTCAATGGTGGCATGTATATGGATTAACATAACATATCTGGCACAGTGCTTTGTTTATTTGATACAAATTTATCGTGCCTGGATTTTAACATCGGTTGGATAACAACACAGATTCTTATTTTGCAGAATTTTAAAATTTGTTAATATACTAAACATTTTTCTTACCTTAGAAGGAAGCATTTAAATGGAAAATATTGAACAGCGCATCAAGAAAATCGTAGCTGAACAGCTTGGCGTCAATGAATCAGAAGTCAAAAATGAATCTTCATTTGTAAACGATTTAGGTGCAGATTCACTGGATACAGTTGAACTTGTCATGGCGCTAGAAGAAGAATTTGAATGCGAGATTCCGGATGAAGAGGCCGAAAAAATCAATACTGTCCAAGAGGCGATTGATTATGTTACCAACAATACAAGCAGTTAATTATTTATATCAATAGCTTATTGGAGTTATTTTGTCCAAACGCAGGGTAGTTATCACAGGGTTAGGCATTATTTCACCCGTTGGAAGTACTGTATCTAAAGCATGGGATAATATCGTTTCCGGAAAATCCGGAATAACACGTATTACTCGTTTTGATGCATCGGCATTTTCTTCCCAGATTGCCGGAGAAGTCGATGATTTCGATATCAATGAATATCTTCCGGTCAAAGAGGCGCGCCGTATGGATATCTTCATCCATTACGGTATGGCGGCGGCAACACAATCCATTAAAGACGCCGGTATAGAAGATATCTCCGGCCTGGAGGCTGAACGTATTGGTGTTAACATCGGTTCCGGTATTGGCGGATTGCCGATGATTGAAAATACCGATGCTGCATACCATAAAGGTGGTCCTAGAAAAATTTCGCCGTTTTTTATTCCCAGTACAATCATTAATATGATTTCAGGTAATTTATCCATTAAATATGGCTATAAAGGACCCAATATAGCGATTGTTACAGCTTGCACAACAGCAACGCACAGCATTGGCAGTGCTGCACGAATGATTGAATACGACGATGCGGACATCATGATTTGCGGTGGTGCGGAATCTTGTGTTACTCCCTTGGCTATTGGTGGCTTTGCGGCAGCAAAGGCGCTCTCGGTTAGCAATGATAATCCCGAGGCAGCCAGCCGCCCATGGGATACAGCCCGGGATGGTTTTATCTTGGGTGAAGGTGCTGGAGTGCTGGTACTGGAAGAATTAGAACATGCCAAACGACGCGGTGCGAAGATATATGCTGAACTGGCCGGTTTTGGGATGAGTGCGGATGCCTATCATATGACTGCACCAAGCGAAGATGGCGAAGGCGCCGCACGATGTATGTCAAATGCACTTAAGAATGCGTGCATTGATCCGACAGAAGTCGATTACGTCAATGCCCATGGTACATCAACGCCATTAGGTGACATAGCCGAAACCATTGCTGTTAAACGCTGTTTTGGAGATCATGCCAAAAAGCTTGCGGTGAATTCGACAAAATCGATGACAGGGCATTTGCTCGGCGCCGCAGGTGGTGTAGAAGCTATTTTTTCAGCACTGGCTGTACATCATCAGATTTCACCGCCTACCATTAACCTTGATGATCAAGATCCACAATGTGATCTGGATTATGTCGCCAATGAGGCGCGTAACATGAAAATCGATGTTGCATTGTCTAATTCATTTGGATTTGGTGGAACTAATGGAACATTAGTCTTTCGTAAAATTTAGTTTTTATTTCTTCAACGGCGCATGCTGACGCTAAAACGCCTAGCCTTCTATATATTTTCCTGTTTCTTAATCACAGCCGCCCTATTTGCGGGGTGGCTTTATCATCATTATCACCGGGAAATCGCTTTACCACACACTCCCTACGAATTTTCTATTCAATCCGGCAGCAACTTAAAACAAATTGCGCAGCAACTGGTTGATGAAGACATTCTGCCTGATACTTGGTCTTTTATCCTGTTATCACGTTATCTCAATCAGGATTCCACGATTAAAGCGGGCGATTACTTACTCACTGAGAATCCGTCGCAAATATCATTACTCGAATATTTGATTCAAGGAGATATTCGGCAAAATATAATCCGCTTCATCGAAGGCTGGACTTTCGCACAATTTCTTGAAACACTGTATAACCATCCGGATATCCGCAATACTACGGAAGACATGAATGAAACGGAAATTATGCAGTTGCTAGGTGCGACCGAATCTGCTGCTGAAGGCCTTTTTTTCCCCGATACCTATCATTTTGTAAAAAATACTGCTGACACTGAGATCTTAAAGCGCGCTTATCGTATCATGCAGGAACAATTGCATGCAGCCTGGGCATTGCGTGTCGAATCTTTACCGCTGGAAACACCTTATGAAGCCCTCGTTTTGGCATCTATCATTGAAAAAGAAACCGGACTGGACAGTGATCGCGCTGAAATTGCAGGTGTTTTTATTAATCGACTGCGAATCGGTATGCGGCTACAAACAGATCCAACTGTCATTTATGGTATGGGTGAACAATTTGACGGAAATTTGCGCAAAAAAGACCTGCAAACCGACCATGAATTTAATACCTACACCCGTTCCGGCCTGCCACCCACTCCAATTGCCATGCCCGGCCTCGCTTCCATCCGGGCGGCTGTAAACCCGGCCACGACAAAAAACTTATATTTTGTTGCAAAAGGAAATGGCGAATCCAAATTTTCCACCAACCTCCGGGATCATAATCGTGCGGTTGCCAGATACCAAAAGCAACAGCGGAAGCAAAATTAATTATGTGGAATAAACAAAATATAAAACAACTTCATCTGGCGTGACATGACACAATTTTCAATTGTAGTTCCCACGTTAAATGAATCAGACAATATCGACATCCTCTTAAAACAGCTTTTCGCACTGGATATTTCATCATCCATTGATGAAATCATTTTCGTCGATGATGGGTCTGACGATGGCACACCTGAGAAAATTCGCACCTGGCAGAAAAATCACAATATCCGTCTGATACAACGAACCGGCGAACCGGATCTGACGGCATCAGTTTTAAAAGGTGCGGAAGCAGCGCACAGCGATGTTATCGTTGTTATGGATGCGGATTTAAGTCATCCACATGACAAAATTAAAGCGTTGGTTTCGCCAGTTTTAAAAAACCAATACGATGTTGTCATCGGCAGCCGCTATGTTCCCGGCGGTGATACCCATGACTGGCCGTTGTATCGGCGTTTTTTATCCCGGTTGGGGGGAATGTTGGCCTGTCCCCTCTGTGATGTCAATGATGCAACATCGGGTTTCTTCGCATTTCGCCGGCAATTGGCCGCTACTGTCTCTGAGCAAGCCAAAGGCTATAAAGTCTTACTCGAGATACTGATGGCCAACGATGGCAATCTGCGCGTCAAAGAAATTCCGATTCGGTTTAAAGATCGTGTCTACGGCACTTCGAAGTTATCATTTTCACATCAAATTGCTTATCTGCAGCGATTAATGACATTATCCGGCGGCACTTTCTCATTCAATACGGCGGGCCGGTTTGCTGTCGTCGGTTTACTCGGCGTTGTTGTGGACGCACTCATGTTTCAGTGGATGATCAGTCAGCAAGCCGGTCTTGCTTTGGCGCATTTTGTCAGTTTTCTGGCTGCTGTTATTTTTAATTATGTCTTAAATACGCATTGGACTTTTTCTCAACCACAAACCAATCGATGGCAATGGCGCCAGTTTAGCCGGTTTATCACTGTCGGCGTGCTTGCGTTACTGTTGCGCGGAGGGGTATTGGCATTATGTGTTGACGGTTGGGAAATAGCGCCTGAATGGGCCATTTTTCCTGCCATTGTCGCAACGGCTGCAATTAATTATCTGGGTGCAGCTTTTTATGTTTTTCCTGATACCCAAAATAAGACTTCAAATAATCTGCGCTGGCGTGTTGCAGCCATCGGATTAATTCTGTTTTGCATCTTATTACGCCTGATATATCTGGGTGTTGCACAATTGATCCCCGATGAAGCCTATTACTGGCAATACGCACAGCATCTGGATCTGGGTTATTACGATCATCCTCCGCTGGTCGGATGGCTTATTTGGCTTGGCACAGCCATACTGGGCGATACTGAAAGCGGTGTGCGTATCGGCGCATTTTTATGCAACCTGATTGCGATGGTTTATTTATATGCGCTGTCGCAGAATTTGTACGATAAATCGACAGCACTATATACGGTAATGCTGTTCTCCATTTTGCCGATAGGTTTTGCAACCGGTTTTTTAATGACGCCGGACGCACCGCTGGTTGCGGCATGGATTGCCGTATTGTATTACATGGAACGTGCATTGGTTGCCGAACAACGAGCCGCGTGGCTAGGTATGGGCATTGCCTTTGGGCTGGGTTTACTCGCCAAATATACGATGGCGTTACTGGGCCTGGCGGCACTGGTTTTTGTTTTGATTGATCCACAGGCGCGCTCCTGGTTGCTACGTCCTCATCCCTACTTATCCGCATTGCTGGCACTGATAATCTTTTCACCCGTTTTGATCTGGAATTATCAACATGAATGGGCCTCCTTTCTATTCCAGACAACACGGCATGTTTCGGATAGCAATCAATTCTCGGTACATTTCTTATTGATTTACTGCATGATTCTACTCACACCTATCGGTTTTCTGGCTGCCGGATCAATGTTTCTTGTCAATAAGCAAGGACAACGTGATTCACTACAAAACCGAAAGCTGTTATTCATGCAAATTTTTACAGGCATACCGTTTCTGGTTTTTTTGTTTTTCAGCTTGTTCGATCACCCCAAATTCCACTGGAACGGTCCCGTCTGGTTAGCCATATTACCGGCCATTGCGTGGATGATCGGCGCTGACGTACCGGGAAAATTTGCACAATGGTTGCAAAAAGCCTGGCGGCCAACTTTGATTACCTGTTTGTTGGGTTATGCTTTTACCTTACACTACCTCGTGCTCGGCATTCCCGGTATACCATATCAATTTTTCACGCAACATTTTTTCTGGCGCGAAACGACCGCTGTTGTTGATCAAATCGCTGAAGAAGTTCGCCTGCAAACCGACCAGAAACCGGTCATCGTTGGTATGAGCAAATGGTCAGTTGCCAGTTCTCTGTATTTCTACAACCATGCCGCAGGTAATCTGGATATTTGGTCACGCAATTTATTTGGCGATACCGGCGCAATGTATGATTATTGGTTTCCTTCGCAACCCTTTACAACCCGGCCGATTGTTCAGATCGCGATGAAACCGGATCAACTCGATCACATACGTGAAGGCGATAATCTTAAAAAAATGCTCATCAAGCCTGGTAAGATTGAAAATCTAATCATCTACCGGGGTGATATACCACTTAGACGCGTATATTATCGTATTTCGGAAGGATTTAAAGGAAGTGGCAACATTTTCCCTTGATAACAAAAGAAGAAATACCACCCAATCTTTTCTATTTTCTTTTGATCAAGAAAAATTTTTGTCGCTACAATCTTTTCCCTGTTATCTTTGAAGATTTTAATTGTAAGCTTTTCCGTTTCGCCAATCACTGACAACAATGTTAACTAAAAATCTTGTAATTTTTATTTTGTTTGTGTTGCTAAGCATGGCTGAAATAACCGCGTGGGCTTCAAGTGAATCCAAAGATTCGGTTCATCCGAAAAAGGATTTATTGCAATTAAGTCTTGAAGAACTGATGAATGTAGCGATCGTCAGCGCTTCCAAAAAATAGCAAAAATTGGCCGACGCACCGGCTGCGGTTTTTGTCATTACCAGTGATGATATTCGCCGCTCCGGCGCAACCAGTATTCCTGAAGCACTGCGTATGGCGCCCGGTGTACAAGTCGGAAGGATAGGCACCGACAAGTGGTCAGTTAGTATTCGGGGGTTTAACGGGCGCTTTTCCAATAAACTGTTGGTATTGATCGATGGACGCAGTGTCTATACGCCGTTGTCTTCTGGCGTTATCTGGAGCCAACAAGATGTTCTGATGGAAGACATTGATCGCATTGAAGTTGTGCGTGGTCCCGGCGCAACGCTTTGGGGCGTCAACGCGGTCAACGGTGTCATTAATATTCTTACTAAACATGCCACACAAACACAAGGTGCTTTACTGACGATTGGCGGCGGAAGCTTCGAGCAGGGCTTTGCCAGTGCGCGCTACGGTGGAAAAATTACTGAAAATACCGCTTATCGTATTTATGCAAAAGGTTTCAAGAGAGACCATACAACGACTTTGTCCGGAAACAGTGCGCATGATAACTGGCATTCTGCACGGGCTGGTTTCCGGATAGATCATACCCGTGATATCGATGAATTAACGGTACAAGGCGATATCTTTGTCAATGATATCAGTGATGCATTAATACCGCTTAATGCTTCGCCGTCAGCAGCGTTGAATGTTATTAATCGTAAGGAATTTGGCGGCAATATCCGGTTACGCTGGGATCGAAAGCTTTCCGAACAATCATCGATTATGTTCCAAACCTACTATGACCGGGTACAAAACCAACTCGCGCCGCAAACGAAACATGCAGATAGTTTTGATGTTGAACTACAACATCGTTTTCCATTATTCAATACGCATGATATTACCTGGGGATTAAATTATCGTTTATTTCATACACATGCGATCAATACCTTTATCACTTCGTTTTTTCCACAAACACGATCGAATTATTTTGTCAGTGGTTACGTACGCGATGAGATTGAGCTGTTACCGGAACAGTTAAAATTTTCTCTCGGTGTTCGGCTCGGTTACAACAATCTTAGCGGCATCGAAGTACAACCCAATGCACGCTTAATGTGGACTCCAAATTCCAGAAATTCGATTTGGGCATCCGTGTCCCGCGCTGTTCGAACACCCGCCAGGGGGGAACAGAATGTACTGATTAATATGGGTATTTCACCGCCCCAGCCGGATTTGACAGGCTCGCAATTACCCATTATGCAAGCCGTGCTCGGTTCGAATCATTTTAATGCTGAAGAATTACTTGCCTATGAACTGGGTTACCGTCATCAATTCAATAATCGCGCATCGTTGGATATTACAGGCTTTTTCAATGATTATGATCACTTGCGCGATTTTGCTTTAGGCGCAATTCAGCCCACATCAGGAGCACACCGCGATCTGATTTTGTCTATTATTCAACAAGATCACCTGATGTTACCCATTTTCTTTACCAACAAAGGCTCAGCACATGCCTATGGTGCAGAGATTTCAATAGATTTGATACCGCATGAAAAATGGCGCTTACAGGGCAACTACAGTTATTTAACGATTAGCACAAAATCCAATCCCGCTTTTACCGCAATCGACGCTTCTACCGGTGGTGCCGGTAAAGCAAATCCCCATCATCAACTGTCACTGCGGTCAAATTTTGATTTGTCCGAAAAACTGCAATTTAACTTGTGGTTACGCTACGTTAGCGGCTTATCATTTTATGCTATTTCGGATTATGTCACCATGGACGCCAACATGACCTGGAAGCCAGTGAAAAATATTGAATTTTTTCTGGTTGGCCAAAATTTGTTCAAACAACAACACCGCGAATCGCAGTCTGATTTTATCAGGACTGTACCTTCAACTGTGCCTCGCGGTATTTATACGGGTGTCCGTTGGGAATTTTGAATAACAAAATCCTGACACTATCTTTTTCTAATTAGTTTAAGAAATGATTATACCTATACTCGCTTTGGTCGTTGTATTGCGATCCTTTAGCTTGTTTCGTTTTATTAAAATTTTACTCATTTATCTAGCTTTCTTTTCATATCCAACCCATGCCACCGATGATTTAGAACAACTCAGCCTGGAACAATTGATGAATGTCACCATTACCGGTGCTTCCCGGTATGAACAAAAACCGCAGCAAATCGCCGCCTCAGCGCATGTCATCACCCGAAATGATATTCGCGCCTACGGCTGGCGAACGCTTAACGAGGCATTGGTGAGCCTTCCCGGTATTTATGGTACTTACGATCATCAATACAATTATTTAGGCGTGCGCGGCTTCAGCGTGCCCGGCGACTTTACTACACGCGTTTTGATTATGATCAATGGTAATCGCATCAATGATGCCACCTATGATCAAGGGCCTACCGGACGAGATTTCCCACTCGATATCGATTTGATCGAAAGAATTGAATACATCCCGGGCCCGGGTAGTTCGGTGTATGGCCAGAACGCCATGCTGGGCGTTGTCAATGTCATCACACGCAATGGTTCCAGTATCAACGGTATGGAAGTTTCGGCATCCTATCAAACGGCGGAAGTCATGCCCCAGGAACGGGTAACATTCGGCCGGAATTACAGTAATGGACTGGATGCACTGATTTCAGTATCCGGTTTGCAGGCACGCGGCGCGAATCGACTGCTCGATTTTGGTGATGGCAGCCCTCCCGGAATCGTCCGGGGTCAAGATGGAGAAGACGTCAAGCAGTTGTTTGCACGCGCAGTTTATGGTCCGTTTGAATTCGATTTTACGTATGGTAACCGCCGCAAAGATGACCCGGTCGCGACTTACCTTTCCGATCCGTTAACTGATGGGCAATATCAGCGTGATCGCCGTTTAAATACGCAACTCCTGTATAACGACAATTTTTTTCAGAATCAACTCAATGTTTTAGGCCGATTATTTCTGGGAGAATACCGTTACTATGGACCTTATGTTTTTAGCGGCGAAAGAACCCTGGTTTCAGGACCAAGCAACTGGCATGGCGCAGAGCTGAGATTACTTTCAACTGCGATAACTGATCATAAATTGATGCTGGGCTTTGAATATCAGAACAATACCAGTATTCGGCAATCGTTTGAGAATTTCGACAATCCCGCCAGCAATATTTTGATTAAAAATTCAGTGCTGAGATTGGGTGTTTATATACAAGATGAATGGCAAATCACCGATTCGCTATCAGTCACCGCGGGTTTGCGCTATGACCATAATAACTGGATTGGCAGCCGATTGAGCCCTCGTGGCGCATTGGTCTGGCAGGCAACGCCAACAATCGCCTTCAAAGGACAATACGGCCGTGCGCACCGCGCACCAAACGCCTATGAAAGAGATTATGAAGATGGAGCATTTCTGACTTCAAATCCGGGCTTACGCAGCGAATCAGTCGATGCCGTTGAATTCACAGCCGAGTATCAACCTTTGTACAACATGAATCTGCGCGCAACAATCTACGAATGGGATATGCGCAATATCATTACACTGGGTATCGACTCCATCACTGAATTGGCGCAATACCAACAAACATCAGGAAAAGCACGCGCCAGGGGAACCGAATTTCTAGTCGAAAAAGTCTGGGATGGCGGTACACGGCTACGCAGCAGTTTCGGATACCAAAGTACTAAACAACATGGCTCAATCCTGACCAATTCACCCCATTTCCTCGGAAAATTCAATTTTACAACACCCATCCCATTGATGAAGGGGATGCGGGCAGGCTATGAGTTGCAGTTTTTTGGCAAACGTAAAACACTGGACGGTTCATACACCGACAACACAGTGCTTTCAAATCTTAACGTGATGACCGATGTGAGCCGGATAAAAGGATTGCAAGCTTCTTTAAGCATCTACAATCTTTTCAATGAAAACTATGTACACCCCGGTTCTGATAACAATTGGCAAAATGTTTTGCTGCAACCCGGCAGAACGGTACGTTTCAGACTGGATTATCGTTTCTAGGTACAGGTAAAAATGACTGCAATTTGTCCGGCCTGTTTAATGCGAATAGTCAACAGACTAATAGTTCAGTGCATTGAAGCATTTAACAATCCCCCGTTTATCCGGTTGCCTTGCACTCGACATAGGCTACGACACAAACTCTGCTATTTTTTTTCAATACTCGTATCAGGTTCACTGTTGCTTTATAGCTCTGTACCCTTAGCAAACGCCACAGAAGTGTCAGAATACCGGCTAAAAGCTGCTTTTCTATATAATTTTATCGCTTATACGCGCTGGCCTGATCAGACTATTGACAGTCTTACTGTCTGTATTCATGCTGGAAATCCTTTTGGAGAAAATTTGCAGTATTTAAAAAACAAAAAGGTTAATGACGCCGATATTTTGATTCAATATACAAAACATGTTTCGGAATTTTCCGATTGCCAAGCTATTTTTATATCCGGTTCAGCTATGGGCAATCTCGATAATATTCTGAATCGTATAAAAAACAAGCCGATCTTAACTATCAGCGACAGTATTAATGCAGGCCGACAAGGCGTCATGATCAACATGACCGTTAAAGCGGATAAAATAAACTTTGATGTTAATCTGAATGCGGCCCAAAATGCCGACCTCGAGATTAGCGCTCAATTACTCCGTTTAGCCAAAGAAGTTTTTAGATAACGCTTCAATCCGCAGAAGACAAAAAATGACTGACTAAATACAGCCACGCACCATATTTACCATCTCGGTTAATCTTTCAACATCTAAAATATGCAAATCATGGCCTTTACGTTGGATTAATCGCTTTTTAGTCAAATTACTGAATTCACGTGTTACCGCCTCTCTATGTGTACTGACCAAATTTGCAATATCAAAATGTGTCGGTGCAGGGGAAACGATGGCAATATTCGACCCGGTCATATGTTTTTGTGCCAGACGAAGTAATTCTGCTTGTATCCGGTGACTGACCGTTAATGTACTGAAATCGTAAACACGCTCGGTTAACCTGCGCACTTCACCTGTGAGCCGATTCAGAATCGCATCGGCGACATGTTGATTGGAATAAATAAGATTTTTAAACTCTATGGCTGTCATGGTTGCCAGGAGTACACTGGCTTTAGCAATAACAGATGCTGAACGTGTTTTTCCATCGATCGCAGTTAATTCACCAAACATTTCACCACGTTTTAAATCGCATAAAATAACTTCATGTCCTGAAATTGCATGATACGTTACTCTTATTTCTCCTTGTGCGATGAAAAAAACACTATTAGATTTGTCATGAAAATGGATGATTTTTTCATCATGCTCATAACGAAACCATTTACAAGCTTTTGCAACTTCAATCAAATCAGATTCAGATAGACTTTGAAATTCTTTTATTGTTGAAAGCATTGCGCATGCACGATCTATTGGAATCTGACGCAATGTAGCCATTAATTTGTTTCTCCAGTTTAAATTCCAGGCTTTAACATAGCCCTGAATAACATAATGTTATAAATTTATTATCAAGTTTAGCCGTTGTCAATTTATGTACCAGTTGGTAAATGAATACATCCTAATACTATTTACATTTCGAAAATGAGAATTGTGGGATAAATCACTAACTTTCTTTACCTTTGCTGATACGCTAAATGTTGTTTAATAAAATTGCTTAGTTAACTCAAGGAGGTGTTCAAAATGAAAACAGAACTATTGATTGGCGATTTTGACGATGATTTTGTAACAGAAGAACTCTTCGAAGATAGCCGTGTAGCAAAAATTATCGATGAGATGGATTTTACTGATGACGACAATTTCTTTGACGAAACGGATATCCAAAGAGAGTTGACCGGAATATATTGAGTTTTTTCTCACCAATCACCAAATCATTTGGCCACATTTTTAAACTTTAGTATTTTGGGAAAAAACGTGTTGATATTCCGTAAATAAGGGTTGCGCCTGAATCACACATCGGTTGGAGCAACCCATCAAAAATTAACTTATCGATAATATTTTTGTTGTCGACAATTCTATTTATCCTTCTTTTAAACGCTTTAATTCGAAGCGTACTTCACAAAATTTAATTTTCCTCTATCAATGAATCCTTCCTGGATTCAAATTCATCAAAACATAAAAAACGTTGTTTTCACAGTAAATTACGTTCACACTTATCCCAGTATTGGTTTTTGGTAAAATTTTAATTTTTATCATGTAGCATAATGATTAAACAAAAATGCTAATGGATAGAGGAGGAAACCGTATGAAAAATTGCCTCAGTTTTACGCTACGGGGTGTATTAAGTTTAATTTTCCTCGGGTTGAGCTGTTATGCCAAGGCAGAAAGTACAGTAATTTTGAATGATGTGCGTACAGTAGCACAATACAATTATATTATTCATATACTTGCTATGTTATTGGTTGGTTTCGGTTTTTTAATGGTTTTTGTGCGCCGTTACGGCTTTGGTGCGGTAACGGGTACTTATCTCGTGGTTGCAGTTGGATTGCCACTCTATATTTTATTACGTGCAAACGGTGTTTTTGGCCATCCCCTTTCTCCGCATACACTGGATGCAGTTCTGTTTGCGGAACTGTCCGTCGCCGCTGCATTAATTGCCATGGGCGCTGTACTGGGAAGAATGCGTGTATTCCAGTATGCCTTGTTGGCTTTTTTTCTTGTGCCGCTTTATTTACTCAATGAGTGGATTGTTCTGGAGGATGCTTTCGGTATAACAACCGGTTTTCAGGACACAGCGGGATCGGTTGTTATTCACGCATTCGGTGCCTATTTCGGTCTGGCGATGTCTATTGTCTTGACAACACACTATCAACGCAGCAAAACCATAGAATCGGATCATACTTCCGATCGTTTTGCGATGTTAGGCTCCATGGTTTTATGGATTTTCTGGCCGAGTTTTGCTACGGCACTTGTACCACTCGAAGCTATGCCGCAAACAATTGCCAATACCTTGCTAGCACTTTCTGGTGCAACTATTGCGACTTACTTTCTCAGTTATAAACTAAATGGCGGTAAGACGTCTATGGTAGATATGGCCAATGCAGCATTGGCTGGCGGTGTTGGCATCGGTTCGGTATGCGATATCGTTTCGCCGACTGGAGCTTTTGGAATTGGTCTTTTGGCTGGAACGATTTCGGTTTTGGGTTATGTGTTTTTACTGCCTTGGCTAGAGCGTAAATTTAAACTGGTCGATACCTGCGGTGTTCACAACCTACACGGTATGCCTGGACTTTTGGGAGGATTGAGCGCTTTGCTAGTCGTTCCCGGTATTGCTTCTGTTCAACTGGCTGGTATCGGTATTACTATGGGTATTGCAATTATGGGCGGTATTCTGACGGGCTTACTGATTAAAATTACCGGTACAACGCGTGAACCTTATGAAGATAGTGTAGAGTTTACTCATATGCCTGGCCCAGAAAAAGAACGGGTAAATGATCAAATTCTGGCTAGAATTGAAACATTGGAAAATAAAATAGCCTCGATATCAATACAACCAGCGGACCAGATACAATCTTCAAAGGCAAACGAGAGGATGGCTGGCTTGGAATCACAAATTGAAATACTTGAAAAAGAAATAAGGGAAGCACAATCCCAATCAACGGGTAATGACAGATAAAGCATACAGAATACAATCAATATGAAAGCAATTTATTTTGAAACAGGCGGTTCGATTGATGTTCTGAACTTCGGTGATTTTAAAGATCCTGATCAATGCTATGGCTCACAGGTTCTTGTCCGAAACATAGCAGCAGGAATCAATCCGATAGACATTAAAATCCGTATAGCACCGGATCGTTTCCCGGTCACGTTTCCAGTCATTCCCGGTTGCGACGGAGCCGGTATTGTGGAAGCCATCGGCCCTGACGTGAAACACTTCAAACCTGGTGATGAAGTTTATTATTCACAACCCGGTTTCAATCAACGGCAGGGCACTTATGCTGAATATACGGTTGTTGATGAAAGTTTACTGGCTAAAAAACCGTCATCTTTGTCCTTCTATCAAGCAGCTGCCGCACCGCTTGTATTAATCACTGCATGGGAAGCGTTGCATGATCGTATATGTATTTCATCCAAACAGACCATTCTAATACACGCTGGTGCGGGGGGTGTCGGTCATGTTGCAATTCAATTGGCCAAATTAGCAGGCGCAAAGGTTATAACAACCGTTAGTAATGAAGAAAAAGCCGCTTTTACTCAGAGGTTAGGTGCCGACAAAACAATCAATTACAAAACACAAGATGTGGTCAATGAAACCAAGAAATGGACGAATGATAAAGGTGTTGATAGTGTATTTGATACCGTCGGTCCGCCAGTACTGCAAAACAGCATTAAATGTGTAAAAAATTACGGTGATGTGGTAACTATTCTACAACCACCGGCAGAGATGAATTGGAGTGAGGCTCGTTTACGAAATATCCGCTTTAGTTTTGAGCTGATGTTGACACCGATCATTCTTGATCTTGACGAGGTGAAACGGCATCAAAGTGAAATTCTACGCCGTTGTGCTGTATTATTTGATGAAGGCAAACTGCATATTGAAGTCGCCAAACAATTCGATTTAATAGAGGCGGCAAGTGCACAGCAGTATCTTGAGCAACAACATCCTATAGGAAAATTGGTACTCATAATTGGAGAATAATGTTGTATGAAACGCATACTGGTGACGGGTGCAACAGGACAGATCGGTTCGGAACTTGTCCCCGCATTGCGCAAACGTTATGGCGGCGATAACGTCATTGCTGCGGGTCATAAAAAAGCACCACAGCAATCTCTCATCAAGGAGGGGACTTATATAACGTTGGATGTTACCAATCCGGATTCCGTTAACACCGTGGCGCAGCAATATCAGATCGATACCATCTTTCATCTCGCAGCATTGTTATCAGCTGTTTCAGAAAAAAACCCGCAACTAGCCTGGAAGGTCAACATGGATGGCTTGTTCAACATACTTGAAACCAGCCGGGAAAATGGATGTGCTGTTTTTTTCCCAAGCTCCATAGGCGCATTCGGGCCGAATACACCGCGTGACGACACCCCGCAGGATACGCTGCAACGACCGAATACCATGTATGGCGTCTGCAAGGTTTCGAGTGAATTATTATGTAATTATTACTATACCCGCTTTGGCGTCGATACTCGCGGTGTTCGTTACCCTGGCCTGATCTCTTATGAAACATTACCTGGTGGCGGTACGACAGATTATGCTGTGGAAATTTTTTATCAAGCCATACTTGAAAAAAGCTACACCTGTTTTCTCAAACAGGGTACATATCTTGATATGATGTATATGCCGGACGCTATCCACGCAGCTATAAAACTCATGGAAACTGATGCGAGCCGTTTAAAACATCGTAATGCATTTAATATCACCGCGATGAGCTTCGCACCTGAAGAACTTGCAATCAGTATCAAAAAACTGATTCCCGATTTTGAAATGAATTACGCTATCGATCCGGTTCGGCAAGCAATTGCAGATTCATGGCCTCGCCATATGGATGATCGTGTCGCTAAGGAAGAATGGGGGTGGGAACCGCAATTTAATCTGGAAAAGATGACAACGGATATGATTGAACGATTAACTAAGAAACTGGCATCATAAATATGAACCTCCCACGAATATCAACATATTAAGGAAACCTAATGTCACAGGAACGACTAAATGCATTTTGTGCATCAAAACTAGACGAACTTGATAACAAAGGTATTCTGAAAGGTCGTGAGAGAATAATTACCCGAATTGTCGCTCCAGAATGGATAAAAAAAGGCTGGTTGCCGGATGCAAACGAAGATAAAGCGTTTGGTCCACGTTATTTTCTTGTTGGCGACGATAATCCCTATTTGTTAATGAATTCAAATTCCTATCTCGGTCTTTCATTGCACCCAGATGTTATCGCTGCTGAAGAAAAAGCTTCACAAAATTTTGGAACAGGACCAGGGGCTGTTCGATTTATATCAGGAACTTTTACCCCGCATATTGAATTAGAAAATAAACTCGCCGCATTTCATCAACGCGAATCGGCAATGATTTTTAGCGCCGCCTATGCGACAGTGATGGGCGTCCTTCCTCCTTTGATTGATGATAAAACATTGGTTATCAGTGACGAACTCAATCACAATAGCATAATCAACGCAATTCGCTTGTCTCATCCCGCTCAAAAAGCTATCTACAAGCATCTTGACTTAAACAATCTTGAACAAATACTTAGTGTTCATGCCTCTTCAAAAGAAAATGCTGCTACACAAAAGATTAGACGTGTTCTGGTCGTAACCGATGGCATTTTTAGTATGCGTGGTGATCATGCACCGTTGAATTCAATACTAGAAATCTGTCAACAACATGAAAAACGCTACGCTGAAGGCATTATTACAATTGTTGATGATTCGCATGGTATTGGCGCATTTGGAGAAACCGGTCGGGGTACAGAGGAATATACCCATTGCCAAGCTGATATTTTGATAGCTACTCTTGGCAAGGCCCTTGGTGTTAATGGCGGTTACGTTGTTGCAAGTAAACCAGTAATCGATTACTTGAGAGAGATATCGCCCTTTTATGTTTACTCCAACCCAATTACTCCTTCTGAAGCATTGGCTGCAAAAAAATCACTTGATATTTTGGACAGTAGCGAAGGGCTTGCAAGACTAAAGAAAATTCGCTCTTTGACGTCGCATTTTAAAAGCGGACTTATCGATCTTGGCTTTGAAACAATATCAGGTGAACACCCAATCGCACCTTTAGTTGTTCGTAATACTCAAAAAACATCGCGACTCATTCGTCATTTGTTTGATAACAAAATCATCGCAACTGGCTTGAATTATCCTGTTGTACCTCTCGGAGATGAAGAAATTCGTTTTCAAATCAATGCTAATCATACGAAACTGGATATTGACCAAGTTTTGAAAATTTTGCAGAATTCTGATTACGCATAAAAATTTACCTAAATTTGAAAAAATAAGGAAAGAAAAGATCATGCCTAAGATCACCGTAGCCGTTATTGAAAATAATCCAAACAGGCGTGAACAACTGGAACAATATCTTAAGCAAAATGACCAAAACATTGAAGTTTTATGTGATCAAAAGTCTTTTTACGACATAAATATGGAGAGAAGACTTAAGTCTCGTGAAAACTTGTCGTTAAAAGAAAACACTATCGCACGCATTAAACGGTTAAAACCTCGCGTGATTTTTGTTAATACTCAACTATTAACGAAAGAATCTTGTGAATTACTGTTTGAAATGCGCCAGAACTGTCCAGATACCGTACCGGTCGTCCTGGTTAAAGAACTTTCTAAAGATAATCATGTTCTACAGGCCTTGCAATGCGGCGCGCGAGGAATTGTTGATTGCGGCTCTATGTCGATCGATATTTCGAAAATCATTCGAGCTGTCGACAAAGGAGAACCCTGGGTTTCACGAAAAATTCTGACGAAAATGATGGAAAAAATCGTGTTTACGACTTCACACTAACTATTACTGAAACAAAGCTTATGTTGACTCTACTTGCCAGCTCAGACATAGAATTGATTACCCGATGGGAAGAAAGTGTTTTTAGTCTATCTGCATCGGTCACAGTAAATAGTTTTAAACAAACCAAAGATAAAATTGGCAAAGTTAAACCCGACTTGCTTTTACTTGATTACAATCTTTTAATGCAAGATCAGCAAACAAAGATGTTAGATATTGCCATCGCTTCACCGAATACAAAAATTTTGCTTTTTAGCCCGAAACTTTCCGACAAAGAAGAATGGCAGTTATTTAGAAACGGCATCAAAGGTTGTTGTACTATCGATATGAAACCGGAACAAATCACTTACGCAATCAAAGCGATTTTAAAAGGTGAATTATGGATCCGCCGATCTTTGACAAGCTTTATGCTCGACGAATTAGTCGAGATTTCTATGGAAAAAGAGCGTATTGAAACCGCAATCCATGATCTATTAACCAATCTAACCAAAAGAGAATATGAAATTGCCATGCTGGTTGGGAATGGAGAAAGCAATAAACGGATCGCGAACCGACTGGATATTACAGAAAGAACGGTTAAAGCACATCTGACAGAAATTTTCCGCAAACTACAAATTACAGACCGCATTAAACTGGCACTTATGATGAAGGAAACGGTAACCTCACTTAAACCTCACCAAACCAATCATATTTTTAATGATACATCCTATTATGCATAAGTAGTATAGTAGGCAAATTCCCAGTAACTAAACAATTACGACTGGATTATTTTCCAATAATTCCAAAATGCCTAATAATGCAATCTTAACGGCCTGCTGACGTACTGCTTCTCGATTTCCTTCAAACAAAAACTGTTTTCTGTTAGTCAGTTCATTTTTTAATGTCCATGCAAAACAAACGGTACCAACTGGTTTGGTGTCACTCCCACCACCAGGGCCGGCGATACCGGTAATAGCAACACTGATTTGAGCATGGCTGTTTTTTAATGCACCTAACGCCATTTCCTGAGCTACCTCCACCGAAACAGCGCCATATTGATTTAGTGTCGAAAAACTTACTTGCAACATTTCATTTTTAGATAAATTGCTATATGTAATAAAACCTCGATCATACCACTCGGAACTACCGGCTATTGTAGTTATTGCTTGGCCTAACCAACCACCCGTACACGATTCAGCGCTAACCAGATACAAACCATCAGACTTTAATTTTTCACCAACTGCTTTTGCCAAAATAGAAGGATCTTCCTGGTTTATATCCATGAAACATTGCACATACAAGCTAGAAAAAGCTCTCAGACATAACCCAAGCTTTCCATCCAGCCAAACAGATTAATGTAAAAAAAGCTGCGATAATATCATCGAACATCACACCAAAACCACCTTTTAAACGCTTATCGTAATAACGAATAGGCTGTGGTTTGACGATATCAAAAAAACGAAACAGAACAAATGCTGCCAGATACCACTCCAATCCCGGTGGTGTAAAGTAAAGCACTAATAGAAATGCAACCGTTTCATCCCAAACAATACCGCCATAATCAGGAACACCCAGCGCTTTACCCGTTACGCCGCAAGCCCATATTCCCAGAATGAAAAAAATATCTATCAATATTAAAAAATGAACAGGATCCAGATAATAATCCAGTATCCAGAACAACGGAAAAGCAACAAGTGTACCCACTGTTCCAGGTGCTTTCGGGATTAAACCACCACCCCCTGAAAAAGCTAAAAAATAAGCGGGGTGTTTACATACAAAAACAAAATCCAATACTACATTTGATGTTTTCGATTTAACACCGTCAGACTGACTATAATCTTTAGGTAACAAAGTGGTCATATCCATTTTTTTCCAGGATAACTTTCTTATTATTATTGATCACAACCAAATTCGGTGTTTGAGATTTTTGCTGTGTTATCTCACCAATAATAGTCAATGGCAATTGCAGTTCCCGCCCTAATAAAATAACAGCATCACGATTCATTTTGGGTGCTGTAAAACATAATTCATAATCATCCCCACCCGTCAAAATACACTCTATAGCTATCGATGTTGATAAATATCGCTTCATAACTTCAGATACAGGTATCGTTGACAATTCTATAGTCGCTGCTTTTTCAGAACGCGCCAGAATATGGCCCAAGTCAGCCATCAAGCCATCAGAAATATCGATGGCACTATTTGCCAAGCCTACCAAACGTTGTCCTAATTCAACACGTGCAATAGGCATATGTAATGCTGATTTACAATAAAATGCTTCATTATCATTGAGTTTAAAATTACGCAATTCATGCTTTAGCGCCAGTGCTGCATCACCCAAATAGCCCGAAACCCATATGTCATCGCCTAACTGGGCACCATCACGTCTCAAACAGTATCCTTTTTCAACTTCTCCAATAATTTGAATGCTTATATTTAATGGACCGGATACCGTATCTCCACCGATTAGTTCAATCCGATACGTTTGCGCCAATTCACGAAACCCTTTTGAAAACTCGCTCAACCAACTTTCATGTTGATCAATTATCAACTGTGGTAAAGTCAGCGATAAAGTTACCCATTTTGGAATCGCTCCCATCGCGGCCATATCTGAAAGATTTACTGCCAAGGATTTAAAGCCTAGTTTATACGGATCTGCATTGTCAAAAAAATGACGACCAACAACCAGTGAATCTGCAGAAATTGCTAATTCAACACCCTTCATCGGCGCAATAATTGCCGCATCATCTCCAATTCCCAGCACTACATTTTCAGTAGGCCAGTTAAAATATCGTTGAATGAGATCGAACTCTGAAAGCACTAGTTAACAAAACCACCTATTCTAAATCTGAGAAGCAATCTCAATTCCACGGTGTTTATTAGCAAGTTTGTCCAATACGCCATTGACAAACTTATACCCATCACTACCACCATAAACCCTGGCCAGTTCTATGGCCTCATTGATAATGGCACGATAAGGTACATCGAGAAAATAGATAAGCTCATAGGTACTTAACAAAAGAATGCTATATTCTATAGGGCTTAACTCCTTAAGAGGCCGATCCAGATAAGGTTGTATCGTTTGTTCAAGCTGATCCACATTATCCAAAACACCGCTTAACAACTGAAAAAAGAAATCTTCATCAGCTCTGCAAAATTTTTCCGTTTCACGTAACTGCTTTTCAATATTATTCTTTGTATCATTAGTCAAACACCATTGATAAAGGCCCTGCAAAACAAGCTCACGTGAAACTCTGCGCTTACTTTTATATTTTGCCGGTTTTTTCTGCATTGCTGCCGGTTTTTCAGTCAATTGAATTTTCTTCCAATTTTATTAGCAGATTTCCCATTTCAACAGCTACTCTTGCTGCATCTTTCCCTTTTATCATCATGCGCTCAATTGCCTGACCCTCTGTATCTGTTGTCAAAACTCCATTAACAACAGGCACCCCTGTTTCCAGTTGTATTTGACTAATACCCCTTGCAGACTCATTAGCGACAATCTCAAAATGGTAAGTATCTCCTCTTATAACTGAACCCAATGCTATTAAAACGTCAAACTGTCCACTGTCAACCATTTTTATCAGGGTTACAGGTATTTCCAATGCACCCGGTACAGTAACCAACAGGATATCATCTTCTTGCACATCGAGTTTTTTTAGTTCTTCCGTGCATGCACTTAACAGTCCCTCTCCAATATCAATATTAAAGCGACTCATTACAATACCGATACGTAAGCCGCCACCCAACTGATCCGGCTCAAATTCCTGAATATTATCGTAATATCCCATCTTCGCTCCCAAAATTTCAATATTGAATTGTTTAAAACCACTGGTACTTTGTCAATTTGATATTGATAAAGTACTAGAATTGAATAAGCAATTACTTTTCTATCTGACCATTGATATTCACGTAGTTTGTCACTTCCAAACCAAATCCCGTTACACTTGGCATTTTTCTTGGTGTAGCCAGCAATCGCATTTTACCAACATTTAGATCCTTCAGTATCTGCGCACCGATACCATGATCTCTTAAATCTGATTTTTGACGGTTTACTAAATCAGAATGTTTTAATTGGATTCTTTCTATCAATTTTTCGGAACTTTCATTGCGATGCAAAAAAACAATAACACCGCTTTCAGCCTGTGAAACCATTCGCATTGCATCATGAATACTCCAGGAATGTGTATCGTCTTTAACATCCAATAAATCGATGACAGACAACGGTTCATGAACGCGCACCAACGTTTCAGTTTCTGGATTAATTATGCCTTTTACCAAAGCCAGATGAATCGTTTGTGCAATCTCATCGCGATACGCAAATAACTGGAATTCACCATGAACTGTCTGAATATTACGTTCAATAACACGTGTAACCAAACTTTCGTTAAGACTGCGATAATGAATCAAATCTGCAATCGTACCGATTTTTAAATGATGTTTTTTTGCAAAAATCTTTAAATCGGGTAATCTGGCCATACTGCCATCTTCTTTAAGAATTTCACAAATCACTGCTGCTGCTGTCAATCCCGCCATACGTGCCAAGTCGCTACCTGCTTCAGTATGACCGGCACGAACCAGAACTCCACCATTTTGCGCCATTAGAGGAAAAATATGTCCTGGTTGAACGACATCATCAGCCTTGGCATCTTCTTTCACAGCCGCCCGTATGGTTATAGCCCTGTCGGCAGCAGATATTCCTGTTGTAACACCCTCTGCAGCTTCAATGGATACCGTAAAATTAGTTCCTAATGGGGATTGATTCGATGTAACCATTAAAGGAAGATTTAATTGTCTACAACGAGCTTCAGTCAACGTTAAACAGATCAGGCCGCGTCCATGCGTAGCCATAAAATTAATAGCCTCCGGCGTAACAAAATCCGCTGCAAGTACTAGATCTCCTTCATTTTCACGATCCTCTTCATCTACCAAAATAACCATTTTTCCGGCTTTTAACTCGGCAATGATTTCTTGTATGGAACAAATACTCATACTTATGCTACCGAACCATGCATAAGATTTTCTACGTAGCGTGCCAACATATCTACTTCCAGATTTACCGGTAATCCGGTTTTAAGTTCACAAAGATTGGTCATGGCTAGTGTATGAGGAATCAGATTGATGGTAAATTCATCACCGATAATTTCATTCACTGTCAAACTGACACCATTGACTGTTATCGAACCTTTACAGACAATATACCGCATTAATCGCCTCGGACAACGGATTGTCAGAAGATAATTCTCTCCGGAAGGCTCATATCGTGTTACTTCACCGGTTGTATCGACGTGACCACTGACCAAATGTCCTCCTAGCCGGTCTGATAAACGCAATGCTTTTTCCAGGTTAACTGCTTGACCAATTCGATCCAATCCCCAAACACATTTAAGTGTTTCGGGTGATACATCAACGGTAAAAAACTGATTTTGAATTGAAGTCACTGTCAAGCAGACTCCATTAATTGAAATACTGTCTCCTATCGAAACATCAGCCATGTCCAATAACCCTGGTGAAATACTCAATTTATATCCCAAATTAGGGTCTTCATTTAAAGTTTTAATTTGAATAACTTCACCTACTGCCTGAATGATCCCTGTAAACATTTTTTGTAGCAATAAAATTTATTGAAGTTGTAATATTAATTTTAAGAATTATCAGTTGTCACGTTTTTCAGAATTTCATAATAAGCTCTTACCGATTCGGTTAACGTAACCGCTTCTGATCCCCTAGCATGGCCGTATTTAATAGAACCGGAGTAATGTTTTTTATTCAAAAGTGGCAAAGTTTTTTTTAAGTCGATCCATAAGTTTGGATTCAACTTAAAGCGATGAGCCAATGAACGTGCATCAATAATACGTCCATAACCCTGATTATAAGCAGCTAAAGCAATCCATGTTCTATCTGGTTCCGAAACTGTTTCCGGTAATTTCTCTTTTAGTAATTGCAGATATTTTGCTCCGGCAAGTATATTCTGTTTTGTATCCGTTGGATTTTTTACTTTCAGGTGATTGATTGTTTCCTGCGTCAGCATCATTATGCCACGTACACCTGTTGGTGATTTTGCCTTTGGGTTCCAATGTGATTCCTGATATGCCAGTGCGGCAATTAAACGCCAGTCTATCCCTGTTAATTTCTCTGCTTGATTAAAAAAACGTTGTAAATTTGGTAGCGTAGTTTCGATTTTTTTCTTGAAAAAATAGATATCTCCCGGACTGAGTCGATGATAGTGACCGTTATAGCTATCCAGCAAACTTCCTAAAACACCATCTTGCAATATCCGTTCGAAAAAAGTATCGGTTTTATCAATAAGTGCTTTTTCTGTATATTTTGGAAAAATCCATCGACTCACTGAAGTATCCAGTTCAAAAGCACCTTTGATACGTGGATAAAAATGACTTGCCTTTTTAATTTGTAATGAATCAGCAACAGTGTAACCAATCTCTCCCTGATTCAACTTAGTCAGTAGATCCACACTGGATTGTGATACGGAAACCCAGTTTAATTCAGCAATTATCTGTTTTTTCTTAATCAACTGCTTTTCATGAGTCGAACCAACTGGAACTTCTATTTCTTTTCCAATTAATTGATTCATATCCTTCGGTTCTGGATAATTGATATTAAAAGCAATCTGATGATGCGCATGTAAGTAAACAGGACCGAGTCTGAAATTAGAGGTATATTGGTCCGTAATATCCAAACCGACAGCCAGATGAGCCTGGTTTTTCTTTAACGCTTCTAATGCATCTGAAGTATGGTTGAAAATGATAAAACGAATATCAAGACCAAGATCACTGGCAAATTCATTAATCAGATCATAAGTAATGCCAGAAAAATTTCCTTCAATATCCCGATAAAAATTATCGGTATATTGAACCGTTATGACAACCAGCTCATTTGACATTGCCAATGATGGCACCGGTTTCTCAGAAAAACCGCATCCGGATATAAAAGTACCAACAATTATGAATATAACAATTCTGGATACTACACCCATATAATGAATCGCTTACTATTCATATTGGATTATCGAAGAAATGTAAAAGTGGAATGCCATATTTTGGAATTTTATACCGTCAGCGTATTTTCTATCTCTTATAAACGGAAAATATGGCGCGCCCAACACGATTCGAACGTGTGACCCCCGCCTTCGGAGAGCGGTACTCTATCCATCTGAGCTATGGGCGCGTATGTCATTTTATAATTCTGCCTAAATGCGGCGACAGCATAACTTTTTTTAATAAAAACGTCCAATGCGTTTTTTTTACATAGATTACAAAAATGAAATGATATACTTCAAAATACAAATAAAACAATGACCAATATAATACTACATACTCATTATTGTCTTTTAAAAGTTGCAATAATCAAAGAGGAGGAAATGAAATGATCTGGAATATTTTACAACCAATCATTGGCCCAATTGTTGAAAAACTGGTTGATCGAATCCCAAATCCAAATGAACGTGCAAAAGCTAAAGAACAATTTGAATCCGATCTTATGAATGCAGTCATGGACGCTTCAACCCAACAAAATAAAATTAACGCTATTGAAGCAGCACATAAAAGTGTATTTGTTGCCGGCTGGCGCCCTTTTATAGGCTGGATTTGCGGTATTGGGCTGTGTTGGGCATTTGTGCTTCAACCCATGGCCGCCTGGATTTTCGCCGCATTTTTACCAGATTTTCCACATCCACCGCAGATACAAACCGATGGCCTTTATCAACTCGTTCTAGCGATGCTCGGTATGGGTGGATTAAGAACGTTTGAAAAACTGCGCGGTGTATCAAGAGAAACAAGTCCTGGTAAAAGCAAGTAACTTTAAAAAAACCAAAAGCATGTCAAACAACTCCGGTTATGGCAACAACCATAACCGGATATATCAATAATATGAAATGATAGTTTCAGATATCAATATTAGTCGCCCGTAATGCATTATTTTCAATAAATGCTCTTCTGGGCTCGACAACATCTCCCATTAAAGTGGTAAAAATTTCGTCTGTTTGAATGCTGTCTTCTATTTGAGCACGCAGTAACCTTCTATTCGCCGGATCCATCGTTGTTTCCCACAATTGATCGGGATTCATCTCACCCAATCCTTTATAGCGTTGAATATTTAATCCCTTTTTGGCTTCTTCCAATAGCCACTCGAGCGCCTCTTTAAAATTGTCAACTGACCGTTTTTTCTCTCCACGTTTAATATAAGCTCCTGCTTTCAGGAGACCATCAAAGACCTGATACGTTTTTTTGATTTGTGCATAGTCACCGCTATGTAGAAAATCCTGATCGAGATAACTGGTATGCGTATTTCCATGAGAAATACGATCAATTCTCAAACGGTAGCGTTCATTATCCTCATCATATTCGGAATGTATTTCCGTATTCTGAACATACGATGCCAGACTTTGTGCACTGCTTGCTGCTTTCCCTTCGGTACTTAAATCAATTTCGGGATGATTCAACAAAGCATACATAACGGCATTATCTGTCACGCGGCTCATTCGCTCAATTACAGCTTCAGCCAACAAATATTCGGTAGCAATTTTCTCTAGCGTTTCACCCGTCAGCGGCGGCTTGGTTTCCTCGGTATAAAGCTCGGCACCGGCTAGCGCTAAACCCAGTATATATTGTTTTAATTCATAGTCATCCTTGACATAGCGTTCTTTTTTACCATGTTTGATTTTATAAAGTGGTGGCTGAGCGATATAAATATGGCCGCGCTCAATCAATTCAGGCATTTGGCGATAAAAGAACGTCAATAACAGGGTTCTGATATGTGAGCCATCGACATCCGCATCCGTCATAATAATAATTCGGTGATAACGAAGCTTGTCCGGATTATATTCGTCTTTCCCAATACCCGTACCAAGTGCCGTAATTAATGCCACGATCTCCTGAGAAGAAATCAATTTGTCAAAACGTGATTTTTCAACATTTAAAATCTTACCTTTTAGCGGCATGATCGCCTGGAATTTTCTGTCGCGGCCCTGTTTAGCCGAACCTCCGGCAGAATCACCCTCGACAAGATAAAGTTCGCATAACTTCGGATCTTTTTCCTGACAGTCAGCCAATTTACCCGGTAAACCCATACTATCGAGAACACCTTTACGGCGGGTCAATTCACGTGCTTTACGTGCTGCCTCCCGTGCTCTTGCAGCTTCGAGAATTTTATTACAGATTGTTTTGGCATCATTTGGATTTTCAAGCAGAAAATCGGCCAGTTTTTGTGAAACGATTTCTTCTACGACAGGCCGGACTTCAGATGAAACCAGTTTTTCCTTGGTTTGTGATGAAAACTTCGGTTCGAACAGTTTGACGGAAAGAACGCAAGACAGACCTTCACGCATGTCATCACCTGCTGTTTCAACTTTTGCTTTTTTAGCCAGCTCGTTTTTTTCAATATAGCTATTCAGCGTTCTTGTCATTGCAGCGCGTAGTCCGGTCAAATGCGTACCACCGTCCTTTTGCGGTATATTATTGGTAAAACACAGTACCTGTTCGCTATAACTGTCATTCCATTGCATAGCAACCTCAACGGTAATATTATCTTTCAAACCTGAGGTATAGAAGATATTAGAATGCAAAACCGATTTGGTTCGGTTGATGTATTCAACAAAATTTCTAATACCGCCTGTAAATGCAAAAGTTTCTTCTTTTCCTTGACGCTGATCTATCAGATGGATTTTGATCCCATTATTGAGAAACGATAATTCACGCAACCGTTTAGCAAAAATATCATAGTGAAACTCGATATTCCCAAAAATCTCCTTACTCGCCAGAAAATGAACTTCGGTACCATGACGCTCTGAATTGCCAATAATCGTCAATGGTTTAACGGGTACCCCCATACGAAACTCCAGTTCATGGATTTTACCCTCGCGTCGTATTGTCAGATGCAACCATTCCGATAAAGCATTGACCACCGATACGCCAACACCATGCAATCCTCCCGAAACCTTGTAAGAATTGTCATCGAATTTTCCACCTGCATGGAGTTCAGTCATTACAATTTCCGCTGCGGAACGTTTCTGTTCATCGTCTTCTTTAATTCCGGTGGGTATTCCTCTGCCGTTATCCTGAACGCTAACCGAATTATCCGGATGTAAGATGACTGTTATTTCATTACAGTAACCGGCCAACGCTTCATCGATGGCGTTATCGACCACTTCAAAAACCATATGATGAAGCCCGGTGCCATCGCTGGTATCACCGATGTACATTCCCGGACGTTTGCGTACTGCATCAAGTCCTTTTAATATTTTGATACTGTTGGAACCATAATCAACATTTTCGTTAGATGACAAGCCATTGGTTTCATTATTCATGGGTTTAGATTTTTATAAAAATTTGATCAGATTTTAATGGGCATAATGACATAGCTAAAATCATTTCGGTCCGGAATCGTAATTAAAACACTATCCGATGCCCCAGCCAGTGAAAAGCGAAAGGTTTCAACGGTTACATGATTGAGCAGATCTAAAAGATGTGGCAATTTTAAACAGATCTCTGTAGTATCGCCATCATAGTTGACTGATAGCTCTTCAACAGCTTCCTCTTGTTCTGTATTTTTACTGATAATACGTAAATTTCCATTTTC
Source organism: Nitrosomonas sp. (assembly GCA_020446045.1). Classification (GTDB taxonomy): domain Bacteria; phylum Pseudomonadota; class Gammaproteobacteria; order Burkholderiales; family Nitrosomonadaceae; genus Nitrosomonas. The sequence goes on from JAGRFM010000074.1 coordinate 35,772, forward strand.
AATTATCAAGTTAACACCGCGAAATAATTCATTCGGATTCGACAAAATTGCAACGCGTTGCAATGCATGTAGGAGATCCAGTCGATTGAGTTCTAATTGCTTTGTATTCTGAGTCGGAATGGCCCTGCTGTAATTGAGATATTGACCATCGATAATTCTTGAAATAAAAACAATATTAGCGAAGGTAAATCTGACTTTCTTAGGATAAAACTCTATTTTAACTGTTTCATCCGTTTCATTCAGAAGCTTTAATAACTCTTGAACAGTTTTACGCGGCAAAATCGCTTCGTGGGATGCACCTTCATCGGCTAATGCTGATGCTGTAGCCAAAGCAAGCCGATGTGTATCGGTACCAACTGTTTTTAATGTGCTTTGGTTGACTGATAATAATACACCATTTAAGTAATATCGTAGATCTTGGTCTGCAATGGCATACTGAACATAGCTTAGTAACTGTTTCAAAACATTTTGTGTCAACGTGATTTCCGCCAAGCAGACATCATCTTCCGTCATGCGTGGGAAATCATCTGAAGGTAAAGTATGTAAACTAAATCGATTTCTCGTTGTTTTTATCAGTATTTTTTCATCTTCTCTATGCAAAGATATTTCGGTTTCCTGATCGAGAGCACGCAATATATCCTGAAATTTTCGCGCAGATACCGTCAATGAAAAATTTTTACTGTTGCCTTCATGTAGTTCTGCCGTTGCTGTGATTTGCATTTCCTTATCCGAAGCCAAAAAAATTATCTGATTGGCATTCTTTTCAAAAATCACATTTGCAAGAATGGGTAGGGTCTGTTTTCTTTCGACAATACCGGTAACCATTTGCAATGGTTTAAGCAAATTATCCCGAATAGTTTTTATTAATAACATTTAAATAAAAAAATAGTAAAACTAATAATATATATATAAAACTGTGTGTAAGTGATTTTTTATATGATTAATCAGATAATTAATGTTTAATTCTAAACTGTATAAGTACTCGAAATCCAGTGAATATTTTGTGGATAAAATTTACCGGGCTTTGTTTTTCATCAGTTATACACAATTTATTATCTTGTTTTCCACAGATTTTATAATCTTCTGTTTAACCTCTTAGAATGTGAATCAGCGCATTGTAATCGCGATTGATTTCAGGGTCGGTTGCGCGCAATTCATTTATTTTCTTATGACCGTGCAGAACTGTGGTGTGATCTCTGCCGCCAAATGCTTCGCCAATATCAGGCAAGCTCAGTGTGGTCAATTCTTTGGCAATTGCCATGGCCATTTGCCGAGGCCTTGCGATAATACGAGATCTTTTTTTTGAATACATTTCAGAAACTTTTATCTTGTAATAATCTGCCACAGTTTTTTGAATGTTTTCAACGGAAATTTGTCTGTTTTGTACGGCAAGTAGATCTTTTAAAGCTTCTTTTGCAATGTCTAGGGTAATTTCCTGTCTGATAAAACGAGAATAGGCCATTATGCGTTTAAGTGCGCCTTCTAATTCCCGAACATTAGAACGTATATGCTTGGCGATGAAAAAAGCAACATTTTCATCCAGTTTTATTTTTTCCTGTTCAGCTTTTTTAATTAAAATGGCAACCCGCATTTCAAGTTCTGGCGGTTCTATCGCTACGGTCAACCCCCAACCGAAGCGTGATACCAGTCTTTCTTCAAGCCCCGAAATTTCTTTCGGATACGAATCGCAGGTGATAATTACCTGCTTATGCGCTTCTATTAATGCATTGAATGCGTAAAAGAATTCCTCTTGTGTTCTATTTTTTCCGCCGAAAAACTGTACATCATCGACCAGCAGGAGATCCAGTGTATGGTAGTAAAGCTTGAATTGATCAAAGGACTTATGCTGATAGGCGTTAACGACATCGGAAACATATTTTTCAGCGTGGACATAGCGAATTTTAGCGTTTTCATTGTTGTTTAAAACATAATTGCCAATCGCCTGAATGAGATGGGTTTTGCCTAATCCCACGCCACCGTAGATAAATAACGGATTATAGGCAATACCGGGGGATTCCGCCACTTGTATAGCACCAGCCCGAGCCAGCTGGTTTGCTCTTCCGGTTACAAAGTTCTCAAATGTAAAGCTGGAGTTAAGCTGGTTGGCTTGTCTCTTGTTCGAACTGGTTTTTATTACAGGTTTGTGCGCTGTTTTTTTCTGATCAGCTTTTGGTTTAGATTGAGCTTTTTCTGTTTTGTTTTTTTCGGTTTCCGTTGTTAATTCGTCTGTTGTATCCGCGATTTTTAAATGGAGCGTAATTTCTTTGGCAAAATACAATTCAGCCATTTTTTTAATGCGTAAAACAAAATTTTCTTGTATCCACTGTAAAACAAAGCGATTGGGTGCTATGAGCGTGATATTCGTTTCATTATCTGATTGTTTGCCTTTTAAATGAAGTGGTTTTATCCAGGTGTTGAATTGCTGAGTGTTCAATTCGTCTTTGAATTGATTGAGGCAATCTTGCCAGAAGATATCGAATGACAACATAATTCAGCAATAAGAATTTATATTTAGAAGAAAAATAGGGGTTGTTCTTCGAACAAAATTGTCGGCGTTTTTGTACCTTGAATATGCCTTGGCATGTCCTGCGGAACAAAAACTTGATCCTTTTGCCCGATAAGCAAATAGAATTGTTCATAACTCATGACGACACCCCCTAACAGAAAATCATTTTTGGTTTACTTCTATATTGTCGATTAGTCTAGTGTGTCCTATTCGGGCTGCTGCAACAACAACAAGTTCTTTATCTTCAGTTTTTGCCTGGGTTAGTGAAGCTTGGTTGAGTATTGCAACATAGTCAACCGACCAGCCTTTCATCCGTAGACTGTCAAACGCATTTTTTTCCAACCTTGAATAATTGGTCTGTCCGGCGTTCAAATCGCTTTTAATCGTACTTAATGTCTGAAATAATTGATTTGCTTCTATCTGTTGTGAAGCATTCAGGTACTGATTGCGCGAACTTAAAGCCAGACCGTCAGAAGTACGTACCGTTTCAACATCCAGAATGTCTATTGGCAGATTAAACTGTTGAACCAATAATCGAACAATATGTAATTGCTGATAATCTTTTTTTCCGAAAATAGCAATATTGGGTTGTACGATATTAAATAATTTTAAAACGATAGTTGCAACACCGCGGAAAAAGCCGGGACGGTAAGCACCTTCATACTGATCTGCAATAGGTGGTAATAGTACCAAGATTTCCTGTTCTACTGGAAAAAGAATTTTATTCTCGGGTGTGAAAACAATATCAACATTCAGATTTTTCAGCAGTTCACAGTCAGCTATAAGGGTGCGTGGATATTGGTCAAAGTCCTCATTCGGACTAAATTGCAGGGGATTGACAAAAATACTGACAACGACACAATCAGCATGTCTTTTTGCTTTTTCTACCAGTGCCAAATGGCCTTCATGGAGATTACCCATAGTCGGTACAAAAGCTATATTTTTTCGGTTTTCAAGCTCTGCCCGTAATTCCGGTATAGCGTTAATAATTTTCAATTTTTGTGAAAAAATTATTGAAATTCGTGTTCACTGGCAGGAAACTGATTGGTTTTAACAGCATTGACATAATCAGATACTGCTTCCTGAATACTTCCAGCATTCGCCATAAAATTTTTAACAAATTTAGCTTTTTTACCTTGATATAATCCCAGCATATCATGAAGGACAAGAACTTGTGCTGAACATGCACGGCCTGCACCGATGCCGATTGATGGTATGGTTAAAATATCCGTAATCTGTTTAGCTAGTGTAGCCGGGATCATTTCCATCAGTAAAAAAGTTGCGCCGGATTGTTCAAGTATTTGTGCATCCTCAATCAGTTGCTTTTCCGCGCTATCGGTATTACCTTGAATTCTATAACCACCCAACTGATGAACTGATTGAGGTGTCAATCCAATATGTGCACAAACCGGAATGCCGCGTTGAGTCAGGAAATGAATGGTTTCCGCCATAATTTGACCCCCTTCGATTTTAACCATTTGTGCTCCAGCAGCCAGAAGTTTAGTGGCATTGTCAAAAGTTTGTCCGGGAGATAATTGAGATGTTCCAAATGGCATATCGGCCATGATAAAAGCCTTTTCGGCACCCCGTGCAACGCAGCGTGTGTGGTAAATCATATTGTCCAGAGTCACTGATAGCGTTGTTGTTTCGCCTTGTATGACGTTACCGAGTGAGTCTCCGACCAAAAGAACGTCTATTCCGCAATTTTCAAGTATAGTGGCAAACAGTGCATCATAGCAGGTTAGTATCGCGAATTTCTCACCGTCTTGATACATTTTTTGGAGCGTTGTGATGGTGGTTTTCATTTATCAAGCAACTTAAGGCTGTTTAAATTGAGATTTTACGGGCTTTAATTGAATAATATCCAGACGTTCTATAATCTGATCGGAACAACCAGCTAAATATTCCTTGATTTTACCATGTCCGGCAATTTCGCAATCGGGAGCGATTTCTAATAGTGGAAGCAAAACGAATGCACGTTGTAACATACGCGGGTGAGGTAATATTAATTGCTTATGTTTCAATTGCAGGGCTCCATATAAGAGAACATCCAAATCCAGTGTGCGCGGCGCATTCGGATATGAATCCGAATTGCGGATACGGCCATGTTGTTTTTCAATATTGAGTAATTTTTCCAGTAACTCTAAGGGTTGCAGTGCTGTTTCAATTTCAGTGACGGCATTGATAAAATCCGGTTGATCAATAAGGCCAATTGGCTCACTTTTATACAGCGACGATCTTTTCTGCACCGTTGTGTCTGGCAGCGCTGAGAGATCAAGGTATGCCTGTTGAATATGAGAGACCGGATTTTCAAGATTACTGCCTAAAGCAATAAATGCCTGATTATATCGTCTTGTGGAATGCAGCATAGTTAGGTTGCAGATTTTTCGAGACTATCAGACTTTCTTTTAACAGATTTATTTCTATTTCTATTTCTATTTCTGCGTTTTTTGTGATTAGATGGTTTGTTGATCATTTTTTCACGCTGATCGGGATTAGCCGCAATAAAGTTTTTCCACCACAATGCAATATCTTCTGAAATTTCACCACTTTCTGAACGTAATAGCATAAAATCAAAAGCTGCACGAAAGCGTGGATGATTCAGTAAACGAAAGGGTTTACGTCCGACCAAAGATTCAAAACGAGGTTGCAAAATCCATATTTCCTGGATCGTAGCACTGAATCGTCTTGGGATAGCCAAGTTTTTTTGCTGCGTGGCAAGTACATCATCTATCGCTTTGAATAAGGCAATAGCAGGTTTATCGCCATTTATCTTGTAGTTTTTCCAGCCGGCCAACACTTCATGCCATAATAATGAGGCAAATAGGAATGCGGGTGAAACATGTTTTTCTTGCTGTAGTCTGTCATCGGTGTTTTTCAAAGCGAGTGTTATGAAACGTTCACCGAGCGGTTGTTCCAGAATGACATCAAGCATGGGAAGTAAGCCATGGTGCAATCCCCTGGCACGTAAATCCACTACGCAAGCTAAAGAGTGACCGGATAGTAGCAGTTTTAGCATTTCATCGAATAGTCTCGCTGTTGGCACATTTTTTAATAAAGGCGCCAGATCTCCAATGGCATTTGCAGTTGGCGGGTCGATTTGCATGCCGAGCTTTGCTGCAAGCCGAACGGCTCTGAGCATACGAACAGGATCTTCCCGATAGCGTTTGACGGGGTCACCAATTATCCGTAGTGTTTTGGAATCGATGTCTTCATAACCGTTTAGATAATCATGAATTTCTTCCGACGAAGGATCATAAAAAAGAGCATTCATTGTAAAATCCCGCCGCAAGGCATCTTCTTCCTGACTGCCGAAAATATTATCCTGTAATAATCGTCCATGCTGATCGGTTATATTTTTGGAATTCTGTTCTTTTTCGTTAGTGGGGAAAGGGCCACGGAATGTCGAAACTTCTACAGTTTCTGGACCACACATGACATGGACAAGGCGAAACCGTTTACCAATAATCCGTGCGCGCCTGAATTTGGAACGGGCTTGTTCGGGGGTAGCATTTGTTGCAACATCGAAATCTTTTGGTTCCCTTCCAAGCAACAAATCCCTGACGGCCCCACCGACGATATATGCAGAAAAACCAGATTTTTGGAGTTCTTGAGTTATTTTCAAAGCGCAGGAGCTAATCTGTTTGCGATGAATACCATGCTGTTTAACGGGTATGATATGAAGCAACGTGTTTGAGTTGTCGGAATCGACAGCTGTTTTTTTTCGTTTAAAAACCTTTTGGATAAATTTTCGTATCATCGCGAAATACTGAAAGCACTGTTTAAGATTATACACTGACTGACCGGATCATCGGCGTTGTCTGTTAAATACATAATTAACATAAATTATGTAGCTATACCGGAATTAAATATAGAAGATATAGCGGTAACCAATATTTGTGCACAAAGGCGTCAAAGTCAAAATTGTGGCGGAAAACAAATCATCAAAATTAGTGAAGGTTTTGCGATAGGTGGATATGATATTCAGGAAGTTAGTGAAATAAAAACCATTTCATTTGTTTGACAGGATATTAATCGCTATGCGGCAAATTGAATATCACCAACAATCGGTAGTTTTATGATCCAGGGGTTCATTGCAATTCCAAAAGTCAGTCCGAGCAGATTGAATTCAAATCCTTCCACACGACTAAAAACGAAACCGAATAAACCGAAAATCGAAAACTGAAAACCACTTCCACTGGGTGGCCTGGCAAATAAACGATATCCTAAATAATCTTTTCCGATAGCGGTGGATGGCAAATTCAGTTCCAATTCCGGAACTGCACGCGCAATCCATGCAGTAAACGTGTTGGAATTAGGGCCCGGCCACATGGTATATCTTTTTGAATAGGGATAGGTTTGTGCAGCCAGATCTATGCGTTCAATCAGTTCGTCAGCGTCTTTTCCGCGTTTATCTGCAAGAATAACCGGTACATTACCGAACCAGTACCTGTCAGGAATTTGGTCATAGATTGTCAATACAGGTAATCGGCTTCTCTGTCGCCAGCCTAACACTTCATAGATCGTAAAACTATGAGCATTCTCCGGTTTTACGGCAATCCATGTATGTATGCCAAAATAACCGCGCCAGCTAAATGCACGTGCACCGTAAACCTGTACTATCGCTTCTGGCGTTGTTACAGGATCTGGGGCTAAGCCAGCCGATACGCGGCTGGCGGTACGCCATTTGGCCTGAACGTCTCCGGTAAAACCGATAGATAATGAAATGCTGAATAAAAGACAGACGAGAACTTTGTGTTGAATTGATGATAGCTGCATTTTCTAAAATGAGTGAAACGAAAATCAACACATTCGATTGCGATATTTGTGATAATGGATTCTTATAACAGTATCATATTGATAAATTATTAGAATGTTAATCGTATTCTGAAAAAGCAATTATCGCATGACGATGAACAATGCCGGGTTGATAAGGATGTGTTGTTTTTGGGTATTTAACCTGAATTTTCTCTACATAGTTTTTCGTTTCTGAAAATGGCGGTATTCCCTGGTATTTTTCCACAGCTCCTTCTCCGGCGTTATAGGCAGCAACAGTCAGGACAACATCACCTTTAAAAAATGCCAAGAGCCAGCGAAGATAGGCCATCCCGCCTTTAATATTTTCTTCAGGATCAAAAGCATTTTTCACTTGAAAACGTTCGGCTGTTTCCGGGATCAGCTGCATGAGACCTTGTGCATTTTTGTGTGATATAGCTTGAGGATTAAAAGCAGATTCAACGGTAATAATTGCCATGACAAGCGCTGGGTCAAGATGATATTGAGGTGCAAGTTTTTGTACCAGATCAAAATAAGGTTTTTCAGAATATTCAAAAATATTTATTCCTGTATAGGTTTGTATGCACTCCGGAAATATGGGTTCAATGGTTGAATCCAAGTAGCGTAACATTTTGGTAGCATGTTTGTGACCCCGTTCCACTGCCATGTTAAACAACTGAGCAGCAATACCATCATTTCTTGGCACACCTCGTCCATTGGCATACATCCAACCCAATGCAAAAATGGCTTCATCATGGCCCAGGTTGATTGCTTCGCAATAGAGTTCGGCTGCTTTGCTGTAATCCCTTGGTAATCCTTCGGCGTGCTCATGTTGTTTAGCCAATGCATAGATTGCTTTGGCTTCATCGATTGGATTTTGGTTTTGCAGCGCATTTATTTCTGTTTGAATATTACCCGCTACAAGAGCACTTCCCGGAATAACAAGAAAAATGATTAACAAGCGTTGTATTAATTTTTTTAAATGCATGACAGATTCAATTTACTTATAAGATAAATATTAGAGCAGTCTATACGAAATTCCCATATATTTTATATAAAGCAAAAATTATGCCTATTATAAAGTGATTATATATCAGATGGTTATTAATGTGCTGTTGAAATCTTGGTAAATGTGTAAAAAAAACCGACAGTTTTCCGCGATTAACAAAGCTGTCTATTGATGGAATTGAACCTGAACCGGAAACATCTGGAATATGTAAACAATTCTTTTGTGCTTGACGGTAGCAATAATTAGTCAAATAATCCGTGCATAGTGTTGTTTAACACAGGGATTGAAATTTTTCGGCTGTTAGTTTTCGGAGTGATTGAAATGCTTTACTGGCAACTTAGTTTTTTAAAGTTTTCAATACTTTTTCTGCTAGGGATCAATCATTCCATTTTAGCCCAGACAGTATCGGACATTTTTCCGGAAGAATACCGGCAAAAAATTGATAGTGCGGTTTTGCGCAATGCAGTGGATAGACCTGCACTACAAGCAACGATTGAATGGATTAAACAACTTGCACAGAGCACTCAGGATCCTGTCATCTTGGCTGAGCTGGCGCGTTTGGAGTGTGCAAATGCGGAAGTTGAAACCCAAAAGAGCAAACGTTTGGCGTTTTATAAAAATTGTATCGATACAGCCGACCAGGCGTTAGCGGAAAACGCCAATGAAGTCGTGGCGTTGTACTGGAAAGCTGTTGCCATGGGAAAACTCAGTGAAAAAATGAGTATCTTGGATGCATTACGTATGACACGGTCAATGGAAAATTTATTTTTACGCGTGATCGCTTTGGATGAAAATTACGACAACGCCGGTGGCCACAAAGCATTGGGCCGTATATACCATCAATTACCCGGTTTCCCGATCAGTTTTGGAAATAATGAAAAGGCGTTATTTCATCTTAGAAGAGCATACGAGTTATTTCCGGAAGACATCATTACGCGGGCTTTTTATGCTGAAATTCTTATGGATCTCGACGAAAAACAAGAAGCATTACGGCATGCAGAATTTATTTTAGCGGCGCCGATTGAAGCGGAAAACAGATTTCGATACAGGGAATTTGTCGAAATAGCGCGGAATATAATCAGGAAAAATTTGTAAAAGAAACATTGGCAACATATTACTTTGCATTTAACTGGCAGGATCAAGTAATATTTCCATATGGTTTAAGAAAAATTTTGGAAATCCTTCTGTATGGGCAATGAAATACCCTCCAGTCACTTTCGTGACGAGGATGTTGAAAACTTTAATTCACGATTGCATCAGGAAACAGCGTTAATTACGGAATGGTTTGCACAAAACCGCTTTGCACCTGAACAAAGAATGTTCGGTTACGAATTGGAGGCTTGGTTGATAGATAAAAACCATCAACCGTCCCCCGTCAACGAACGGTTTTTGAAAACACTCAATCACCCTTTGGTTGTACATGAACTTGCCAGTTTTAATGTCGAACTGAACAGTCTGCCGCAACATCTGAGTGGAAATGTTTTCAGCGACATGCAAAGAAATCTGAAACAAATTTACGACATTTGTCGCAAACATGCGCAACTGCTCAATTCAGATCTGTTGGCGATTGGTATTTTACCTACCGTCAAGGAAGTTGATCTTACACTTAAAAATATGTCCAATTCTTCACGTTACCGTGCACTGAATGAACAGGTTCTACGATTAAGGAATGGGCGACCATTACAGATCAATATCAAGGGGAATGATCATCTAAGAATACAACATGATGACGTTATGCTCGAAGCGGCGGCGACTTCCTTTCAGTTGCATTTACAAGTTCCGCTACAGTTGGCTACGCGTTATTACAATGCGGCAATTATGTTATCCGGCGCCATGGTCGCGGCAACGGGGAATGCACCGTTTTTATTTGGTAAGCAATTATGGGAAGAAACAAGGATTCCCTTGTTTGAGCAGGCAGTATCCGTTGGCGGGCATGATAGTGCAGACAAAGGGGGTTTTAAACGCGTTTTCTTTGGCACGGGTTATGCAAAAGATTGCTTGTTAGAATGTTTTCAGGAAAACCTACACTATTTTCCAGCCATTTTACCGGTTTTATTTGATCAGCCGCCAGAGCAACTACCGCATTTACGGTTGCATAACGGAACGATTTGGCGTTGGAACAGGCCTTTGATAGGCTTTGATGAACAGGGTGTGCCTCATTTACGTATTGAACACCGAGTGATATCGGCTGGCCCAAGTGTTATCGATACCGTTGCCAATGCCGCATTGTTTACCGGTGCTGTGAAAAGCCTGGTTGAATTGCAGCATCCACCAGAAATGGAACTGGCATTCAATCATGCACGGCATAATTTTTATCAGGCTGCACGTTTGGGACTAGCCGCCGATTTCTACTGGCTTAATGATCAACATGTGAATGCAAAGGATTTTCTATTGCAATATTTAATCCCAACGGCACGAGTTGGCCTTGAACAACTCGACATTGACAGTCGTGATATTCGTTTTTATTTAGATATTATTGAACAGCGGGTAAAGACAGGGCAGACCGGCACACAATGGCAACAGCGATATGCCGCACTACATGACAATGATATGCAAGCGTTGACTGCAACCTATGCAAAATTGCAGCAAAGCGGAAAACCGGTGCATGAATGGCCGGTTTGATGAAAATGATTTATACAGATGATATAGCACGTGTTTTCTTCGACTCAGGGGTTATTTCTGTAGGTTATGATTGATTCGTGAAATTTACCTTATAAAAATAATTGAATAAAGAAAAAATGTTAACCATTCGACAGGATATACCCGAAGGATTGCTGGATCTACAATCCCATGAATTATATAAAAAACTTGACGGTCCAACACTGTTTCAATTGCCAGGAAGGCGTACACAACCGATTTTCATGTCAGTCTTATTGCATGGTAACGAGCCTGTTGGATGGAATGCGATACGCGATATTCTTTATCATCACAAAAACGAATTACCGCGAGCACTTTCCCTGTTTGTTGGAAATGTAGAAGCAGCGCGTTACCATCAAAGACATTTAGAAAGCCAACCGGATTTTAATCGTATTTGGCCTGCTGTTAGTGACGATAAAAAACCGGTAAAAAGGGATAGCGGTTTGCCCGAAGAGGTTATGGCCGAACAGGTTTTTCAAGTTATGGCAGCGTCTAATCTTTTCGCCAGTGTTGATGTTCATAATAATACAGGTTTAAACCCACATTATGCCTGTGTTAATAAATTAGACGCCCAGTTTCTACATCTGGCTACGCTGTTTGATAGAACAGTCATTTATTTTACGCGTCCGCAAGGCGTGCAATCGCTTGCATTTTCCAAGTTGGCCCCATCGGTGACGTTGGAGTGCGGTCAACCCGATAATCCTCAAGGTGTAGCTCATGCGATAGAATATTTAACGGCCTGTCTGAAACTGTCAGAAATTCCGACACATCAGGTTGCCAAACATGATATTGAATTATTTCACACCGTAGCCGTTGTCCGTGTTGCACCCGGGGTTGAAGTGGGATTCAAGGACGATGGATACGATTTGCGTTTGATCGATAATATTGATCACTTGAATTTCCGTGAATTACCTTCCAATACCGTAATCGGTTGGCAAAAAAATCATCATTCACTTGCTTTGAAGACTTCTGATGAGCAGGACCAGGAGGTCTCTTCGGATTATTTTTATCTGGATGACAATGTACTTAAAATAAACCGTCCTGTTATGCCTTCTATGTTAACGCGGAATACTCGGGTTATTCACCAGGATTGCTTGTGCTATCTTATGGAACGTTTGTCGCTGCCTGAAGCCGTAGTCGAACAGGATGCCGACAATATAAGCCATTGATTATAAATGTTAATGGAAAACAAAGTCGAAAGAGCTGTTTTTTAATCCATAACACCATATTCGTTGCGGTAGCATTGGATTGCGTCGCGGTAAGTTGCCAATTGATCGTGGTGTAAAAGAAAGTCAATCAGGTCATTCAAATTAATGATACTGATAACAGGAATACCATGAGCAGTGTTGACTTCTTGAACAGCCGATAACGTTCCCGTACCGCGTTCCATCCGGTCAAGTGCAATCACAACGCCACAAGGTGAAGCATTGGCGCTAGTAATTAATTCAACCGATTCGCGGACAGATGTACCAGCCGAGATAACATCATCGACAATTAATACTTGACCCGTCAGTGGTGCGCCAACATGTATGCCGCCTTCGCCGTGATCTTTGACTTCCTTGCGGTTAAAGCAGAATGGATAATTGTGGCCCATTTCAGCGAGTGCGATAGCAATGGAACTGACAAGCGGTATTCCTTTGTACGCTGGGCCGAACAACATATCAAACGGTAATCCGGCAGCAAGTATGGCTTTCGCGTAAAATTGCCCTAATCGACGCAGCGAATCGCCATCATTGAACAAACCGGCATTGAAAAAATAGGGAGACATACGTCCCGCTTTGGTCTTAAACTCACCAAAACATAATACTTTGCGCGCAATGGCAAATTCGATAAAGTCTCGTTTATAGTTGGACATAACTAAACAGAATGAAAAAACAATGCAAATTATAACGCTTAATGTCAATGGGGTGCGTGCTGCGTCCAGAAAAGGTTTTTTTGAATGGTTACCGGAACAAAATGCGGATATTATTTGTGTACAAGAACTTAAAGCACAATATTCTGACCTGACAAATGAAATTCTTGCACCGGATGGATACTATGGTTATTTTCATTTCGCTCAGAAAAAAGGGTATAGCGGGGTCGGCATTTATTGCCGTGAAAGACCGGATAATGTTGTTGAGGGTATCGGAATTGATGAAATCGATATTGAAGGCCGCTTTCTACGGGCTGATTTCGGAGATTTAAGCGTCGTTTCACTTTATTTGCCGTCCGGTTCGAGCGGTGATCACCGGCAGGCTTCAAAATTCTTTTTTCTCGATCATTTTTTTCCATTTCTTCAGACATTAATTGAAGAAGGCCGACATATTATTTTATGCGGCGATTGGAATATTGCACATAAAGAAATCGATTTGAAAAACTGGAGGAGCAATCAAAAAAATTCCGGTTTTTTGCCTGAAGAACGTGCATGGTTGACACGCGTCTTTGATGAAATCGGTTATGTCGATGTATTCAGAAAATTAAGTCCTGAGCCCGATCAATATACCTGGTGGTCAAACCGGGGACAGGCTTGGGCAAAGAATGTCGGCTGGCGTATCGATTACCAGATTGCTACACCTGAAATGGCTGCAAAAGCCCATGAAGTGGCAATCTATAAAGAATCCCGTTTCTCTGACCATGCTCCGTTAATTATTCACTACGATAACATTTGATGAAGATTACTGTAGATTCCAGCTGGGTTAAAATATTCCGCATTTATGCACATCCTCGGGTATTGGGGATGTTGTCATTGGGTTTTTCAGCCGGACTACCATTATTGCTCATTTTAGGAACGTTGTCATTTTGGTTGCGTGAAGCAGGCATTGATCGTACGACGATCGGTCATTTAAGCTGGATCGGTCTTGCGTATAGTTTTAAATGGTTATGGGCGCCATTAGTTGACCGCATGCCGTTGCCGGTGCTGACCCGGTTAATGGGCAGGCGGCGTGCCTGGTTGTTGCTTTCACAGATCGTTATAGCATCAGCATTAGTCGGTATGGCGTGCACCGATCCCGTCATCAATCTTTCCCATATGGTTTTTTTCGCACTGGCTGTTGCTTTTGCGTCTGCAACACAGGATATCGCACTCGATGCGTATCGTATTGAAGCGGTAGCGCTGGAATTACAGGGTGCGATGGCGGCAACTTACCAGGCGGGATACCGGGTAGCTATGATACTTGCATCGGCTGGTGTTTTGTGGATTGCTGCTGCGGTGGATTCCTCCGCTGCAACATACGATTATCTGCCGTGGCGATTTGCGTATTTTGTCATGGCGGGTTGCATGAGTGTTGGCATTATTACGACATTGATTATACGTGAGCCGGATGTGCCGGTAAACACATTGCAGTCGGAAAATGAACAATATGCACAACGGATCGTGGCTACATGGCAAATATTTCCGTGGTTGGCAACATTTCTCGTATGGCTGTATGGTGCTTTGATCTCACCGTTCAGGGATTTTATTGTGCGCCATGGAAAGCAGGCTCTGCTGATACTTGCATTAATCGCTTTGTATCGCATTTCTGACGTGGTGATGGGGGTCATGAGTAACCCATTTTATGTCGACATGGGTTATACGAAGGAAGAAGTAGCTGCTGTTTCAAAAGTTTACGGTGTTTTGATGACTATTTTGGGAGCAGCTATCGGTGGTTTGTTGATTGCAAGAATCGGGATAATGAAAACACTGTTTATCGGTGCTGTTTTATCTGCTGCGACCAATCTTCTGTTTGTTTGGCTGGCAGGTCGCGGTCACGACGTAAGTGGTCTGGTGTTTACTATATCGGCTGATAATCTGTCAGCCGGTATTGCTTCGAGTGCATTTATCGCTTATCTTTCTGGCCTGACTAATAAAGCTTATTCGGCAACCCAGTACGCGTTGTTCAGTTCGATTATGTTGTTGTTGCCAAAATTTGTAGCGGGTTTCAGTGGTCAGTTTGTCGATGCGTTTGGTTACGAAAGTTTTTTTATAGCAACAGCTTTACTTGGAATACCGGTATTAATACTGATTAAATTAGCCGGTTCAGCGTCATTTGAATCATCCCATTCAACGATTAATTCGGATAATAAATCGGATTCGATGTGATTAGGGGGGGTTAACCCTAGGGGTTGTTCTCAATTAGTGAGCTGTTTCTGCTGGCACCCATTTTGGGCCTCAGCAAGGCAGAGTGAGCGTAGTGTAGTCGCTCTACATGAGTGAATGATAACGCTGCGGAGGACCAAAATGGTTCCAGCCCAATGGGTTGCCCCTGAAATGGGGCCATGCCTCGTTATTCGTCGCTTATTTGGAATAACCAAACCACGCTTCTCATGCCTTGCCTAGCACCATTTCAGGGACAACAGAAATAATTCACTAATTGAGAACAGCCCCTAGAATTCTTTTGTGAGCATTTCTTTGAGTTTTATCCTGACTTGCCGGTGGTGTTCAAAAATTTGATCGCAAATTTGGCCTGCAAGTTGCTGGTCATTATTATTACCAGCTATTTCCAGTCTATTACAAAGCTCTGATAAATGAAATGCGCCCATTGATAGAGCTGAGGATTTCAATTTGTGACCCTGGTTGCCCATTGATTTGATATCGTTACAGATTCTTGCTTGGTGTATTTCATTTAATGTTTCTTCCGCAACTTCTAAAAACTTCAAACTAAATATGCGGATTAACTGGGAATCATGATCGAACACATTTTTCAAAACATCGATATCAATCGGTGAAACAGCGTTTTCTTCATTAACCGGGTTGTTACAAGTATTTATACAAAAGTTGTTCCTGGATATCCATTTTGCAAGAATCTGGTATAGCAACTTGGGATTAACCGGTTTTGACATGAAATCATTCATCCCTGCGCGTAAGCAACTTTGGCGATGCTCCGGCGTTGCGTAAGCGGTTAAAGCAACAATAGGGATGTTTTGTAATTTTAAAATGTTTCGAATATGGTTTGTTGTTTCATATCCGTCCATAATGGGCATTTGTGTGTCCATTATGATTAGATCAAAATTTTCGTTTGCCAGTCTATTTAAGGCTTGCTGGCCATTCTCGGCAGAGGTTATTTTAGTGCCAATGGATTCAAGGATATCGGCAACAATCATTTGATTTATAGGATTGTCTTCAACAATTAGAATGGATGCACCATTAAGCTGTTTTTTTGACCAATCTAAATTTACCATTTGTTTAGAAGCTCCTGTTCGATCTGTTTTACTGGCACACGTAAGTAGTAAAAGAACAACTATTTCCTGTAAAGCACGCTTTGCACACTGACAAACTCACTGAACCCGGCAATATCAAATTGAAATAGCACTAGTATTCCATCATAAATGATATGATAAATAAACTTCTTGCTTGTAATTTATTAAATACGGTTATACAACTTTGTTTTTTGGTTATTTTGATGTGTAAGCGACTTAATTATTATTCGGTTATCTAGAATGTCTAACGACCGAAATTACTCATTTTAAGGTATCTCTAAAAAATAAGCTTGAATCGGTAATTTATGGCCAACTTCAATTTTTCTTTACAAAATAATCCTGAAATAGCGATCAGTGAGCAAGATGGTGTACGTCAGTTGCATTTGGGCGGATCAATGATACAAAGTGCGATGCGGATAGACGCACCGAATGAATTGGAGTTGATCTATACACAATGCATGATGGGTTTTTTATTGTTTCATCCGCAACCCAAGCATGTACTGATGATTGGCCTTGGTGGCGGTTCGTTGGCTAAGTTCGTTTATCGTTATCTACCAGAAACACGTGTAACCGTTGTCGAACCCTATTATCAGGTCATTATGGCGGCATATCATTATTTTCAGGTTCCCAAAGATGATCCACGGCTCACTATCGTTCAGAGCGAAGGTGCGCAGTATGTTGCAGAAGAAAGCATTTCTGCGGATATCGTTATGGTTGATGGTTTTGATGATGACTATCAGGTTCAGTCGTTGTGCAGTCAGGGTTTTTATGATCAGATAAAACAGATTTTGAATAAGAACGGTATTTTGGTGGTTAATCTGTTAAGCCGTGATAAGCACCTTAAAACATTGCTGCAACGTATTGAAGTCTGTTTTGATGGCCACATCATTGCCATGATGGCTGAAATCCGCGGCAATCTTATTGTGTTTGCTTTCAAGAACAATCCTGGCAAACTATCATGGAAAGTCATTCGAAAGCGCGCTCGGCAGCTTGAATTACATTATCCTTTGCCATTTGCTCATTTTGTGACAAAGTTGCAGAAATACTAATAACTGACAAATATCTAATTGATAAAGTATAAGTTGCATGTATTACGTATATATAAGTACTGTAATGCATACTTACAATATGATAAAGTAACACCTTTTAATTTAGCAGTTTATAAACACTAGAAAACATAATTATGGATTATAGTTACGAATCAGATCATACAAAATTCATGCGTGAATTTTTGGAAAAAAACCCGAATATTCAAGATAAAAGGTTGGCGGCACGTAGTGTTTGGTGGGATAAGGATATTGACCGGGATGAGCAAAAACGCTTCAATGAGGTTACAGTGCCGCATAAACCTTATGCTTATTTTGGCGCGCAATCAGACGATTGAGCAGTGAAGAACTTTGGTTTTAGCTTCTTTTCTTTTTCGCTGGCAAGATGGAAGTGATTCTTTTCGCGCCAAAAGCGCTTAAAAGGCATTTCAGTCACACTTAAATGGAATGTTTCACGTGAAACATTCCATTTCTCCAAATAATTAAATTAAACACGATACCTGTTATGCGGTTTTTGATACGGCCATGAGCGGACAACGCTACGATATTATTGTGGTTGGAGGTGGCCATGCAGGAACTGAAGCTGCATTGGCGTCGGCGCGTATGGGTTGTAAAACACTGTTGCTGACGCATAATGTAGAAACCATCGGACAAATGTCATGCAATCCGTCTATTGGTGGCATAGGAAAAAGCCATCTGGTAAGAGAAATAGATGCTTTAGGTGGCGTAATGGGTCTTGCTACAGATGAGGCGGGAATACAATTTCGTGTTTTGAATTCCAGCAAAGGACCGGCCGTACGTGCAACCCGCGCACAAGCCGACAGGGTTTTGTATCGTCAGGCCATACGCAAACGAATCGAAGGCGAGAAGAATTTGCGAGTAATTCAACAAGCCGTGGATGACTTGCTTGTTAATCAAGGCCACGTATCCGGTGTGGTGACCCAGCTCGGTATTCGGTTTTATGCGCAGGCTGTCGTGTTAACCGTCGGTACGTTTCTGGCAGGGCTGGCGCATATCGGTAAAGCACATTTTAAGGCTGGTCGGGCAGGTGATCCGCCATCGATTACATTGGCCCAACATTTAAATGACATGAAATTTCCGGTGGGTCGATTGAAAACCGGAACGCCGCCAAGAATCGATGGTCGTAGCCTTGATTACAGTAAACTGAAAAAACAGCCCGGTGATCAGCCTACGCCAATTGTTTCATTCATGGGGCATACAGTTAAACATCCACGCCAAGTATCTTGTTGGATTACCCATACCAACCCGCTAACGCATGAAATTATCAATGAAGGATTGTCCGAATCGCCATTGTATGCCGGAGTGATCGAAGGGGTTGGCCCGCGCTATTGTCCGTCGATTGAGGATAAAGTTGTACGTTTTGCCAGTAGGGAAAGTCATTCCATTTTTCTGGAACCGGAAGGACTGGAAACGAATGAAATCTATCCAAATGGAATTTCAACGAGCCTGCCGTATGAATACCAGATTAGACTGGTGCAATCGATAGCCGGCCTTGAAAATGCGCATATCACCCGACCGGGATATGCTATAGAATATAACTATTTCGATCCCAGAAATCTAAAGCGTTCACTGGAAACCAAAACGATTAGCGGCCTGTTTTTCGCCGGACAAATCAATGGCACGACGGGATACGAAGAGGCGGCGGCACAGGGTTTGCTGGCAGGTATCAATGCAGCGTTACTCGTGCAGCAAAAGGAAAGCTGGTGCCCGCTCAGAAATGAAGCGTATATCGGTGTGCTGGTTGATGATCTGATTACCGCGGGAGTGACCGAGCCTTACCGTATGTTTACCAGCCGGGCGGAATATCGTTTGCAATTGAGGGAAGACAATGCTGATCAGCGTCTGACTGAAACGGGCAGAAAGCTTGGCTTGGTTGACGATGAGCGATGGATATTTTTCACAGAAAAGTGTGAAGCCATTGAGAAGGAACAAAAACGGCTCGACAATATTCGGGTTTTTCCCGGTACGGTCGATGAAAGTCTCCAGATCAAGATTCTTGGTAAAACTATCGAACGAGAATATACCTTGACGGAATTGTTGCGCAGGCCCAACGTAGCCTATGCTGATCTGCAAACATTGTGTGGTGCGGAATCAAATGCTGCTCCGGGCTATATTGCAGAACAGATTGAAATTCAAACCAAGTATCATGGCTATATCAAGCGACAGCAGGAAGAAATTTTACGGCAATCACAACATGAGACAACGTTGCTGCCGATTGATATCGATTACTGCAGGGTAAAAGGCCTTTCCAATGAGGTGCAACAAAAACTGAACGAGCATAAACCTGAAACAATCGGTCAGGCTGGCAGAATTTCTGGCGTCACACCTGCAGCGATTTCTTTGTTGCTGGTTCATCTCAAGCGAGGCTTGAGTGGTGTGGAAAATACAGATATTGATAAGAAACAACATGCATGAACCCTATTGATTCAGTCAAACATAGCCTGGCCGTGTTAGAGCAATCAGGCTTTACACTGGATACAAAAAAGCAGGAACAAATCGTTCAATATTTAATGCTGTTGGCGAAATGGAACAAACATTATAATTTGACTGCGATTGAGACTATCGAGGAAATGTTTTTCCAGCATGTGATGGACAGTCTGTCGATTGTTAATTATCTTAATGGATCACGAATAATCGATGTAGGTACGGGCGCAGGCTTGCCTGGTATTGTGCTTGCCATTGTACGACCGGATTGGCAGATCACATTGATTGACAGCAATCAAAAAAAAACGGCATTTCAACAACAGGTCAAAATAGAGCTGGCACTGAATAATATTACAGTTGTTACCGGACGTGTAGAAAACGTGGATGTAAATGTAGATGTTAATGGCTCCGTCCAAACCATTGTTTCGCGGGCTTATGCGAGCCTGGGGCTTTTTATAAAAACGACGCAGCATTTGGCTGGCAAACAAAGCGAACCGTGTCGCTGGATAGCGATGAAAGGGTGTTGTACGCAACAGGAACTTGATGAAGTCATGAGCCCTTATTGCATTGAAAAAAGAATATCGTTAACCGTATCGGGGCTTTCAGCAAAAAGGGAACTGATTGTCATCAAAAAAATGGACATGCATGAAAAACCGGAATGATAGGAGCAATTAGCTTGGCAAAAATTCTGGCAGTCACCAATCAAAAAGGCGGTGTTGGCAAAACAACGACGAGTGTCAATCTAGCGGCAAGCCTGGCAAATGCAGGTAAACGCGTGTTATTGATCGATCTTGATCCGCAGGCGAATGCGACGATGGGAAGCGGGACGAACAAGCATGAGATAACCGAGACGATTTATCATGTTTTACTTGGGGAGTTATCGATAAAAACCGTGCGGGTCAGCAATTTGCAGAGTAAATACGATCTGATTCCCGCCAACCGCGATCTTGCAGGTGCTGAAGTTGAAATGGTAGAACTTTCCCAGCGGGAAATTCGTTTGAAAGCGGCGCTGCTTGAGATTATTGAAGATTATCAATATATTATCATCGACTGCCCGCCTGCGCTTAATCTATTGACGCTAAATGCGCTATGCGCCGCACATGCAGTCATGATACCGATGCAATGTGAGTATTATGCGCTTGAAGGGCTGAGTGACTTAGTGAATACCATTAAAAAAGTTCGCGCAAATTTTAATCCGAACCTGCGTATCGAAGGTTTACTGCGCACCATGTTTGATCCACGCAATATTTTAGCGCAACAGGTATCGGAACAGTTGCAACGGCATTTTGGCGATAAGGTATACCGTACGGTTATTCCAAGAAATGTCCGGCTGGCGGAAGCACCGGGATTTGGTCTTCCGGTACTCTATCACGACCGCCAGTCAAAAGGCGCCCAGGCTTATCTGGAGCTTGCCCGTGAGGTTCTTAGCGCCTGATTATACAAGGAAAATAAAATGGTAAAGCTAAAAGGCCTGGGGCGCGGATTGGATGCGCTGTTATCAGGGAATGACGATGCAACAACGCCGGCTGCCGATAGATTGCAAAAACTGGAGATTTCGTTATTAAAACCCGGTAAATACCAGCCGCGTAGTAATATGAATCAGGAAAGCCTGGCAGAACTGGCGGAATCCATCAAAACACAAGGTATCATGCAACCCATTCTGGTCCGTGCGATCGGTGTGGATAATTACGAAATTATCGCCGGAGAACGACGCTGGCGCGCCGCGCAATTGGCCGGTATGGCCGAAGTGCCGGCAATTATCCGTGAAGTGGCCGATGATGCGGCACTTGCCATATCGTTGATTGAAAATATTCAGCGAGAAGATTTGAATCCGCTTGAAGAAGCTATGGGAATTCAGCGCCTTATCAACGAATTTGGAATGACGCATCAAAGTGCGGCCGATGCATTGGGCAGTTCCCGCAGTGCGGTGTCCAACCTGTTACGCCTGCTTAATCTGACGGAATCGGTGCAAGACTTGATGATGCAAGGCAAGATAGAAATGGGCCATGGCCGTGCATTGTTGGTTCTTGAGCCCGCCAAACAGATTCAGATTGCGAATAGGATTGTTTTAAATCGCTTGTCAGTGCGAGAAACGGAGAAAATAATTCAGCAACAAACAAAGCCGGTAAAACAGACTCAAAAAAGTAAAGGCGGGAAAACAGATCGCGATATTTTGGCTTTGCAGGAATCGGTTTCAGAACGGATAGGGACGCAGGTTACCATCAAATCCAAAAAAAATGGTCAGGGCAGTATCATCATACATTACTCAAATCTCGATCAGCTCGATGATATACTGAACAGGTTTTAAATACAGAATTTGAATAATTAGGAAGGTTATGGATACAAAATTACTCGATATCCTGGTCTGCCCGCTATGTAAAGGGCCTTTGTTATATAAAAAACAGGATAGTGAATTGATATGCAAGCCGGATCGCCTGGCTTTTTCAATAAAAGACGGTATTCCGATCATGTTGGAAGAGGAAGCACGCAGAATACCGGACGATGTTGAAATCAGCTAATCAATTCAACGTATCCGTCTTATTTCTACCGAACTAAAATCAAAATAAGCTTCACAATGAATACTACTGTCAAACTTATGCCACGCGTTACGGCGATTATGGGTGCACTGGTGGCCGATTCAGCCGCGTTGGGTTTACACTGGCTGTACGACCCGGAACGAATAGCACATCTAGCAAAAACCAAAGAAATCGTTTTCTTAACACCCAATCCGAAAGACTATGCCGATGCGAAAGGATTTTTTGCACATGGCAACAAAATAGCAGGCGATTCATCCGGTTATGGGGAAATCTGTTTGCTGATGTTGAAACATTTTGCTGCACATGGAGAGTTCAATCGCATAGCGTATCAAACCGAGTTTCGCAGCCTGTTTGGTCCGGGTGGGACATATAGCGGCTATGTTGATTCGCCGACACGTCAAACGCTGCTGAAACTGATCCCGTCGACACCTGAGGATTTTCCCGAAATTTCGGGTGCGGATGACGATCAATTTGCTGCTTTGGCAGCGATGCCCATCGTGGTGGTTACGCACCACGGAACCCTGGATACGTTGATGGCGAAAATTGAACAGGTCGTACGGATAACCAACGATAACCAAGTAGCTATTGCTGCTGCGCAGTATGCATCAGCCGTGCTGTTTGACTTACTTGGCGGTGTGCCGGTACAAAAGGCGTTGGAGCAATCACTGCCCTATGCTGGAGCGCAATTAACACCCTTGTTGAAAGAATCCCTTGCGATGGAAGCGTTGGATAGCGTCAAAGTGGCGCAGCGCTTTGGGTCGGCTTGTCATGTTTTAGAAGGATTGCCAGTAATCGCGCATATTGCGCAGCATGCGACAAGTTACCGTGAAGCTGTTGAAGCCAATATCCGTGCTGGAGGCGATAGTTGCGGCCGCGCCATTATGCTGGGCGCGATAGCTGCGGCAAGTGCCGAACAGCATGGTGAAGCCAGTGCAGTCATTCCGCTATCCTGGTTGGCAAAATATAACAAATTGGCGGATGCAGCCGGAGCGGTTGAGCGAATTGAGTCTATTTAAAAGACAAGAATCTTTTAACCTAAAAACCTCAGTTGACCGTTAGAAAGAAGTACAAACTTGATGAAAAAAATATAAATTTCAGGAAAATTCCTTAACCTGAATGGTGAGCAACACTATGCTATTTATAGCACATTGTTTTTTAATTTTGTGGTGTTGCAATTCGTTGTAATAACTTGTAATTACGCCTTGCCAAAAATAAAAAACAAGGCACTCTAAATACCATCCAACTGAGGTTTTTAGGTTTAAATTTTATCCAATTATTTAACCTGAATGCTTTAAAAACGGCATGAATAGAATCACATAGCAACAAATGCTATAATCTTGCGTTTAATAGTTTTTTAAAAATTAAAAAGAGATTTGCTGAATCCTGAATTGATCGCGTCAGTACATGCAGGTTTGAAACAATAAGATAGATACTTAATGCTGCGCTGCTTGAGGATTCACTTTATATAAATTTTCATGGAGGGAAAATGAGTCACACGCTATACGAAACAAAAGTTCAACGGGTACAACGCTGTGAGCTGGCGGTTCCAGGATCAAGCCCGGAGATGTTTGAAAAAGCATTAAAAAGCGGTGTGGATTTCGTTTTCCTGGATTTAGAGGATGCCGTAGCACCGGATGATAAGCTGCAGGCCAGGAAGAATGTCATACAAGCGCTCAATGATCTCGATTGGAAAGGCCATGGCATTACCGTATCGGTTCGGATCAACGGACTGGATACGCAATATATGGTACGTGATGTCGTCGATCTGGTTGAACAGGCTGGATCGAAAATTGATACGTTGTTAATACCAAAAGCGGGTGTTTATGCGGATATTTACATGGTTGAATCCATGGTCAATCAACTCGAAATGCAGCAGGGATTGAAAAACAGGATTGGGCTTGAAGCGTTGATCGAAACGGCACTGGGTATGGCTAATGTTGAGGATATTGCGATCAACGGTTCGCGTGGAAGGCTGGAAGCATTGCATTTTGGTGTTGCGGATTATGCCGCCAGCAATCGCGCCAGAACAGTCAACATCGGTGGACTCAATCCGGATTATCCCGGTGATCAATGGCATTTTGCGATCAGCCGCATGACAGTCGCTTGCCGTGCTTATGGATTAAGGCCTATTGACGGCCCGTTTGGCGATATCAAAGATCCCGATGGATATAAACTAGCTGCACGGCGCGCAGCTGCGCTGGGATGCGAAGGCAAATGGGCGATACATCCTACGCAGATTACGCTGGCCAACGAAGTGTTTACCCCACCACCGGCCGAAGTTGAGAAAGCCAAGCGCATCCTGCAAGCATTGAAAGATGCTGCGGCACAGGGTAAAGGCGCTGCTGCATTGGACGGGCGCTTAATCGATGCGGCATCGGAGAGAATGGCGAATAATGTGGTGAGGATTGCGGATGCAATAGCCGCCAAACAATAAATTTATGTCAAAGGCCGCAACATGCGGCCTTTTTTAATGAGTGTAACGTTAGTTAAACTGGAAAAAAACATGGCCACTAACTAAATAAATGGCTATGACATTTAAATCCGATTGATGAGGAAATCGAATTGAATATTCACGAATATCAAGCAAAAGAAATTTTGGCGGGTTACGGCGTCAAAACAGCTGAGGGCGGTATCGCCTATAGCGTAGAAGAAGCGGCCCAACGCGCACGAGAAATCGAAGGCGATGTCTGGGTTGTCAAGGCGCAGATTCATTCCGGCGCGCGTGGAAAAGCCGGTGGGATCAAGTTATGCAGATCGCATAATGAAGTTGAGGCTGCTGCTGAAGAATTGCTTGGAAAGACACTGGTAACCCACCAAAGCGGGCCTGCAGGGAAACTATGCTCTCGCGTGTATATTGAAGCCGGAACGAAGATTGCTAAGGAGATTTATCTGTCGTTTTTAATCGATCGTAGTACCGAACGTGTCATTATGGTCGGTTCAGCGCAAGGTGGGATGGAAATTGAAGCATTGGCGCAAACCAATCCTGAGGCAATTATCAAAATCTACATCGAACCGGCGGTAGGCTTACAGGATTTTCAGGCCCGTAAAATGGCATTTGCCCTGGGCCTTGATTCATCTTTATTAAACCATGCGGTTAAAACAATTAAGGGTTGTTATCGCGCGTTACGTGATCTGGACGCAAATATTCTTGAAATCAATCCGCTGGTAGTTACCGCCAACAACGAAATAATTGCGCTCGATGCCAAAATGGCGTTTGATGAAAATGCTTTGTACCGCCGTCATAAAATTGCAGAACTGCGTGACAATTCCCAGGTCGATTCACGCGAGGTGGCCGCAGCCGAGGTGGGCTTAAGCTATGTCGGATTGGATGGTGATATTGGATGCATGATCAATGGTGCAGGTCTTGCGATGGCGACGATGGATATGATCAAACTGGCTGGTGGCGAGCCAGCCAACTTCTTGGATGTTGGTGGCGGGGCATCGGCGGAAAGAACAGAAAAAGCATTCCGCCTGGTGCTGGCAGACAAAAACGTCAAGGCGATGCTGGTCAATATTTTTGCCGGCATCAACCGTTGTGATTGGATTGCGGAAGGCGTGGTTCAAGCAGTTAAAAATATCGGCATGCAGGTGCCATTGGTCGTACGGTTATCCGGTACCAATGTGGAAGAAGGACGCAAGATCATTGCCGAAAGCGGCATGAAAATAATCACGGCAGATACACTCGCGGAAGCTGCAGAAAAAGTAGTGGCAGCACGTAACCAGGTAGTTGCACAAGAAGGCTAGGGAGTAAAAAGTGACAATATTAATAGACGAAAAAACACGCATTATTGTTCAGGGATTCACCGGAAAGATCGGTACTTTTCATGCACAAGAGATGATTGAATATGGGTCCAATGTTGTCGGTGGTGTGACGCCGGGTAAAGGCGGACAGACGCATCTGGGATTGCCGGTTTTCAATACCGTCAAGGAAGCAGTACAACAGGTCGGTGCAGAGGCCAGTATTGTTTTCGTACCGCCGGCATTTGCTGCGGATTCCATCATGGAAGCCGCTGATGCCGGAATCAGGTACTGTGTAAGCATCACCGATGGTATTCCAACACAAGACATGATGACGGTTAAGAACTTCCTGCGCCGGTTTCCCAAAGAAGAACGCATGATGCTGACTGGCCCTAATTGCGCTGGAACCATCAGTCCGGGACGTTCCATGTTGGGTATCATGCCGGGGCATATTTACGTGAGGGGTAATGTAGGCGTTGTGGGTCGTTCAGGGACACTGGGTTACGAGGCGGCCGACCAAATGCGTATGCTCGGCATTGGTATTTCAACATCGGTTGGTATCGGAGGCGATCCGATCATCGGCAGTTCTCATCTCGATGTACTCGAAAAACTGGAACATGATCCGGAAACCAAGGTTGCGCTCATGATTGGAGAAATCGGCGGCCCGATGGAAGTTGATGCGGGTATTTTCTTCAAAGAAAACATGACCAAGCCGCTGGTTGCGTATATTGCCGGTTTGACGGCCCCGGAAGGCCGCCGCATGGGTCATGCCGGAGCCATCATATCATCTGCCGGTGAAAGTGCTGCGGAAAAAGTGGAAACACTTAAGGAACTGGGTGTCGTGATCAGCCCAACTCCATCGTTGATGGGACAAACGGTAGCAGAAGTTATGGCTAAATTGTAAGTTTGCTATTGCTTTCAAAAGCATCATCCTAAAAACCTCAGTTGGATGGTGTTTAGAGTACTTTGTTTTTGATTTTTGGCAAGACGCAATGAGGCGTAATAACCAGTTATTACAACGAATTGCAACGCCGCAAAAAGTAAAAAACAATGGGCTATAAGCATCATAGTGGCGTTCACCATTCAGGTTAAGGCATTTTGAAGAAATTTATATTTCTATTCATTTAGTTGCATTTCCTTGTAACGGTCAACTGAGGTTTTTAGGATCATAGTAGTTAAACATAGTACCCGGTAGTGTCAATGCGTTGCTGTAAACTGCTCTACCGGGTTTCTCAATGACTATTGGATTTATGAAATGACGATTATGGATTAGACAGCGATTTATAAATCCAGTTATTCAGTAGTAATCGTGCAGAAGTAATAATCTCCGATGCAGTCATCCCTAACGGGCCGTTGTTTGAATCAAGCAGTTGATCGGCTGCTGTGCCGTGCAAATAAACAGCCAATAACATTGCATCGCCTGGTTTCAAGCCTTGTGCAATCAGTGCGCCGATCATGCCTGCAAGCACATCGCCTGTTCCGGCGCTGCTCAAACCCGGATTTCCGCTGGTATTGATAAAACATCTGCCGCATGGAAAAACACAGATAGTACCCGCGCCTTTAAGTACTACAAAACAATTCAGAAGTTCCGCGATTTTTTGGGCGGCTTCCAGGCGATTGCTCTGCACAGTAGTAACTTCCATATCCAATAATCGTGCCGCCTCAGTGGGATGTGGCGTTAGGACGGTGGGTGCATTGCGCAGTTTGAGTTGGCGCGCCAGTTCACTGTGAAACGCAATATGATTCAACGCGTCGGCGTCAAATACCAGCGGTGTATTAGAATTGATTGTATGTTCCATCCAGGTATATGTCGTTTCATTGATATTCATACCGGGGCCCGCGACAAGACAGTTGATCGCGCCAAGATCAAACAGTTCATCTGCAGATCGTAACATGAGTTCGGGATGGAGCATGTCCACAGCCGGTGCAGCCGGTGACAGTAAACCGACATAAACGCGTCCGGCGCCCAGATAAAGCGCTGCGCGCCCTGCCAAAATGGCAGCGCCTATCATACTCGTGTTGCCACCAAGAATACCGACATTACCAAAAAGCCCTTTATGGCTGTTGGCTGGCCGTGGTGGCGGTAGCAGCATTTGAATCATTTTCGGGTTGATAGCCCAGATGTGAGGTGAAATAACCGAATTCGCATCCAGATCAAGATCGCAAACAACGATTTTACCGCAATATTGTGAACCGAATTGCGTTAACAAACCAGGCTTGAGGCCGATGAACGTGACGGTTAGTGTGGCCATAATGGCTGCGCCACAAACACTGCCTGTATCGCTGCTCAAACCGGAGGGGATATCCAATGCGAGAACGGGGCAAGGCATGGCATTAACCTGATCGATCCAATCACGGTATTGATCGGTTATCGGGCGATCCGGTTGCAGTCCGATGCCAAATAAGCCATCGATAACCAAATCCCAGTGGTCTTGTTTGGAGATATCCGGATAAATTTCACCACCACTATCCCACCAGGATTGTCTTGCTTTTTGGGCATCTTGTGGAAGGCGGTTTGGGTCCGCACAAAATACGACTGTCACGTCATATTCCCAGTTTTTCAAATAGCGAGCGGCTACAAAAGCATCTCCACCGTTGTTACCGGGGCCAGCCAGAACCAGGATTTTTCGGATTGTAATTCCATTAAATTTTTCCCTGACCGTATCGGCGGCAGCTTTACCCGCTTTTTCCATCAAATCAGGAGGAGTGGGTAAATTAAAAGCAGCCTGTTCAATACTTCGGATTTCTTCGGTTAAAAAAACCGGATCAATGGTATTCGTCATGTCATGAACCATGCATCGTGTAAAATGGCAGTTTTCAACAAAATACGCTTTTTGTCCATGCTTCAGTTTTGTGGCGGTAATGCGCTGTCTTCCTTCCGGCTTGAGAAACTCAAGGAAGCGTTAACTGCGCTTAAAATACAAGTCTCTCATATTTCGACGGAATATTGGTATTTCTGTGCGGTCAGGCAAACATTGACGCCTGAAGAAACGGCTGTACTCGAAAAATTGTTAAACAGTTGTCCCTCACAGCATCACGATGCTCAGTCAGCTTTTTTCCTGGTTATTCCACGCCCCGGAACGATTTCACCGTGGTCCAGCAAAGCTACCGACATCGCACATCATTGTGGATTGTATAACATCGAGCGAATCGAGCGGGGAATTGCTTATACGATTCAGGCTGAACAGGATCTATCTGAGGAACAGCAGCAGTCAATGCAAATGGCATTGCATGACCGGATGATCGAATCGATTGTTCAATCGTTTGAAGATGCCAAGCGGTTGTTCAGCCATTTTGCGCCGCAGCCTCTTAAAATTGTCGATCTTCAAAACGGGGGCGTTCAGGCGCTGGAGAAAGCCAATATTGACATGGGTCTGGCGTTATCGCCTGACGAAATAGAATATCTGGCGCATCATTACGAGCAGGCCGGGCGTTATCCCACGGATGTTGAGTTGATGATGTTCGCGCAAGCTAATTCCGAGCACTGCCGCCACAAAATCTTCAATGCCAGCTGGATCATCGACGGTCAGCCGATGGATCAGTCGTTGTTTGCCATGATTCGCAATACACACCGGCAAAGTCCGCAGGGTACGCTGGTTGCGTATGCCGATAACGCAAGTATTGTTGAAGGCGCAACAATAGCGCGTTTTTATCCTGATAAGGACAATTGCTACAGTTATACGCAAACGCAAACCCATTGGCTCATGAAAGTGGAAACGCATAACCATCCCACTGCGATTTCACCGTTTCCGGGTGCGGCAACCGGTGTGGGTGGAGAAATCCGCGATGAAGGTGCAACCGGCCGAGGCGCCAAACCCAAGGCCGGATTGACCGGTTTTTCGGTTTCCAATCTGAATATACCGGGTTTTATGCAATCCTGGGAATATGCCAGTCCCGAACAAAAAACAATTTACGGCAAACCGGGGCGCATCGCATCAGCGCTGCAGATTATGCTCGAAGGCCCGATTGGCGGCGCGGCATTCAACAACGAGTTTGGCCGTCCGAATCTGACCGGATATTTCCGTACGTATGAAGAAAATGTTGCCGGAGAAGTGCGCGGTTATCACAAGCCGATCATGCTCGCAGGTGGAATCGGCCAGATCTCGGCAAAACATACCGCCAAGGAAAAATTCCCTCCCGGTACTTTGTTGATCCAATTGGGTGGGCCGGGCATGCTGATCGGTCTGGGCGGCGGAGCCGCGTCCAGTATGGATACCGGCGCGAATCTCGAAGCGTTGGATTTTGATTCGGTGCAGCGCGGTAATCCTGAAATGCAGCGCCGGGCGCAGGAAGTGATTAACCGTTGCTGGCAAATGGAAAGTAACGGTGAACAAAATCCCATTTTGTTTATTCATGATGTCGGGGCGGGTGGACTGTCAAACGCGTTTCCTGAACTGGTGCATGACTCCGGTCGTGGCGGGCGGTTTGATCTGCGCGCCGTACCGTCTGAAGAATCCAGCATGTCGCCGATGCAAATCTGGAGCAACGAAGCGCAGGAACGGTACGTGCTCGCAATTCATCCGGAATCGCTGGAACTATTCCAGCAAATCTGCGAGCGTGAACGCTGCCCGTTTGCCGTCGTCGGTGAAGCGACACAGGAAGAGCAACTGGTTGTAACAGACGACGATAATGCCTCGGAAACAGCGCCAGTCGATATGGCCTTATCGGTGTTACTCGGTAAACCGCCCAAAATGACGCGCAAGGTTTCGCATCGAAGCCAGTCGTTAACAGACTTTAGAACGCATGAACTGGATTTGAAAAAATCGGCGTATCGCGTGCTGCGGTTGCCTGCCGTGGCGGACAAGACATTTCTCATCAGTATCGGCGATCGCAGCGTGGGCGGCATGACAGCCCGTGACCAGATGGTCGGACCGTGGCAGGTGCCGGTTGCCGATGTAGCAGTAACCATGATGGGTTTCCAGACCTATTTTGGCGAAGCGTTTGCCGTTGGTGAGCGTACACCGTTGGCGCTGATCAATCCGGAAGCCGCCGCGCGTATGGCGGTCGGCGAAGCGATTACCAATATTGCCGCTGCCTCGATAGAACGGCTTGGCGATGTCAAACTGTCCGCCAACTGGATGGCGGCTGCGGGCCATCCCGGTGAGGATGCCGGATTGTTTGACGCGGTCTATACGGTCGGTATGGAACTGTGTCCGCAACTCGGCATTAGTATCCCGGTCGGCAAGGACTCAATGTCGATGAAAACAACCTGGCAGGAAACGCATACCGAAACCGGTGAAACAATCACCAAGGAAGTCATTGCACCCCTGTCGCCAATCATTTCAGCGTTTGCCCGGGTTGACGATGTGCGCCGCACGTTGACGCCGCAACTGCGTACCGATAGCGAAGAAACCGAACTGATTCTGATCGATCTGGGGCATGGCAAAAACCGTTTGGGCGGCTCGGTCCTGGCGCAGGTTTACAAGCAAACCGGTAATGAAGCGCCGAATATTGACGGTCAATCCGGTGCGGAAAAACTCAAGGCATTTTTTACCGCGATTCAGCAGTTAAACAAGGCGGATGCGATACTGGCTTATCATGACCGCTCCGATGGCGGACTGTTTGTCACTTTGTGCGAAATGGCTTTTGCGGGGCATGTCGGCATTACCGTCAATCTCGATCAACTATGCTTTGATCCGTTGTCGAGCGATATCGACGGGGCGGAATTGCAATTCAACACACTCGACGGCCGGGCGTTGGAACGTCTGTTTGCCGTGCTGTTTAACGAAGAACTCGGCGCGGTGATTCAAATTCAGCGCAAAAAACGCACAGTCGTCATGAGTGTACTGGCAGAAGCCGGGTTGCAGAATTTGGGTTTTGTCATCGGACACCCAAATACGTCCGATGAGTTACGGCTGTTACGTAACAACAGGCCCGTATTTGCAGAAAAACGCGTTGATTTGCAGCGTGCCTGGTCGGAAACCACGCATCACATGCAAAAATTGCGCGACAATCCGGCCTGCACTGAGCAGGAATTCGATCGTATTCTGGATCAGGATGACCCGGGATTGCACGTTTCACTGCGTTTTGATCCGGAAGACAATATTGTAGCGCCGCTTGTCCGACGCAAAATTCGACGTAGTGTCCGGCCAACCATAGCGATTCTGCGCGAGCAAGGCGTCAACGGTCATGTGGAAATGGCGGCCGCGTTTGATCGCGCCGGATTTGCCGCCATCGATGTGCATATGAGCGATATCATTTCAGGCAAGGTAACGCTCAGCGATTTCAAAGGGCTCGCGGCATGCGGCGGTTTCTCGTACGGCGATGTGCTCGGCGCCGGTGAAGGGTGGGCAAAATCCATTTTGTTTAATCCGCGCGCGCGCGAAGCGTTTGAAGCTTTTTTCCGGCGCACGGACACGTTCGCACTTGGTGTTTGCAATGGTTGCCAGATGATGAGCAATCTGCATGAAATCATCCCGGGCGCCGAACACTGGCCGCGTTTTGTGCGCAATCATTCGGAACAATTCGAAGCCCGTTTTGTCATGGTAGAAGTGCAGCAAAGTCCATCGATATTTTTCGATGGCATGGCGGGCAGCCGAATGCCGATTACCGTGGCGCATGGTGAGGGACGTGCGGATTTTGGTCAGCGCAGCTCACTTGAGAGCGATGCATTGGTTACGCTTCGGTATGTCGACAACTACGGACAGGTGACCGAAACGTATCCGGTCAATCCCAACGGTTCGCCGCAGGGAATCACGGGGCTGACGACACCGGACGGGCGATTCAATATACTCATGCCGCACCCGGAGCGTGTTTTCCGTGTTGCGCAACACTCATGGTATCCGCCTGCATCGAAGGACTCAACCAGACGCACACGAACGCGGGAAGACGCACCGTGGATCAGGCTATTTAGAAATGCCCGCAAATGGATAGGATAACAATGAAAAAAATTATAGGCTTTGTTCGAAACCGGTTTGTCACACGTGTCACGCCGATGATATCAGTTTTGTTATTGGCATTAGGCCTGCTCGGCTTATCCATGACGGCGCTACAAGCCAGCACCAACATCAAACCCGGACACAAACCGGCGTTGAATTCGACATTCAAGTCGGCATTTAAGCCGGGAGAGCACAATTGCGTGCCTTTGGGACAGTGGATTATTCCCGGTTCAGGGCCGGGCGAATACGCGGCAATTATCGACCGCGCCGTAGAACATTCGGTGGTATTGCTGGGAGAGTCGCATACCAACGCAGATCACCACCGCTGGCAACTGCAGATGCTCGCGGCACTCTATGCGGTGCGCCCGGATATGGTCATCGGTTTTGAAATGTTTCCACGCCGCATCCAGCCGGTGCTCGATCGCTGGGTTGCGGGTGAACTGGATGAAAAAGCGTTTTTGGCCGAATCCGAATGGGACAGCGTGTGGAACACCGATCCGGATTTATATCTGCCATTGTTCCATTTTGCGCGCATGAATCATATTCCCATGGTAGCGTTGAATATCGATTCAAAACTGCGCAGGATGGTGTCGGAAAAAGGGTTTTACGGCGTGCCGGTGGAAGATCGGGAAGGATTGACGCGCCCTGCCCCGCCAAGCCAGGCGTATCTGGATTTCCTGATGCCGATTTACAAGCAGCATGACCGCAAAGACCGGAAAGATGGCGAAGTCGGCTTTGATGATCCCGACTTCATACGGTTTTACGCCGGGCAGCAGCTGTGGGATCGCGCCATGGCGCAGATGCTAAACGAAGCATTCCGTAAAACAGAAACAGCGCAAACTCCATTGGTTGTGGGCATAATGGGGTCAGGCCATATCGTGAATGGCTTCGGTGTGCCGCATCAGTTACACGATCTCGGTATTACGGATGTCCTGTCATTATTGCCGTGGGATATGAACAAATCCTGCAAGCAGCTCGTGGCAGGTGTCGCCGATGCGGTTTTTGGTGTATTGCCGGAGCGTCCTGATCCTTTTGCCGAGCCGAAATATCAGCGGCTGGGTATCCGCTTTGAAATGGCGCGCGGTGGCGCGCTGGTGTTGCAGGTGGAAAAAGGCAGCATTGCCGAAGCATCCGGCCTGCAGGATGCCGATGTGATCCTTGAAATGGCGGGCGTGACGCTGCAAACGACAGACGATGTCATCGGCATCGTCAAACGTCATGCGCCGGGAACCTGGCTTCCCCTGAAAGTGAAACGTAACGATCACGAAATGGAAATCATCGCCAAATTTCCACCGCTTAAAAGTTAATAAATTGTATACATGATGAAAATACTAACAAAACGGCTAATTCAGTTCTTTTATGGTTTTTTGCTAGTTGGTATTGTCAGTTCGGTACTGGCCTCGCCGGCTCCAGGCATTCCCAGGGAATTTACCCCATTTATCGACTATGACATGTCGGTGCGTATCGATCCCCAAACCCGTGTGCTGGAAGGAAAAAGCCGGATCACTTTCAACAAGACGCGCGACCATGTACTGAAACTCGGTGCGGCATTCGAAGTGACGCACGCATCTATTAATGAGATGCCGTATGAGCCGGAAACAGCCGAAGACGGTTCGCATGTCTGGCAAATTCCGTATGCCATGCTGCGGCCGTATGACGTTGAAATTCACTGGCGCGGTACATTGCATCCGCTCGATGACACGCTTGATCATGAACAGACATTGGGCCGTCCGGTTGCCGCAAGCGGTGAAGCGGGAACGTTTCTGCCAAATGCGTCAAGCTGGTATCCGCGCGTCATAAACGGATTGATCCATTATTCGGTACACATCGAACTGCCGCCGGGTCAGCGCGGACTGGTGGCGGGTAAACTGGTTGACGAGCAGGAAACCGACGCCGGTTACCAGGCGCGGTTTGAGTTTGAGCATCCGTCCGAAGGCATCGATTTAATGGCCGGGCCGTATGAGATTGCTTCGGAAAACTATACCGGGATTCGGGGTGAACCGATTCTGCTGCGCACGTATTTTCACCCGCAGATCGGTCAGTTGACCGGTGACTATCTCGAGGCCGTCAAGCGCTATTTCAAACTGTACGAATCGTGGATCGGCGCTTATCCATTCAGCGAATTCAGTATCGTATCGAGCCCGACGCCGACCGGCTTCGGTATGCCGACGCTGACCTATCTCGGCATCAATGTCCTGCAATTACCGTTCATCAAGGACACGTCGCTCGGTCATGAAGTGCTGCACAACTGGTGGGGCAATGCAGTGTACCCGGATTACAAAAGCGGCAACTGGTCGGAAGGTTTGACGACGTTCATGGCCGACTATGCGTACAAGGAGCAGGAAGGCGAAGATGAAGCGCGCGAAATGCGTCTGGACTGGCTGCGCGACTTTGCCGCCCTCGAACCCGGACAGGATGAGCCGCTGGTTGCGTTTACCTCGCGTACGCACGGCGCATCGAAAATTGTCGGCTACAACAAATCGGCAATGTTGTTTTTTATGTTGCGCGACCTGATCGGCGAAGACATGTTCAATCGCTCGATACAAGGTCTCTGGGGCATGCAGCGTTTCAAGGTCACGGCATGGCCGCATCTGCAAAGCGCATTTGAAATCGTTTCGGCGCACGACCTGAAACCGTTTTTTGATCAATGGCTGAATCGCAGCGGTGCGCCGAATTTAACCATCACCGAAGCCAGGCAGGAACCGTCCGAAACGGGTTACCGGCTGCGCGTCACTGTAAAGCAAACCGAACCGCCTTATCAGTTACGCGTACCGGTTGTCGTTCAAACCGAATCGGGTGAAGAAACCCATCTGCTTGACTTGCAGCAAACCGAACAATCCTTCACGCTCGGCCTTAACGATAAGGCGCAATCCATCACGCTTGACCCGGATATCCGCCTGTTCCGCCATCTTGCCCCCGGCGAAGCGCCGCCAATCCTGCGCGAAGTCATGGTCAATCCCACCACAGCAACAACTATCTTATCGGACAACGAGGAAACAAGACATATTGCGACAACCTTGGCTGAAAAACTGCAACGGCGCGCACCGCAACGCCTGCCAGCCAATCAACCGATTCCGACCGTTCCGACTTTGGTCATAGGCCTGCAACATGAAGTCGACGCCTGGCTCGAGGCTAAAGAATTGTCAGCCAAACCTGAAATAGTCAACGGAAAAGGTACCGCACAGGCATGGACATTGACCAGTCCGGAAGGCACATCGCTGGCGGTTGTTTCAGCACAGGATAATGCCGCGCTGGAAGCACTTATCCGTCCCCTGCCCCATTACGGGCGGCAAAGTTATATTGTATTTGACGGCCGGCAGGCGGTGGATCGCGGGGTATGGCCGGTGCGGGTGCAGCGGGTTGCTGTCGAGTAGTTGAAATAATTTTCAGCGGTTTATGAAAACCGCCACGTGTTGCAACAGGTCGGGAAGAAAATGACAAAACAGTTCATAATGTATTTTTTTAAAAGATTTTCTAACTGCTTTACCGGCAAAGGCACATGATGCAAGATGTTTTTTCACTCAAACCAGAAACGCGCTATGGTTGCCCCGCAGCTGACCAGATTTTAATTAACCGGTTCTATGTGACGGGTTATTCGTATTATTTC
This sequence comes from Nitrosomonas sp., assembly GCA_020446045.1. Classification (GTDB taxonomy): domain Bacteria; phylum Pseudomonadota; class Gammaproteobacteria; order Burkholderiales; family Nitrosomonadaceae; genus Nitrosomonas. Next base: position 72,105 of record JAGRFM010000074.1, read on the forward strand.
AGGCAAGCCAAATGGGCGCTGGAGATTGTCGATCCCGATAAGCAGTTAATGGGCGATGTTCAGCGCCTGAATAATTTCAGACCGGACTTTCGCATACCGAAACGATTCCGGGCGGACTTGAGTGACTATCGTCACAGCGGGTTTGACCGTGGGCATCTGGTTGCCAGTGAAAATATGAGCGATGAAGTGATGCAGAACAGTGAAACTTTTCTGCTTTCCAACATGTCACCGCAGACACCGGAATTCAATCGCCAGAAATGGCGGGAACTCGAGCATGCCGTACGTAAACTCGATCAGAAAAAAGACGTGCTCGAGACCTATGTGATTACCGGCCCCATTTTTGATTTCTCGGTGTCTATCCGTATGATTGGCGAGAAAGACAAAAACGGTATCAGCATTCCGGTACCCAGCCACTTTTTCAAATGTATCCTGACCGAGGAGATCAACGGGCAACTCAAAATGTGGGCGTTTGAAATGGAAAATGCCGATCTGAATGGTGAGCTGGCCGATTACCGCGTCACGACAGCCTACATCGAGCAGCGCGCAGGCATTTTTCTCTGGGACAAGTTAACCGGCCCCGAAATAGAAGAGGAAAAAAGCAAGGCGCGCAAGATGTGGTAGCTGGCCCAAAATAACTTTTACATATATTTTCGATCGGAGATTTAAACCATGAAGATTTGTTATTTTGAAGATACCGATACGCTCTACATTGAATTCAAGGCGACTGATATTGAAGAAACCAAAGAACTGGATGAAAACACCCTGTTTGATGTTGATTCACAGGGCAATCTCGTTGCCATTACAGTGGAGCACGCCAGCAAGCGAACCGATATTCAGCAACTGACTTTATCCGGAATTGCGGCTTGATAACCAGGTAAGGTGCAATAACCGCAGGGCATTGCACCATAGAACCGGTTAAATGGTGCATTGTACGTTGTTTAATGCACCTTACGCGTGTTTAGTGCACCTTGCGAGTTAGCGCTTCAGTTCTTCGTTCTCCAGCAAACCCGCAAAGGATTTGAAAAAGCCTGCAACAGCAGGTCCTTTTACTTGAAAATTATCTCAATTCCTTCTTCGGCGAACTACAGTAAGTCCAATAACGCCCAGTCCTAGAAGCGCGAGAATCGAAGGCTCAGGAACAGTAGGTGTCGGGTCAAAGGTACGGGTAGCACCCATCACACCGTTAATTTCATTATCGCCATCGGATTGAAGGGCACCGGGCCCGCCCCATACAATAGATGCATAGCGAAATGTATCACCATTCGCAGTCCCTACGGCATAGGTAAATCCATCCCATAAAATACCTGTGTTTGACTGAAACCCTTCCAACCAAACGCGCTGTGTTACCGCCTGAACCCAATTAACTTGATCATTTGACAGATAAACAGTTGACTCGATTGCTTCCAGAGGTAGTGGGCCATGATCTATCGTGTTAAATATAATTGCTGTACTGGCTCCAGCACCAAGATCCCATACAGCACCACCAACTTGGTTTCCAGTTTGAATCCAGTATTCATCAACATGACTACCGCCATAGGTACGGTCTTGCTCAGAATTGATCACATAACCATAACTTCCTGTGCCCGTAGTATCTAAAGATTTACCTGATTGACTTGCAGAAGTTACACAACCATTACACTGGATTAGAGGCGCATCTGAAAAGCCGTTTGTATCAAAATAGCTATCATCAAGCAATTGATTATCCACGACTTGCTGACGCGTAGCGGCAGTATTTGATCCATAAAATAAATTTGCAAAAGTTCCTACGGTTGCGCCTTGCCATGAACGAGGATCGTTAGGGTCGGTTAATAACGAGGCATTTACAGCAGTAGATAATCCAAATAACAGCACTGCACCGCAAGCAAATGTGGTATTCACAATTTTCATAGTTTTGCTCCAATAAATGTTTTTCATTAAACGAGAATTTGTTCTTTTCATGTCAGAAAATAATTGTTTTGCGACGCTAACTACAAAACGATTAATTTCTCAATCATCTATACTGGCCTGCATAAATCATGCCAACAATACCGAAATCTTAAATATGTATTATTATACAACGGGTTATTGATACAATAAATACCGGACCAGAGATCAAAATACACATTCCCAAGCAAACTGTAAAATAATTTTACACTGTGAGTTATAGAATTTATGTGTTTTTCTCCCTTAACAAAGACATCAATTTAAATAATGGCTTACAACGCATACCGGTTGACTAATAAATGTTCGGGCGCCCCCTCCAATTGCGTCAAATCTATACCAATTAGAAAAACTGTAAAAAAAATTTACACAAATCGGCATAGTAGTCAGTCATCCTGAAACACAAGGATAGAGACGTGCCAATTTCCGTCGCGCATCCTGCGCAGTAAAGCGCCACTTCACCGGCATGGCCTTAGTGTTCCGTTCAGTAACATTGGCTTCCACCTC
>JAGRFM010000075.1 GCA_020446045.1 Nitrosomonas sp.
GAAAGGCTGAATCTGGCCATGCAAAAAGGCTGTGACGGTGTAGAACCGGACAACATGGACGGTTATTTAAATGACAGCGGTTTTGACCTGACAGCTCGGGATCAACTGGCATTCAATAAATTCATCGCCAACGAAGCGCATAAAAGAGGCCTGTCGGTTGGGCTTAAAAACGATCTCGATCAAATCCCGGAATTGGTCGATTTTTATGATTTCAGTGTCAACGAACAATGTTATGAATTCGATGAATGCGATACGCTGGAACCGTTTGTTCAAGCCGGCAAACCTGTGCTGAATGCAGAGTACCTGCAACAATACATCGATGATACACAAGAACGCGAAGCGTTATGCGACGCAACCAATAACGCACAGTTCAGTACGCTGATTCTGCCACTTGATCTGGATGACAGTTTCCGGTTAAGTTGTTTTTAAATTTGACTTTGAAACTAACTTGCGTGTAAAAGCGATTAACAACTGAGAACGAGTGAAAAAGGCTCAAAACAGTTTTATTCAACATTGTCTGCTTGAAACAACATTTTTATAGCATCATCAATGAACATCACTCGCGGCCAAAGTAAGCTTCGATGCGGTCAAAGGCTTCATTAATTACCGATTCCTCGACACAAAAAGCCATCCTGACATGATGTTCCCCGGATGGACCAAATGCACTGCCCGGGGTGACAGAAACATGCGCTTCATTTAATAATCGGATCGCAAATTCACGCGCATTTTCATGTTCAACCCTAATCCGTGGAAAGATATAGTAGGCGCCTTCGGGTTTAATATAGTCAAAAACATGCGGTACACGGCTCAATCTTTGAATGATAAGCTCGCGTCTTGATGCCAATACGGTTTCAAACGTTCTCAAATGCGTAGCGTCACCTTTTAAGGCCGCTATTCCGGCCACTTGTGAAATACGCGGTGTGCAAATCAACGTAGCATCATGAACCTTGAGCGCCTCTTTTTTCAGTTGCGGCGGCAGAATCATATAACCCAGCCGCCAGCCACTCATCGCGTAACATTTTGAAAAGGTGAAGCAATAAACAGTATTATCCAGCAGCTCGTTTTGCGAAGCCAGATTGAAATGTTTGTCTTTATTTTCATACGTCAAATAAAGATAGGGATCATCAAGAAACAACAACAGATTGTTTGCTTTGGCAATTGCGCCAACTTGCAACAACTCCGCTTTGGAAAATATTTTTCCTGTAGGATTCGATGGCGTTACCAATACGATAGCTTTGGTACGCTCGGTGATAAGCTTTGGCAAACTTTCCACATCAAGCGCCCAGGCATTTTCTTCCTGTAGCCGCCAGTAAACCGGCTTGCCACCACAGAGTCTGATCTGCTGGAAATGCGAGGCGAAACCCGGATCGGTGACGATTATTTCATCACCCGGATTAAGGCAAACATGAAACAATGTGTTTAAGCCTTGCATATTACCGGCTGTGATCACCACCTGGGTATCAGCATCAACTGCAACACCGGTTTCCTGCGCATGTTTTTCCGCCACCATTTCACGCAATTCTTTCAATCCATCCGGTAAAGCGTATTTACCGATATCAGAATCGTTGGCGAGTGCTTTAGAAACACTATCCCGTATATATTCAGGAGTGCGAAACGAAGGCAACCCCCATGCCAGCGATGCCACGCCCTCTATTTTGGCACTCAGCATGGCCATCTCCTTGATCGCAGAGATTGACATGCCGGAAACATTTTGAGAAACCCAAGTATTGAAAGACATAGATTAAATTATTTTTATATTTAAAATCTGCCGGTTATGATGTGCGGCTATTTATAATCACTTTAGAAACTGGTATATGGCCACTTACCAATGTGAGTGGCTTTCACAGCAGAAAACACTATTTAAGTCCATTTAATTTTATGCACAATAGCACAGCTAAACAAGTTTGATCGTATTGCGACTTCAACTTTAAAGTTTGAGGAATGTTGATAGATTTTAATACAAACTGCTAAGACAGTTTATTTTTGAATAGTAAAACCTCAAGCTGGTTTTCCACGGCATCTAACATCAAATCATTACGTTAATGTAGAATGTCTAATAATTAACAACACCATACAGACACAAATGCAGAAAAGCTCAATTCTGTGGCTTTCGTGATTTGAGGATTATTTTAAATATGATGCGGAAAATTTACACGATCTCATGCGCTAATTGGGCTGTCTTTTTTTTGTTATTGTTCAAATTAACAAGTGCACAAGCACTGAATCCGCCTGTGATTGAAGTAACAAAAAACCGTACCAATGTCTCGGTGTCGTGGCCGCCTGTTTCAAATGCTTTGGGTTACCGACTGCTGTACGCACCCTATCCGTTTACCGGCTCCGACAGTATTAAAACCATTGATCTGAGCGATCAAACAGAGCTATCGGTACAGCTTTGGGATGGCGCGACGTTTTATGTAGCGGTAAATGCCTATGATGGCAGCACCAGCAGTAAACTTTCAAATGTCGAACTGTTTTTCCTATCCGCTGCGCCAGTACTTGACGCCAATGCCCTGCCCGTTACCGGCACAAGCTGGTACAAGCCGCCAGTATCCGTGA
>JAGRFM010000076.1 GCA_020446045.1 Nitrosomonas sp.
CGCATGCACGGCTCCCGCTAATGTCACCGCGCCCGCAAACATGGCCAACTTCAGCCATATCTTGGAAATCATCTCTCTCTCCTTTTTTTACTGTTAATTCCCAGTTTCTTTTTACTTCTTCTCTTCGCTTAGCTAACAACTGCGAGCAGCTTAGACTACTCAGTCAGCTTTTTACTGTCAAGCGGTTTAACGCTTGCTGTACTATCAAGACAATGCTTTAACTGCCGCAGATAATCGACTTTTTTGTCTTGCTGCCTTGTTTTTATGAATAATCCCTTTATCTGCTATAGAGTCGATTGTACTAACCGTTTTGTTGAAAATTTCTTGCGCTCCGGTTTTATCTCCTGACTCTATTACTTTTCTTAGTTGCTTAATCGCTGTACGTAATCTTGATCTTAAGCTCACGTTGTGTTCGCGACGCTTTACGGCTTGTCGCGCTCTCTTTCTAGCCTGTGGACTGTTGGCCATAAAAAATAATCACCCTACAATAGCATTAAAAATAAAACGTGGATTTTACTTTCTTAGGCTTGCGAAAGCAACTAAATACCAAAATTCATTTCGCTTAGTGCATTAAAACTACACTGTCGATAATCGCGTTTTGAATTTTTCAGTCGCCCTGATCACCGCCGAAAGAATACCAGACTCCCATACGGAATGACCGGCATTTTCAATGACAGTATATTCAGCCTGTGGCCATGCCTGATGCAAATCATTTGCACTGACTATCGGACACACTGCATCATAACGACCTTGCACGATAACTGCAGGGATATCATGTAACTTATACACATTATCCAAAAGTGAATTTTCGGGCAAAAAAATGTCGTGACTGAAATAATGCGCCTCCATCCTGGCCAATCCCAATGCTACAGTATCACTGGCAAAATAGTTCACTGTTTCGTGACTTGGCAGTAACGTCGAGCAGGAACCCTCATAAGTTCCCCAGGCACGCGCAGCGGGCATGTGAATTTTCGGATCGGGATTTTTCAGTCGCTGATAATAGGCCGCCAAAATATCGTTATGCTCTTCGTAATTCAGGGAAGCGGCAAATTTCTGCCATGCCTCAGGAAAAAAAGTTTTCATACCATATAAAAACCAATCAATCTCCTGCTTCCGACATAAAAAAATACCCCTGAGAACAAACCCCAGACACCGTTCAGGATGTGCTTCACCATAAGCCAAGGATAATGTGCTTCCCCATGATCCGCCAAAAATTAGCCACCGACTGATATTGAGATGTTCTCTTAATTGTTCCAGGTCATTGATCAACAACGGCGTAGTGTTGTTGCGCATCTCACCCAAAGGCTGTGAACGCCCTGCACCACGCTGATCCAGAATGATAATCCGATAGAACTCCGGATCAAAAAACTGCCGGTGTGCCGACGTTGAACCCGCTCCAGGACCACCATGTAAAAAAACGACAGGAACGCCTTCCGGATTCCCGGATTGCTCCCAATAGATAGTATGTATCTCATCAACAGACAGCATACCCTGTTGATAAGGCTCTATTTCAGGGAATAATCCCAGCTGTTTATCTGTTTGCATGTAATAACAACGTCATTTAAAAGAGAACTCAGAAAAAGGTGATAAATAGCACAGAATTCTAAATTTATATGATTTACGGTTCTGATATATTAATTAGTATATATTTTAACGGTATCTATCTTCAAAGGTCATCTATGCCTCATACAATATTAAAAGAACAGGAAGTATCCATGTTACGCTCAGAAATTGAAATGCTAATCAATGAACGCCAAAGCCTGCTCAAAACCGTTGGAGCGGCGGCACGGTTTGTTGAAAATCTCGATAGCAGTATTCTGCCTAAAGAAGCCTGTAAAACAGCTAAAATGTTATCCAAGTCATTAAACCAGTTAAATGATGAAACTTTGCGGGATGCACTTGAAAAAGTAAAGGCATAAATTGTCAATCAAAAAAATACACACAACTCTTTTGTCAAACAATAATCCCAAAATTGGCTTGTTGTTAACTGGTGGTGGTGCACGCGCAGCCTACCAAGTGGGGGTCTTGCGCGCAATCGCCGAATTGTTACCGGATAATAGCAACAATCCTTTCCCAGTAATATGCGGAACGTCGGCCGGAGCAATTAATGCAGCCAGCATTGCAGTTGCCGCGAACGATTTTCAGGAAGGCTCTCGCTTACTGGAAGATGTCTGGGCCAATTTTCATGTGTCACATGTTTATCGTTCAGACTTGGTGGGAGTATTGAAGAACAGTTTGCGTTGCATGACAGCATTACTCTCGAAAGAATATGAAAAACATAAACCGGTCTCGCTATTAGATAATTCACCCCTGGAATCACTGCTGCTACGCCGCATTCCGTTCCGAATGCTCCACCACAGCATCCGAAGCGGAGCCTTACACGCTTTGGGCATAACTGCCTGGGGCTATACTTCAAGCCAGTCAGTAACATTTTATCAAGGCTCCCGAAACATAACCCCATGGAAACGCGCCCAGCGGGTTGGCGTATCAACTTCGATTGGTGTAAAACATTTGATGGCATCATCTGCAATTCCATTTTTCTTCCCGCCAGTCAAACTGAATCGCGAGTTTTTTGGCGACGGTTCTATGCGGCAATTAACCCCCATTAGCCCGGTTCTTCATCTTGGTGCAGAAAAGATATTAATCATTGGTGTCCACAAAGAAGCAGACGACCCACCAGAACGTGTCGCAACGACCAATTATCCATCGTTAGCACAAATTGCCGGCCATGCCATGAACAGCATTTTTGTAGACAGCCTGGACGTAGATCTTGAACGTTTGCAACGGATCAATCAAACGGTACAAATAATACCGGACGAGAAACTGCAAGAGAAAAATATAAAGCTTCGGCCGGTAGATACAATGATGATCTCTCCCAGTGTAGAGATCAATGAAATAGCACAGTTGTATACACAGTCATTGCCGCTTCTGATGCGCTCGCTTTATCGTGCCATAGGCGCAATGAGCCCGAATGGCTCAACACTGCTCAGTTATGTATTGTTCGAGGCACCTTTTTGTCAAGCACTGATTGAATTGGGACGTAATGATACGCTACAGAAAAAGGACGAATTATTACAATTTTTACGCACCTAGTAATCCTTCAACTTAATAGTTGCGAGTACAGCGCTCACAAGATATTTTGTCACAAGGCGCAGCACGCAGCGAATGGTTGTTCCATTGACAAGTGCTATTTATTAACAAAAAATTTCAAAAAAGGTAACGATTAAATGGGGCTTGACAGTCCACAGTTTTGGATAGCGGTACTACAAATTATTGCGATCGATATTGTTTTGGGCGGCGATAATGCCGTCGTTATTGCACTGGCTTGCCGTCATTTACCGGAGGAACAAAGGCGAAAGGGAATTTTTTGGGGTGTTCTTGGTGCGATTGCATTGCGTGTCATTCTTATATTTTTTGCGCTGAGTTTGCTTACTGTTCCTTATTTGAAAATTGTTGGTGCATGTCTTTTGGTGTGGATTGGCGTTAAATTATTGCAGCCCGAAACAGTTGGTGAAGGACATGAGGTTGCCGCCAGTACAACTTTGATCGGTGCGATCAAAACGATTATTGTCGCGGATGCCGTTATGAGCCTAGATAATGTTATTGCCATTGCCGGTGCAGCCAAGGATAGCATGGCACTAGTGGTCTTTGGTCTGGCGTTTAGCGTACCCATTATAGTCTGGGGCAGTAAACTGGTCATGAAATTGATGGACAGATATCCGATAACGATTGTCTTAGGTGCGGCTTTACTTGGCTGGATTGCCGGTGATATGGCCGTTACTGATGTCGTTACCTTGGAATGGGTAAATCAGAATGCCGATTATTTACATTGGCTAGCACCAATTCTGGCAGCATCATTTGTTGTCCTGACAGGAAAAAAAATGGCTGTCAGGAGACCACCCCGGATGGAACCTATTGTGGATTTGGTTGACGAGTTAGAAAAACGGCAAAAAAAAGATAGATTATAAATGATGCATTCTTGGCTCAGGATTGAATATGCTTAAATTTTTATTACCCACTGATGGTTCGGAAAACGCCTGCAAAGCGATCAGGAAGGCTATAGAAATGATGGACTGGTATAAAACAGAGCCGGAATTGCATTTATTGAATGTACAACGTCCACTCGACGGAAATATTGCGCTATTCATTAATCAAAATGATATCAAACAGTACCACCATGAAGAAGGCATGAAATGTTTGCAAAAACCTTTTTCCATTTTGGACCAATCCGGAAAGCAATATAAACACCATATTACTATTGGCGACCCGGCTGAACAGATAGAGCGATTTGCAGAAGAACTACATTGTGAATTGATTATCATCAGCGCGCGCGGGCATGGCGCCATAAAAAACTTGTTACTCGGATCGGTCGTCAATAAAGTCATGCAGTATGCGTCAAAACCGGTTTTATTAGTCAAATAACTTTAGGGACGAGAAAGTGAAACTTAGGATTTTAGGGTGCAGCGGGGGTATCGGGGGAGATTCCGACACAACATCAATACTGGTCGACTCAGATATTCTAATTGATGCTGGCACCGGCGTTGGAAATTTGACATTTGACGAATTATCACAAATTGACCATATATTCGTCACACATTCGCATCTGGATCATATCGTTTTCATTCCATTCCTGGTTGATACAGTGGGCTTTTTGCGAAAAAACCCCATCACTGTTTATGCCACGCAAGCAACACTGGATACACTCAAACAGCATTTGTTCAACTGGGAAATCTGGCCTGATTTTACAAAAATCCCGGACGCTCGCAATCCTTATATGCGTTATGAAGCAATCTCACAAGGTGGAATAATCGATCTTGGTGGCAGAAAAATTATGCCCCTACCCGCCAATCATGTTGTTCCTTCTGTTGGCTATTTGATTGATTCGGGACGCGCCAGCCTCGTTTTTACAGGCGACACAACAACAAATGATGCATTATGGCCCATCGTTAACGCAATAGATAATCTCGAATATCTCATTATCGAAACCGCTTTTTGCGAGAACAAAAAGGATATAGCGATCAGATCAAAGCACCTTTGCCCAAGCCTATTATGCGCAGAACTAGCCAAGCTCAAATCTAAGGTGGAAATTTATATCACCCATTTAAGAGAAGGTGAAGCTGATTTAACGATGAACGAAATCAGAGCTTGCGTAGGGAATGTAAGCCCTCTTCAGTTGAAGAAAAATCAAGTATTCGAATTTTAAAGCTTTTTAAGAGGTTGCATATGAATATAACGGATGCAGTTAAACCAGCAGATTCCCAATCTGCCCAAACCAATGCTAAGTCGGATTTCTCAAAGGATCTGCAAACAGTAACCCATAAAATCCATGCAGCCAATGATATTGATGAAATCATGCTGGAAGTTAGCAAAGACATTTGTAGTTTGTTTAATGCTGATCGCTTAACAATATACACACTGAGTGACGACAAGTCATTTTTGACTTCCAGAGTTAAAACCGGCCTGGACTCTTTTCAGGATCTGAAATTACCACTCAGTGAACGCAGCGTAGCAGGATATGCAGGATTAAGAAAAGAAATCGTCAATATTGAAGATGTCTATAATAAGCGTGAATTAAAAAAACTTAATGAAAAACTGACCTTTCTTCAAGAAGTGGACAAACGAACCGGTTATCGTACCAAGCAGATGCTGGTTTCCCCCATATTAACTGCAGATGATAATACACTGGTCGGTGTCATGCAGGTCATCAACAATAAAGATAACCAACCCTTTTCTCCTATAATCGTTGATGGCGCCAAAGAAATTTCCCGCACATTAGCAGTCGCACTCAGACAACGCCAAAAATCCTTCAAATTACTCAAATCAAAATATGATCACTTAATTTTGGATGCAATCATCTCATCAGCTGATTTCGAACAGGCTACCCGCACAGCTCGCACAAAAGGGTATGATGTGGAAGATGTACTGTTTGATGAGTATCAGATACCGCTACCCTTAATTGGCAATGCATTGGCGGCATTCTATGACGTCAAATACGAACCTTTCAAAGCTGATCGCGTAAAACCCTTTGAATTGCTGCGCAACCTTAAAAAGGACTATATTCAAAGCAATGCCTGGCTGCCGATTGACGACGGAAAAGATGGACTGGTTGTATTGACACTGGATCCGGATCGCATCAAATCGTTACGTATCGTCAATAATATTTTCCCCAAGTATAAAATTATTTATACCGTCACTACCAAGAGGGAATTTAATCAAACTGCCGAATTGTTTTACGGTGGCAGTCTGGATGAGATTGATTCTGGTGACATTAATGAAATGCTGGTTGGCCTGGAAGACGATGGGGATGAAATCCATGAATTCGATGAAACTTCCGCCGCATCGGACAACGAACTGGTTAAGCTGGTGAATAAAGTCATCATTGATGCCTATAAAATGGGCGTATCGGATATTCATGTCGAACCTTATCCCGGCAAGGAAAAAACCAAAATCCGTTTCCGCAGGGACGGCTCATTAATGCCGTATATCGAAATTCCAGCAAGTCTGCGCAACCCCCTGGTCACGCGTATCAAAATTATGTGTGATCTGGATATTTCAGAAAAACGCCGTCCACAGGATGGCAAAATAAAGTTTAAAAAATTTGCGCCACTGGATATTGAACTCAGGGTAGCGACAGTCCCATCAGCAGGCGGAATGGAAGATGTCGTGATGCGTATTCTGGCGGCAGGTGAGCCCATTCCGCTGGATAATATGGGTTTTACATCCCACAATATTGAAGAACTCAAGAAAATAATCAATAAACCCTATGGCCTGTTTTTTGTCTGCGGTCCCACCGGTTCGGGTAAGACGACGACACTGCACTCCATCTTGAAATATCTCAATCGCGCAGAAACCAAGATCTGGACGGCGGAGGATCCTGTAGAAATCACCCAAAAAGGATTGCGCCAGGTACAAATGAATGTCAAAGCCGGCCTGACCTTCCCGGTTGTTATGAAGGCTTTTCTACGTGCCGATCCCGACATTATCATGGTTGGTGAGATGCGCGATAAGGAAACCACAAGCATTGGTATTGAAGCATCGTTAACAGGTCACTTGGTTTTTGCCACATTGCACACCAACAGCGCACCGGAATCTATCATTCGTTTACTTGACATGGGCATGGATCCTTTTAACTTTGCCGACGCCCTGCTCGGCGTTCTGGCCCAACGGCTGGCCAAACGTTTATGCAAAAATTGCAAGGAACCTCATATCGCGGAAGAAAGAGAGATTAAATCATTACTGAATGAATATTGTGAAGAATTAAAAAATATTGACCGATTCAAGGAAAATCCCGAGGCTGCTTACGAGGAGATACTATCTCATTGGAAAAAACAGTATGGCGATGAAAATGGCCAAATTACCCTTTACAAATCAACGGGTTGCGACGATTGCACAGGTACTGGTTATAGCGGGCGTGTTGGTTTGCATGAGTTATTATCCGCATCCGATGCCTTAAAGAAAAATATTCAAGAACATGCAAGAGTTGCTGATATGCTAGTGACCGCACTGAGTGAGGGGATGCGCACATTGAAACAGGACGGCATTGAAAAAGTTTTACAAGGTATTACTGATATTCATCAGGTAAGAGTGGTTTGTATCAAATAATCGAACAAACTCCGGATTTGGTATGATAAGATTTTTAATTATCAACACCGATACACAACGATTTTAACAACCCTGTAACCTATGGCGTCAGAAAAAAGCAATCTGCAGAAATACGCGCATTTTCTTTTAGCATTTTTTGTTGTCCTGAGTTTCATGGCAGCGATAGAAGCAAAAGCAGTGCAACTCTTGGATATCCGGCCTCACGAAGCGACTGACGAATGTAATCCGGAGATTTCTCAGGTCAGAGTAACAGTCAACGGTGTTGGCTATGGGGGCATTCTGACTGTCGGTTTATATGATGATCCCAATCATTTTCTTTTCAAACAAGGCAGAAAGAAACGTATCCGTATTCCGGCAACCGAAAAACAACATACCGTTTGCTTTAATTTGGACGAACACGGCACCTATGCTGTCGCGGCTTATCACGACAGAGATGCCGACCGTAAATTAAAGCGCCGTTGGAATCTATTGCCTGGTGAACCATTCGGACTATCCAACAATCCTGAACTGGCAATAGGCTTTCCCAAATTCAGTGATTCAGCTTTTACCACCGAAGGGCTAGGCGCGGATATAATCATTGACTTGATTCAACCTTAAAAACACATCGTGCGCGTACAGTTGCATTTTATACTGAGTCACTGCATAGTTTTTATTACCGAATCTCACTTTCAGCAAACAAAAGTCAATAGCCGATGAAAATGCTGTTTAACCTGGCATTCATCTTTTTCAGCGCCTATTTGATTTTGGTGTTGCTGGTATTTTCTTTCCAACACAAATTGCTTTATTTTCCGATTGTTGAAAAAAAATTTACAGAAACACCCGGTTCGCTTGGATACATATTTGAATCCGTAAAAATCGAAACTGAAGATCACGAAACGCTATACGGCTGGTTTATACCAACCCCTGGCGCGATAGGCACTGTTCTGTTTTTCCATGGGAACGCGGGCAACATTTCTCACCGGCTAGCCTATTTGCCCATGTTTCAAAAGCTTAAGTTAAATCTGTTTCTCTTTGATTATCGTGGTTACGGGCAAAGCAGCGGCACACCTTCAGAAACAGGCACCTATAACGATGCCTTGGCAACCTGGGATTACCTGACCGAAACCAGGGACATACCATCAACTGAAATTGTTTTATACGGTGAATCACTCGGTGGCGCGATTGCCTCTTGGCTGGCAACACAACGACATTCTGCCATGTTGATTCTGGCTTCAACATTTACATCAATCCCCGAACTGGCACAAGCTATTTACCCGTTTTTACCGGCGCGATGGATTGCACGTTTTGAATACAACACCCTGGCAAATCTAAAATCCATAGATCTTCCCGTCTTTATCGCACATAGTCCGCACGATGAAATTGTGCCATTCGAGAATGGCGAACGGCTTTTTCAAGCAGCCAATGAACCGAAACAATTTTTAGCGCTGGCTAACGGTCATAACGACGGATTTATTTTTATGCGTGAAGAGTGGATTGACACGCTTGACGTGTTTATTGGAGCACACCTGAAAACTGAATAATCAGGAAATCACAATAAATGCTTAATCGCATTTTTCTCAGCGACGAGTTCATCATAGCTTATTTTCATTTTTGCTCTGTCAAAATCGGTTAGCGCTAGCCCTTGAACAATGCTATAGCTGCCATTTTGACAGGTAACCGGGAAACTATAGACGATATCTTCGGGAATGCCGTAACTTCCATCTGAAGGAATTCCCATTGACGTCCAATCATTTTCCCGGGTTCCAAAAATCCAGTCTTGCATATGATGAATCACGGCATTTGCCGCACTTCCTGCGCTTGACCTGCCGTGGCGCGCCTCAATAATAGACATACCGCGTTTTTGTACAACGGGAATAAAGTGCTCCGTCACCCAGCTTTCATCCGCTATCAGTGACTTGACTGACGCTTGCCCTACTTGAGCATGGCTCAAATCAGGGTATTGTGTATTTGAATGATTACCCCAAACAATCATTTTACGGATACTGCTAACAGGTTTTTCCAGCTTATGAGCGACTTGAAATAACGCACGATTATGATCCAGCTTGAGCATCGCGGAAAAATTATGAGGACTCAAGTCTGGCGCATTTTTTACGGTTATATAAGCGTTGGTATTGGCTGGGTTACCAACAACCAGAACCTTAACATTCCTGCTCGCAACCTCATTCAGCGCCTTTCCCTGCTCGATAAAAATTGACCCATTGGCTTCGAGCAGGTCTTTACGCTCCATATTTTCGCCGCGGGGACGCGCTCCGACAAGCAAAGCAATATCTGCATCTCTAAATGCAACACGCGGATCATCCGTGGTTATCAGTTCGGATAACAGAGGAAAAGCACAATCCTGCATTTCCATAACCAATCCGTCAAAAAACTGACGCGCATCCGGAATATCGAGGAGTTGCAAAATAACGGGTTGGTCTTTTCCAAGCATATCTCCTGCTGCTATACGAAAGAGCAGGTTGTAACATATTTGTCCTGTTGCACCAGTGACCGCAATTCGAATGGGCGATTTCATTTTCTTCCAATCCTTGAGAAATTCCTGCTGGCTACATATCTACAACTCACAGGAATGTTTGACTCACCATTATACTTGTTATCGGAGACTCGCGGAAGAGTGAGTTTATTTTGAACGCCGGCAAAAAAATTGAACCGGCAATATGAGATTGGGAAGAAAAGTTTACTATGCTACTTGCATCTGTAATAGCGCATTTCCCGGGTTAAATTTACGGGCGGATAAATAACATAACCCGGCATCCACAGTAATCCAGGCATTGAAAATTGTCGAAGATAAGCTGTTTGCATTTCCATAGTCATATTTTGCAACGCCTCACACCGGTTTCTATCTTTCATAACTTTCATTTTCGACGCCTGTTTTTCGGCTTCATTTTGTGCATGCCGAAAATTATCCTGTCGCATTTGCTGCAGTTTTTTTACCATGGCTTCTTGTTTTTGTTGTTCTGTTGTCGCTTGCTGCACCGGCAATTCGGTCAAATCTGAAACCATGCTCCCGGGTACCGGAGTTCGGCTGTATTGTATTTGTCCCCAGGGATCAGTCCACTGGTAAATGGTTTCCGCTTTGGCCTGGGGAAACTGGAAAATAAAGATTAATACCAAAACAACATATTTCATGGGTCAATGGGTATCAAAAATACTTTTCAATGACTTTTTTTAATTGATGTTTATGAAAAGGTTTGGGCAGAAAGTCATTCATCCCGGCGTTAATGCAATTTTCTTTATCACTGGCAAGCACATTGGCGGTAACTGCGATAATAATAATTTCTTGCACAGCACCTTCAAGTGTTCTGATTTTGCGTGTTGCCTCAAGACCATCCATTTCCGGCATCTGAACATCCATGAGAATGAGATCATAATCGTGATTCTGATAAGCCATGACCGCTTCCTTGCCGTTTGCCGCCAAATCTGCACGATAACCAAGGCTCGCAGCCATTTCCTTGGCTACAATCTGATTTACCGCGTTATCTTCAGCGATGAGTATTTTTACCGGCTTAAACGCTGCAGCCTGTTGTTCTTTTGTTACATCTGATGACAAAGCAACTTGCCGGTTATCAGGTTGCAGACCTTCATCTGATTCAGATCCGATCATGGCTGTAATTTTCATCAATAATTTTACCGGGTGAACGGGGTAATTCATTTTCTCAATTTTAGAATCAAAGCGTTGTTGAGAAATTGCGGCATTTTCCGTACCCAGCATCAGAACAGGAAAATTTGTTATCGCTTCAAATTCCCGCCCGAATGCGGCCTGTTGTTGATTCTTTGTCAGCAAACAGTCCTGATCCACTATAATCAAATCAAATGGATACTGCTTTTGGAATTGGTCGTTCAACAAATAACGTATAGCCATGAAGTCATGTGCCTGCCAGACCTTCATATCCCATTCTTCCAACAAGTTAAGCATGCCACGGCGATTCATCAAATTGTTGCTAACGATCAACACATTCTTTTTTTGAACCGTTGCGAGCATCGAAGCAGGCAAGACTTGGTTGGATTCATCCTGATATGCAAGCGGCAAAGAAAACCAGAATGTTGTACCCTTGTCATGGAACGATGACAATCCTATTTCACCGTGCATTAAACGGACCAAATGTTTGCATATGGCCAGCCCCAGTCCTGTGCCACCGAATCGGCGTGAAATGGAGGCGTCAACTTGAGTAAAACTCTCAAAAATCATCTTTTGCGATTGTTCTGGTATACCGATTCCTGTATCGGTGATACTAAAATGCAAGTATGCTGTATTCGATTTTTCTTTGCGGGAAACTTGCACAAATACTTCACCTTTTTCGGTAAATTTGATCGCATTACTCAATAAATTCATTAAAATCTGCAGTATTCGTCCGTTATCGCCCAAATAATTTCCCTGAATCGGCCTAGGAACATAATAACCCAGCACCAATCCTTTATTGCGACATTCAACCGAATTACCTTCTATGACTGTTTTAACCATTTCCGACAAATCAAATGGTATTTCTTCCAACTCAATTTTTCCTGCTTCCAACTTGGAGAAATCAAGAATTTCATTGATGATGCGCAACATCAGCTCACCGGAAAACCGGATATTCTCGACATAATGCCTGGTTTTCTCATCGAGTTTTCTATCCAGCAGCAATCCCGTCATTCCAATAATACCGTTCATTGGCGTACGAATTTCATGACTCATTGTGGCGAGAAATTCTGATTTGGCCTGATTAGCCGCTTCCGCTTGATCTTTAGCAGATTCCAGATTACGTTGGCTTAATAGAATATTCTCACGCATGGTTTTGAACGATTGGATCAGTTGACCGATTTCATCGTGACTTACGGCGGGCAGATTGGCGTCAAAATCCCCTTGAGAAATGCGATCGGCAGCTTTAGCCAATTCCAAGGTTCTTTTGACAATCACCATATCGAGAAGAACCCCCATCAAGAAAGCAAACAGCAAGAAAAAAAACGCAGAAATTCCTGAGAAAACAATGGTTTCTTCTTGTATCGTGGACTTGATATAGGACAGATCAATATATACTGTCATTTTTCCATAATTTTGCCCCCAAAATAAAACATCATGTGTTAGACGAATAATATCAGGGTCCGTTTCAGCGGAAATTTCATTTGGAACAAGTGGATATATCTGTAACCCGTCGGCATCCTGGTACTCAATTGTCAGCCAATGCTTTTCACGATCAAGCGCAATATCAAGCGCTTCGTAAATAGCAGCCAACTGATCCTGTATAATGAAGTGCTGGATGGAATGAACAAGCGTTACCAAATGACTTCGATTGGAATCGTATTCCATTTGCAACATTCTGTCCGTAATCCGGGGTTGCCAAATCAGAATAAAGGCAGATAAGGCGATAACGGCTACCAATAAAACAAAAAATGTGATTTTGAAGCGCAACGACTGAAAAATACGCCGTTTTTTTTCTATTGCGTGCGGCAAATTGTCCTTTTTTGTTAATGGCCTATCTTGTTCTTTCACGTTGTTTATTCTACATATTTTTCCAATCCCCAGGCATCCAGTTCTTCATAATCGGAAGAATCGGCTGCGACTATTTTATGGATCGGTATTTTAGCAAGCAACTCAGCGCCATCTTGTGTTTTACCGATTTCCAGAAAAGCCTTTCTCACCCGTTCACGATGTTCTTCTGGAACTCTGGGGTGCGCAACAACAGGATGCGGCGCCATC
>JAGRFM010000077.1 GCA_020446045.1 Nitrosomonas sp.
GCGCCAAGATAGACATCGCCAAGTCCGAGTGCCAGATAGGACGCTTCAAAGACGATGCGTTGTACGTCCTCGATACTGTCCAGGCCGTTGATGCGGCGGATAAACTCGATATTGCTCGGACACCAGGGTGCATTGCTGCGCACCGATTGCATATATTTTTCAACCGCCAGCTTTGTCGATGCGTCATCCCACGATAAGGGCAAGTGCACGATGCGCGAAGGCACTTCGATGTCATCAATGGCGGGTAGCTGTGCTTCCGTTTCGATCAGGAAATTCAACAACTGTGCACGTGGTAAAGCCGCGGCATCAAAGTGAACCTGAAGCGAGCGGATGCCGGGCGTCAGGTCGATAATGCCGCAAAGCTGACCGGAATCGGCAGCGCGTTGAATGGCAAGCATCAGGGCATGTGCACGCAGCCTGAGGTCGAAATCGAGCACGATCGGGCCGTATTCAATCAGCACATAACGGTCGCCCGCCTGCCGGTAAACGACAGCGGGCGTTTGTTCATGCTCGGGAATGCTGTGCAGAATCGGATTGCCGAATGGAAGAGATTCTGGTGGTATGACAGCAGTGGTGGAAAAGTTAAGCTGCTCAATGGATTGATTCATATGACGTTCCATCGCTTCCGCCTGTTCGATTGTGACTGGACAAAAACGCACGGTATCACCCGGTTTTAACTGGCCAAGCTTCCACAATTCGGCGTGAATGACGGTTGCAGGACAGACAAAACCGCCCAGACTCGGGCCATCGAGGCCGAGTATCACCGGCATATCGCCAGTGAAGTCGATTGAACCGATGGCGTAGGCGTTGTCATGAATATTCGATGGGTGTAATCCGGCCTCGCCGCCGTCGCTACGCGCCCATTGCGGTTTCGGGCCGAGCAGCCGCATGCCGGTGCGGTCGGAATTATGGTGCACGGTCCACTGCGTGGTGAAAAACTGGTGAATATCATCATCGGTAAAAAAATCCGGTGCACCGTGCGGACCGTATAACACCCCGATTTCCCATATATCCGTATAAAGCGGGATCGTTTCCTGCGCCAAGAGACGCTGTTGATGGTTTCGGGTCTCGCGGATGTGCAGCACGTCGCCACTGCGCAACGCGCGTCCGGTTTGCCCGCCAAACTGCCCCAGGATGAACGTGGATTTGCTGCCCAGGTAATCCGTCACCTGTATGCCACCGCTTATCGCCAGATAAGTGCGGCAGCCGTGGCCGATGGTTTTGCCAAATTGCAGTATCGCACCGGCCTTGACGATAATTGATTGCCATTGCGGCAGTAGTTCGTCGCCAAGTCGGGCTTCCATAGCAGCACCGGTGATGGCAATCACGCTATCGCAATTGAATTTTAACGTGGGTCCGGAAAAAGTGATTTCAAATCCGGCCTGATCCGGTGAATTGCCAACCAGCTGATTGGCCAGCCGGAAAGCAAGCGCATCCATGGGGCCGGAAGGCGGTACGCCGATTTGCCAGTAGCCGAGCCGTCCGGGGTAATCCTGTACCGTGGTTTGCACACCGGGACTCAATACATCGACGGTTTGCGCGTGGTAACTGAAACCGTCCAAAGAACGGGTATTGTGCCGTCCTTCCGGGAATGCGGTGCTGTCGAGTATCTGTCCGAGATAATCCTGGTTGGTTTCGATGCCCTGTATCACGGTTTGATCCAGCGCGTTTTGCAGCGCGGCAATCGCCTGCTCCCGTGTCGATTCATGGACGATGATTTTCGCCAGCATGGGATCATAGTAGGGTGTTACTTCAACGCCGCTTTCCACCCAGGTTTCAATACGAGCCGTTGATGGAAATTGAACATCCGTCAATAAACCGCTGGCGGGTTGAAAATCTTTGCCGGGATTTTCGGCGTAGAGCCGTACCTGAATCGAGTGGCCTGCTGGCTGTATTGCAAGGGAATCAAGTGGGGGCAGATTGCCGGATGCCTGCCGTACCATCCATTCCACCAGATCAATGCCGGTGACCATTTCGGTAACGCCGTGTTCAACCTGAAGCCGGGTATTCACTTCAAGAAAATAAAATGCGCCGCTGGACGCATCGACCAGAAATTCGACCGTTCCTGCTGATAGGTAGTTAACCGCTTTTCCCAATCGGATAGCAGCATCATGCAATGCTTTGCGGTGACCTGGAACAAGATTCGGCGCCGGGGTTTCTTCGACAACTTTCTGGTTTCTGCGTTGCATCGAACAGTCGCGTTCACCCAAAGCAATGACATTGCCTGCTCCGTCGCCAAAAATCTGCACTTCGATATGGCGTGCCTGCTCGACATATTTTTCGAGAAAAATACCGGCATCATTGAAATGCGTTTGCGCCAGAAATTGCACCGCTTCATAGGCATCGGACAGCTCCGCTTTGTTCCAGCATAATCGCATGCCGATTCCGCCGCCACCCGCGGTGCTTTTCAACATCACCGGATAGCCAATATGCGTGGCGGCATGCAATGCTTCATCGAGTCCGTTCAGCAAACCTGTTCCGGGCAACAGCGGAATACGGTTTTGTACGGCGAGCTCACGCGCCGTATGCTTGCGTCCGAAGGTGCGGATGTGTTCTGCAGCCGGGCCGATAAAGCAAATATGATGCGCCTTGCATTGCCCGGCAAATGCCGCATTCTCACTTAAGAAACCGTATCCCGGATGAATGGCTTGCGAACCGGACTGACGGGCAACGCTCAGTATTTTATCCGTCCGCAAGTAACTGTCTGCTGCTGCACCGTCACCGATACAGAACGCTTCATCAGCTTTACTGACATGACGTGAAAGCGCATCGGCTTCGGTATAAACCGCAACGCTTTTGATACCGATGCGGCGTAATGTGCGCATGATGCGGCAGGCGATTGCGCCGCGATTGGCAATTAGTATTTTGTTGAACATGGTTTTACGTTTGAATTGCTTTAATCCCAAACAAGTAGTCGGATGGGTGTCGGGTTATAGGCATTACAAGGATTATTGAGTTGCGGACAGTTGGAAATCAGTACGATGACATCCATTTCTGCGCGCATTTCGACGTACTTGCCCGGCGCCGAAATGCCGTCGACGAATTCAAGTTGACCGCCTTCAGTGACCGGTACGTTCATGAAAAAATTGATATTGCTCGGCAAATCGCGTTTGCTCATGCCGAGTTGTTCGCACAGCGGATCATGCGCCAATGCATGCAGGAAATTGTCGCGGCAGTTATGCATCGGATATTTATCCAAAGCATACCGTACCGTATTGCTCTCCGCAGAACATGCGCCGCCCAGCGTGTCATGCCGTCCACAGGTATCGGCAACAATGGTCAGCATGACATTGCCGAAATTGGAATACAGCTTGTTGCCGGCTGTCAGGTAAAGCCGGTTCTGACGACGAATGGTATCGGTGGCGCTGTAACGTTCCAAAGCATGGTGTGCGTTGTAAAACAGCGTATCTACGGCCTGATTGCCTTCCAGGTCGATGATACGGAAGGTTTGCCCGGCATTGATCTGTTTGACCCACGGTTCACCAGCTGCGCAGATTTCATTAAGAACTGCATTTGCAGGTTCCAGCGTGCTCGTTGTTATGTGTTGATCATTCATAAATCACCTCCATTTTGCAGGCAGTAGCGTTGGGTGTTGTGATGTGCGCGTGCGTTTTCGGCAATCTGCAAACATTCGGCAGCCATTTCTGGCGAAGTCATGAATGTTGCCAGATTGACCGCGCCAGGCTGATAATTTTCTGCAGCACCCAGTGGATGCGGGGCAGTGGAGAGAATGACCAGGGTATTCATTGCAAAACTCAGATCGACATAATCTCCGGCTTTACTGTTTTCCGGATGGAAGCACAGTGTTCCGCTTGCGTCAGCCGTTACCTTGCTGAAGAAATTGATATTGGCAACGATGTCACGTTTGCCTAATCCCCATTTGCCCAGTTCAATCAGCATGTTGTCCAGTCCGTTGCGGTGCATGCTGTTGCGGTGCTCCTGATAACGCGCCACGCCGTATTTTTCACGAATGTATTCCGCATCGCTGAGTCCGCAGACGGTATCATGCCAGCCTGCGGTATCCGCAGTGATACAGCAGAAAATCCGTCCCATGTCGGAATGGCAGGCGTGGCCCTGCGTCAGATGAAACGTATGCTGCGATTTAAGTGTGTCCGCCATGTTGTAACGTTCCAGTTTTTCTTCCGGGTTGTAGAACAGCATCGCTGCATTAGTGCTGCCATTGACATTCGTCAGGCGTAATGTGATGCCACGCCGGATGATGCCTGACCAATGACAACCGCCGGGCACCAGTTCCTGCCATAAAAACGTTTGTTCGTTCATCGTGTGTTCCTTCCTTGTTATGATTAAATCGATTTGCTGGTAGATAGACGTAGCCTGTTAATCATGATGTATATCGTGGTTGTGCCGAGGATACCGCCGAGTACCAGTGGTATCGCCCATAACTGCCACCA
>JAGRFM010000078.1 GCA_020446045.1 Nitrosomonas sp.
GTTCGACGAACTTGCGCTGTGCGAGCATCGGCGGCAGGAATGTCAATGTGACAACAAAACAACTTTCGTACAATTCACCGATGCGTTCGAACAGTTCGCGGCGTTCCTGATCAATCGCTGCCGTTACTGGATCGGGATAATTCGATAAGCCTTTGTCTGAATACCCGAGTGCGGGTTTGCGAATGGCATCCACATGAATCATCCAACCGTTACCCAAACGTGATAACGCCTGATTGATGTGTAATGACACCTGTTCGCGCTCCACATCCGTGCTGCTCGCGGTATCAGCACCACAGAATTGCCAGGCCGCCATCAATGCGCCATTCTTGCCGACGATGATGCCGTCTTCAACAACGGCAGCATACACGAGCAGATCGGCAAAGCCGGTATCTTTGGATCGATATCGGTCAAGTTTAAATGCCTGTTCCGTTTTACGGATGCGCATAAACAGCATCAACAGCAGTAACGCACCCAGTACAGCAATCAGTATGGTTATCGCGGTAATCATTGGAACTGCTTTTCCATATGCGGCGGATTGATGGTAAACGGCGTACTTCTGGCCGGATAATATTTTTTGTAGCGCAGCTGGCGCAGATACACATGCCGTAATTGCGGATCGTGTTTGGCCATCAGACGAAGTGCAAACAACGCGAAGATCCACAATGCAATGCCGAATAACGTGGTCTTGATTTCCATTGCTGCAAAGATGGATGTGGCTGCAATCAGGATCGAGAACATCACCAGTTCCCGGTCACCGCCCATGAACAGATTTGGACGGTTGCCCGATTGTCTGATCGGTATGGTTCGTAACGCCATGTCATGCCTCCTGGATACAGGAATTCATCACTGCCTGATAAAGTTCAGGCGACTTTTATTGCTACACTTATGAGCTGCTTTGCTGTTTAGTTTGTTTGCTGCTTTGTTTCTGGCGCTGTTTCCGGTTCGTTGGTCGTGCTCATTTCTGTTATAGCATCAACTGGAATCACCGCTCCCTGGAACAGATTGGTCATGATATTGTTGGCACCCACCAATAACGCCATTACCAGTACGATAAAAATCAGTGTGCGGAAGAATGCGTTTAATTCACCGCCAAAGATTAAAATGCCACCGGCAACAACAATGCCGACAATGGATAGGGTAAATGCAACCGGGCCGGTTACGGAATTGCGCAGATTTACCAGCCAGGATTCATACGGCAATGCGCCACCGGCGCCAACCGCTGCCAGGGCATTGTTTGCAAACAGAAGCAAACCCAGAAACATGAGAGTCAACAGTGTGTAAAACAAAAAGATGTTATGGTTGTTCTGATTCAGCTTCATAATCGACTCCTCAAACAGTATTACAATCGCCAGGTCTGGTAATTGCCGCGTTTAAAACCGTAGACTTCGAGTATTTCGTGCACCTGCCTGCCATGTTTGGTACGTGCGATATGGATCACTACATCCACCGCTTCAGCGATCAGCGGTTTGATTTCAGCCGGTGCGTGGTTATTGCGTGATATGAGCGATTCCAGACGTGTCAGTCCGGACAGTGCATCATTCGCATGCAACGTGGCGGCACCACCTTCATGGCCGGTGTTCCAGGCATCGAGCAGATCAAGCGCTTCAGCGCCTCTGACTTCACCAACGAGTATGCGGTCGGGACGCATGCGCAGCGTTGTTTTGAGCAACTGCGTCATATCAACATCGAGGGTGGTGTGATACTGCACAAAATTCTGAGCGGCGCATTGAATCTCGCCAGTGTCTTCCAGAATAAAAATACGCTCATCTGGATCGTTGAGTACCATCTCAAAAATGATCGCGTTGATCAGTGTTGTCTTGCCTGAACCCGTACCGCCAATCACCAGAATATTGCGATGTTCGTGAACAGCTTGTTTGATGACATTGCAGTGTCTGGGGGATAGCACGCCGTTTTCGACATATTGATCCAGTGTAAAAATGGCAACCGCTTTTTTACGGATAGCGAAAGTCGGGGAGGTAACGACCGGTGGCAATTGACCGGCAAAACGGGAATTGTCGAGTGGAAATTCGCCTTCGATGATTGGATTAAACCGGGTGACTTCCTTACCGTGATATCCGGCAACCGTTTTGATAACCGCTTCAGCTTGTGCAGCTTGTAGGTTGCCGATACAGGTGATCTTTTGACCGAGTTTCTCCTGCCAGATACGCCCGTCAGCATTGACCATGATTTCCACCGTATCCGGGTCTTGCAAGGCTGATACGATTTCACGGGCATCGCGTTCAAGCTTGCGTTTGGCGCGTTCCTTGACCGACATCGCTGACATAGCCGATATGGGTGCAGCTTGAGAATCGGGTTGCGGTGATACTGATGTGTTTTGCATTGTCATATTCACACCGTTCGGTACAGATTGAATATAACAATATAACGAAATCAATATTCGTGCAACACTTTTTTGATATTTTTTTGTTATTTCCTGATTTTTATTTTTGGGCTTTATTTTTTACTTTGGTTATTGCTTTGATTTTGTTCTGGCCTTTTTGGCTTCTTTGGTCAGAAACGCACGATTCTTTTTATCCCACTGATCAACCTGATAGGCTTCGTATTCACTTAACACGCCGCCTTTCCAGACAAAGCCTTTGGGCAGTTTGCCAGGTTTTCGTTTGGCGAGTACTTCGAGATCGGAAAGCTCCATATCGGAACTGTCGAGCAACATAGGCAGCGGCGTTTCCAATGCTTCGGCAATTGCTTCGATGATTCTGAGCGACGGGTTGGCCTTATCGTTGGTCAGGTCAGTGAAGAAGGCTATAGATACGCCTGCTTTCTTGGCCAATTCCGACTTGGTCATACCTTTTTCATCGAGAATACGCAAAATATTTGTGATCAGAATAAAGTTATACATATAATAACCGTGCTTATTTTGTGGTTTAAGCCGCTTAAGTGGCATTTGTCATTGTTTTGCGGCTTTAAAGCTGTTATTTTAAACCAGCTAACACCGAAAGAAGAACAATAAAAAAGCAGCCAAAAAATAAAGAAAACAGGTTAAGCAGGAATGTAGAATTTTTAAACAATGCTATCAGAGGAGGAAATGGCAATGTTTCAGGATATAATTTCGCTATATGTGAAATGAACTCAATAGAAATTAGCTAAAAAAAACAATCAATCGCACATGATTCCAATGGTATTGACTGCATCGCCAAAGGGATTAAATGTGCATCAAAAGCGTTCACAGCACACTAAAATCAGATCTAAGAATAAAAGCGCACATTCTATGGCAGACAAGAAGAGAGGATCCGCTAAAAAAACTATACTAACAGCAGACCTAGAAAAATCAGTAACACCAGCAACACCAACAGGAGCAACTGAAATCGATATTGACCTGATTATTGAAGACATTCATCAACCGAGAAAGGAGTTTAATCAGGATACACTGCGCGAATTGACGGAAACCGTAAAATTACGCGGTGTAAAATCACCGATATCGGTGCGCCCCAATCCGGACAAACAGGGAACTTATATTATCAATCACGGCGCCAGGCGTTATCGCGCCAGTATTAATGCCGGATTGAAAACCATTCCTGCGTTTATCGATACCGATTACAGCGAAGCCGATCAAGTGATCGAGAACCTGCAACGGGACAACCTGACATCAAGAGAAATTGCCGATTTTATTGGGCGGCAACTCGCAGCCGGTAAAACCAAGTCTGATATTGCCAGACAACTGGGCAAGACCAATCCGTATATCACCACGCATGCCGCATTACTCGATTTGCCCGATCCGATTGATGAAATCTATCGGTCAGGCCGCTGTACCGATGTGACCGCTATCTATGATCTAACCCGACTTTATAAAGCTAACAAAGAGGAAGTCATCAACTGGCTCAACTTGAGTGCGCCGGAAGAGATATCACGACTGGATGTAAAGCATTTCAGCAAGTTCCTGGAACTAAAAAAGCAACAAGGCGCCATTGATTCGGATGAGCAGTCACAACAGACTGAAGGTAAATCAGACGCTGCAACGGATCAACATGCAAAAAAACAGGATACCCCTGTTTCACTGCTTGACTCAATTTATCACCTGATCAAAAAAGACAAACGTAATCCACAGGAATTAATGCGTGAATTATCCAGGGATGATAAAAAACTGCTGACAACCAAGGTCAAGGATTACTTTGAAGAGGGCCGAAACTGCCCGAACATGATTCAATACACCATCAACGCATTGCAGGATGGACGCTTCTCAGCAAAAGGTAGCGGCGCATTGCAATTGATTGCTTTTTTATATGGCGCAGAAAGATCGACAAGTTTTGATCTGTTCAAGATACTTGACGAACTCGCCAATCAGGAAGCAGGTTGAAAACTGATTCATGCACTCAAAATCCCAAAACCAAACAAAGAACAGATAATAAAAAATGACAACTCGAAAACTTCGCATGATTGTAATGAACGGCCAAAGAATCATTCAGGCACTGGTTAATAATGAGTGGGAGACAACCGGTACCATCAAGAAAGTGGAAGAAGGTATCAAACCCGGCATTTACAATATTTACCTGGCCAAACAACCCGAAGATAAAAAACAGTATGAAGGCAAGGTTTTATACATCGACAAGGAAAACGAAGTTTTTTATCAACAAACCGGGAAAGATTTTATTGTGCATCAATTAAATGCAATCAATAGTAAACCTGTTGCTGGGAAAGATGTGGTTGTCGCGTATGAGGGGGAGAAAGTGGATTTAAGTCAGACTGATGCTTTAAAGAAGAAAAAAGTATTGAAAATTTAATCGTGTATCAGCCAGTGATTCGTCCTTGTTTTTTTGTGTGCACAGATTAATCAATGACAGCTTCGAACAATACTGGGAAATTTGTTCATTTATCTCGTTACCTGCACATAGATGCATTTAATTCACTCAGCACATCCGAAATCGAGGTTGTAGAAATTGCAGAAAAGTTAGCGCAGGTTTACAGAGGTAAAGATTATAACGTTGTTCGGCTTTCTGAAAACAAAGAATCAATTTCTTTTCTTTATTATCCAGGTTTTTTTGATAAGCCGTTTCCTCAATTAAACACAAGCTGGCGTGTTGAACTTACAGGAACGCAACAAGTTCGCAAACGTTCTTATGCAGACTCACTTAATCCTCCGATTTTGCATCGCAAGGAATTACTCCTGCCACCCGATCACAAAGAAATTCGCAAATTCCAAGAATTGACCAGCACCGCTGAATCATTAGGGCTGTTTGATGATCCTTCTCGAATCGGATTTCAAAAACAGTGGGAAAAGCTAATCAATGAAAAAGGTTATCAACTGATTGATTATGAGTTTATTCCGATTGGCAATGATCTTTCAGAACCTGAAGATGTAAATGAATTTTACTCAACAGATGAAATCCAGCGGCATTTAACTGCTTTGGTGCGTTATGGATTCTCAGCGCCAGTCCAAATGCTTGCAAAATTCGGATTTCTGGATGGTTCACGAAGTGTATTTGATTACGGATGCGGGCGTGGTGACGATTTGCGTGGCTTGCAAGAAAATGGCATTCAAGCGTTGGGTTGGGATCCACACTATGCACCTGACAAAGAAAAACATATATCCAATATTGTTAATCTTGGTTTTGTCATCAATGTTATTGAAAATATCAATGAGCGCATCGAGGCGCTTCAAGGGGCCTATTCATTAGCGCAAGAATTGCTTGTTGTATCGGTAATGCTGGCTAATCAGAATGCCACTAAAGGAAAACCTTTCAATGATGGTGTTTTGACCTCCCGTGGTACTTTCCAAAAATTTTATACGCCCAATGAACTCAAAATATTCATCGAGCAGAACTTGCATGAGGATTCCATTCCTGTAGCACCCGGTATTTTTTTTGTTTTTAAGGATAAAGATACTGAACAACTTTTCTTAATCGGTAGAAGCCGCTCTCGCTCAAATCTTTTACGTGCTGCTAGCCATGTACGTAGCATACCAAGACCCAGCAAAGCTGAGAAAATGGCTGCACGCTATGTGGAACACCAAATACTTCTCGACACTCTGTGGCAACAATGGCTGGAAACTGGAAGAGAACCCGACAAAAGCGAAGTTAAAAACTTGCCACAAGTACTTGAAGCATTCGGCAGTCTGCCTAAAGCTTTGCGTTTTCTGCGTAGCCAAAAAGATGATGCTATTCTGGAGACAGCAAGCAAACTACGACAAGATGATCTATTGGTCTACTTTGCACTCGGTCTGTTCGAAAAACGTAAAGCATATCGACATCTTGAGCCGTCACTAAAACGCGACATTAAAGCATTTTTTGCAGATTATGGCATTGCCCAAAGAGCCGCGACCGAATTATTGTTCCAAATTGCTCAACCGGAACAAATCGAAAAAGCTTGCAGCGATGCTGCATCTAGAGGACTAGGTTGGTATATAGATAACGAATCTTTACAACTACATACCAGCCTGGTTGAACAACTTCCGCCCATTTTGCGTATATATATTGGCTGTGGCGCAGCGCTCTATGGTGACATTACATCGGCTGATCTTGTCAAAATCCATATTCGTTCTGGAAAGTTGACTCTCATGCGGTTTGACGATTTCCTGGGTAAACCGCTTCCAAAAATGATTCATCGTGTAAAAATTTTATACCACCAGCAAGATTTTCAGTTATTTGAATATGGCGATGAATTCGAACTACCTTACCTTTATCTAAAATCTCGATTCGTGAATGAGGAAATGGATGGCTATAGCGAACAGGTTTCATTTGATAATCAGTTAGATGGATTAAATCTTTTTGATTTCTCAGAATACGGCCCCAATTCCGGAGAATTTGAAACAAAACTAAAACTGGCTCGATGGGAAATTGATGGAATGCGATTAATTCGAAGTCAAACCATTCCTGATCTTGATTCACCATGTGGGCGATACTTTACCTACCGGGATTTCATTGAATGTGGCGAAACACAGGCCCGAACAGGAATACCTAACGTACCTAAAGAAGCTGATTCATACACCGCGCTGTACGAGCTTGCCACAAACATCTTGGATCCTGTCATCGATTACTTTGGCATGATCAAGCTAACATATGGTTTTTGCTCAGCGGCACTTGCAAAAGAGATATCTGGACGAATAGCGCCAAAACTAGATCAGCATTCAGCGCATGAAAAAAAACGCAACGGAAAATTTATATGTGAACGGCTAGGCGCCGCTTGCGATTTTATTATTGAAGATGAAGATATGGAGGAAGTTGTTCAATGGATCAGCGAGAATACTAGTTTTGACAGGATATATTTTTATGGGAATGATCGTCCTATTCATGTAAGTTCTTCTAGTTTGCCTTCTAGGCAATTTACTCAAATAAAATTAACAAGCAATGGAAAAATTATCCCCTGCACTTCAAAGAAATAGTTAAGATCATAATCGTTCAATCACTTTTCAATTTTAATGTTTAGGATATCAGGGTAGTCCCTAGCAATGTCTGGATGTCGCTTCAGTTTTCGCTCCATGTCGCTGGAGTCCCACCACTCCGTTAATTGATTTGTACTATTTCTAAGTTTTTCTAAATGATCAAACAATGAAGAACTAATTCTTGGATGAGCTATTAATAAAAAACCACTAGCCTCATAATGTTCCAATGTGTCACGAATATCTTGAACATCGCGTTTACCAATAGTTTTGGATCTACATTTTATTTGTGCAATTATGCGTTTCGTCTTAATTCCACCTGAAGCAATGTCATTTTTACTTGCATTTTCTCCCCAATATTTTTCGTGTTGAGTAGGAAGATTCCAGTCTATAACAATATCCCGACCGCCGTCTCTATCATTTGTGTCTCCTACAGGTTTTGCCCGAATAACACCCGGTTCACGCCGTATCAATTCTAAGCAAAGGCTTTCCATACTTCTTGCATTTAGCGGTATGTTCCAAGTTATTTTTGAATCTGCAAAAAAAACGCGATTCTCTTTAGCTCTGCGTTCAAAAAACAACTGCTGCTCTTTCTGAAATGTGTGATAACCAAATTCACCTTCTATAGCTATTATCGTTCTCACTCCTATGAAAAGACAATGACTATCAATTGGCAAAATTAGAATCTTTTTGTCCACCTTGTTTTCTACGAGAGATATAAGTTTTTTGCCTCGTTCTATAGTTTTGTAGGGAATTGCATTTAGAATTCCGTTTGCAGACAGAGCATAAGCTTCTTCTCCTCTGACAATTTCCGGTGAAAATGGAGAAAGAATTATCTTAAGTGCTGCAATGTTCACTTTGGGCATACGAATAATAGATATGCCTCTTTTTCTTGAAGCAAAATAGTGCCAATTTGGATATTGTCTTTTGGATGTTGTAATGTCATTTGGGGTTCTTAGAAATCTGGTTACTAGTGGAACCCATGGCGCTAACATTTCTTCCTGCTCAGCTTTATTTGATCGATGAAATTGAACGATACGATACCATTTGAATACTTCATCTAAAAGATGAAATTCCAACGACGTCCAAGCGGTCATAGATCGCTTGGCCTGATCAAAATTAGCTTTACTAATTTTCCAAGGGCATTGTGTAAATGCAACATGACAAGCACCAATTTCTCCCGGAATAACAACGTGTTCTTCATAAGCCAGTCTTGGCGAGGCCAGTCCAAAAGCACGCATAACAGATGCCCAAGCGATTGCAAATACATCGTTCACATCAGTTCTATTACCACCAAATTGGGCACCTACTGTTTGCACCGTTCCCCAGAGAAGCAGTCTATTTTGATAGGGATAATTAATTAAGGTTTCTCTAATTAAGAACGGCTCGTGAGTTTCCTCGGAACAAGGAAAAAAAATTGGTGGTTCTGTCAAAGTATCTTCAATAGACCGCATACGAATTGAATCACTACCAAACTGTATAAATTAAAATTATTACCCATTTGGGTATTTATTGTAGAGACATCTGGGGATTCTGCCACGACCTTCTGATTATGTTCGCTAATTCTACAATTTCATCCTCACTCGCAAACGGAACCTGTGCTAGTATGACTTTTCCTTCGCCAGAAAGGCGTGCGGCCAAATGCCCCTTACCCAAAAGTCGCTCAGCGCCGGGTTCATCAAGGACTAGAATCGAATTTTTCTTGTCTGCAACTTTTAAGACTAGGCGATTCGTCAAGTTTGCTCGGAGCTGCATTGGCAGTGCATCCTTGTCAGGTCGTTGCGTTATCAAAACAAGGTTAATTCCTGCTGCACGTGCTTTTACTCCCAAACGGCTTGCATTCAGATCTACAGCGTCCCGGTATTCATTCATCATCATCCAGTCCGCCAACTCATCATGAAACAGCCATATGCGCGGAAGCTGTTCTGAAGCTGAGACTTTGGAATTATAGTTATCGAGCTTAGTGACACCTGTCTCGGCCAGCAACCTATTCCTTCTCTCCATTTCAGCAACCAATTCTTCCAAAGCATGAATAGCCTGACTCTGCTCAGTGATTAATTCACCATCAAGGTGCGGCATATTACGCAGCCACGGAAAATCAATCCCGGCCTTAGGATCAATCATACGTATGCGCGCTCTTTTCGGGGAATTTGTTGCACAAATATCTAGCAGGAGGGACTGTACCAGGACGCCTTTACCGCTTCCCGTTTCACCAGCGATCAATGTGTGAGGCCCATGAGATTGATGTCCTCCAAACTCATTGCCAACATTTAAATATAACAATTCACCATCCGATTCTTTTGCGCCAAGCAGTAGACTGTTATTTGACTCAGGCGCGGTTGAAGGTAGTTGGCGCCGTCGCCAAAGATCACGTAAATGCAATATTGCCCGATGTGGCCGTTTTACCATGATGATAATTTCCATCGGCGCAGCCAAGATATTGATGACATCAACAGCATGGGATGTTAGTAATTCTTGTCGCTTCCTTTCGACCTTTGTAACAGTCAAGTCATCCGATCCCCGAAAGCGCACGAGCGCCGCGTTGGGGGTTAATCGTGCTCCAATAAGCTCTGCGGTCATTTCATAGCCGCGCAATGCTCTCTGCAATGCTTTGACCGTTGAATCCAACCAGGCTTTAGTATCTTCGTCTTCTTCATCTGAAACAATACCTGCACTTACCCATTCTGCTAGTTGGCGCGATGGCCACATTTTTAGCAACTCATTTGATATAGCATCTTCGTTATTCCCAATCTCAGATTCTAGCTGAAATGGTATATTTTCAACTTCTGGTGTTTGTGAATTAATGTTTTTTGTTTCTTCTGAAGGTCCTGAGCTATCGATTTTGTTGTTCGATACTGATTCTTTAGAAACATGTGTATTGTTCCACTCTTTGTTTTCAGACACTTCCTGATTGGTTGAAGCTGATTGGTGCTTAGTTGTGAGTTGAGAAGACTCCACATCACTTGATTTGTCAAAAACTTGTTTCACCCATTCCGCGAATTGGTTAGATGACCACATTTTTAACAATTTATTTGAAAGAGCATCTTTAGGGCCTTCTGCTATTGATTCTATTTGTAACTTTGTATTTTTTTCTGCTGTAACGAGATCATTTTGCTCTGTTTCTTCAAGTGATACTAGTCTATCGGTCTTGTCGTTTTCAAAGACTGTTTCCTTAGAAACAAGCGCATCAGTCCACCCTTTACCTTCTGCTATTACTTGTGAGGCAGAGACCAAATTTTGCTGAGCGAAAGATCGAATAAATTCAGAAACACTTGTCTTGTCAAATACTTGCTGCGTGCAATGAGGCATTCCTTTTAAAGGTATCGCATCTCCAGTATCTACACATTCTTCAGTGTCATGAATGAAAACATGTGAGAATCCTGCAAGTTGAATCGGAATTTTGTCTTGTCTGACTTCATCTGACCATTTGTGTAAATCCCAACCTTTCATCAAATCTGGATTAAACGGCTCCATGCCATCTATCATGAAATCCCCTAATCGATGTAGCCAGATTTCACGGTCTATTCGGTTGTGTTTTGGATCAATGGCACGACTAAGACGTGCCACAGTCTCCTCAAGTTGTTTTGCAGATTTCTTTGCTTGAGTTCTATAACCACGAGAACTGACAAACTTAGCTTCAGAAATTGCAATCTTTAGAACAGGCATTCCATTCACAATACGAGGAGCAATCGCCATGATGTCGGCAATCTGTTCTTCCCGCTGACCGAACCAATCGGCCAAATCATCAAGAAAAAACCAACCAAGCGGTAAATTTGCACTTCCCAGTCCCGACCTGATTCGCTCCATGGATAAAACAATGCCAAGTAATTCGTTGGCATAATGACCGTAACGTGCTGCGCGCATCACGACCTGACCGGACAGTGCATTGGCCTGCTCAATAAGACGGTCAATAACGGTCTCATTTCCGTTGATAATTGCCGGATCAATTCGTTCCAAACGTTGTTTCAGAAGTACACGAAGGAGTCTGGGACTAGAGGTTGTCGATACAACAATATTACGATCTACATGCCGATCATGAATATGACGGATGACATGAACCCCGTTGTTGCTCAAGAGACGACGATCAACTAATTCGTCGAAGTTAACAACCCATTCACCTAATTTATGTGTCTGACGAAATACATCGCCAATATCGACATCACGGAAATTAACTTCACGTGCTGGAATAACATTACTCGGCATTGCGTTATCGCCCTCGAGGAAACTCTGAATAAGATTGAGGTAGCTTTGGCCTACATGAGGCTGAACAGGGCAAGCTAGATAAACTGCTGTTGCTGTATCAGCTAAACCTATAGGGCGGCGTCTAGACCAGCGCGCCGGAACATGATCAATCAATTCAGGATGTCTTTCACCGGGTGCCCGTTTCCAGACTAGTTTTGCATTCCGTGCAATAACATCTTGAAGTGCTACAAGATCAGCAGCCCGATTATCGTCATCATCAGGGATGTTGGCGGCATCAAGAAAGCCAATTCGCAGTCTAGAGAGGAAATTCCTTGCTGCTTCGCTAGCCATGACCGATCCGGATTCTTCGTTAACGGCAACATTTTGTTGTTCATAAATCCGCCTAATACGCTTGGGTTCCGAGTGTGTTAACAATAGATCACATTGCAGATCGTTTTCCTGCTCGACTTTACTTGATAGCTCTGAAGCTAGAGCACTCGGTAGAGCTTTAGACTCGGCGTTATAAAGCACTATTGAGAAATTACTACGTTCGTGAGGGAGAAGTTTAAGGTATTGCTCACCGACATTTCCAATAGCTTTGGCTGCTATTGCTGGTTCAATGTCAAGCGCCTCATCCCCATTCGGGCGTATTCCACGTAATGGCGGTTCTGCAAGGGTATAATCGTATATTGTGTCAGCTGCTGCAAGAAGAATTGGTTGATCTTGATCAAAACCAATACAGACTTCTGGATAATAATTCGAAATGAGTTCAGTCTGTATCTGGTTAAACAACAAATCAGCACGAAAAATATCGTCTTCTTTAGCATTGAGAATATTATTGATCAGCTTCGCAGATTGGCGTGCCTTAATACTTATTTCAGCAAGTCGCATCGGGTGCCACGGTGTGATAATAGCTGCAGGAGTGCCAGCGCCGACATTTGCAATACCAAAACGCAAAATCTCCTGCCAAAGCCTTTGTCGTGAGAGATCGTTATTTGCATGTTCTAAAAGAGTATCAAGAAGCTCACCATAGGTTGTCGCTTGTTCTATAAAAGCATCTGATGCAATTCCGAGGCTTTCTGGTGTGACCCAATCTCTTACAGCCTTTGTATACAAAACTAAAAATCTCTCAAAGGCTTCACGTATACTTTTTGTGCTGCGCGCTCCCAGCACGCTCGACATTTCATCGAGTGCAGACAAGAACGATGTGCCTTTGTCCCCGCTATCTTTGTTAGGGGCGACTAGCCTTCCATCATTTGTATTGGTGACATCCCGGATGGTATTAACATCATTGAGCGCTATACGCTGGATACTACCTTTAGCACTGACAGCTTGCCTTGCAATATCTGCTGTCGGTAATAAAGCGTGCTCTTTATCCTGGTTAGCGACATTTAATAAATCCTCAGGCAAGGCAATTGCAATAGCATCGACCGGCATTTCCCAGTAGAAAATAAGCTTAGTCTTTGAACCTTCAGGATCCAGAGTGACCTCGAATTTGATTGAGCGAGCATCTTTTGATCCAGACGTGATCTTAGCAAGATCATCATCGATTTTTGGATAATAAAAGTCCCACAATTTTCCAAAATCCAACTCTATATTTTCGCCTAGGATTGTTTGAAGTCCTCGGTAACGGAAGGCAAGATATCGTGCAACGTTTGTGTTCTTTCCACGCCAAAAACTTTTTGCTCGGGCATTAGGAATCCGTATTGTCAGTTTATTCTCTTTCAATTCCTCGTCACTTGCGCGACGGCGCAAGTTATTAAGGCTTTCCAGCAATCCCACAATAAAATCTTGATGAACTTGCGGGTTATAGTAAATATAACGTTCCCATTTTCCAGACAGTTTTTTATCGCGTGCTAGGTGTTCTCGGTGTGTCTCAAAGAATTCCCGTAGATCATCAGAAGGTTCCTTAGGAAAAACTCTTGAAAGGAGTTCACGCTCTTCGTCTTCCAGCATATCATCGAATTCATCGTCAAAGAATTTGATCGTTTGTTCTCCTAGAGACGAGGAAGCTACTTTCATAATGCCTTCGAACAGGCTAGAGATTGACCTCCAATCTAGGTCTGCTAATCCTCTTTGGGCATCAGACCAATCATCGATACGCAAATCAGCATCAAGAAAGCTCTGTATGGTCATTCGTTCTGAATCGACTAGTCGATCCGAGAGATTTTTGAAATTTGTCAGAAGCTGGTCACGGGGAATAGGTTCACCATTTTCTGTTTCTCGAACAAGAAGTGGCCTAACTTTATTATGGAGACTCTTGAATATCTTGTTCCACTCACCGAGGGAACGACGCTTTTGCTCGGGTATGCGATCAAAATATCCTGAATAGCGAGGAAGTCTTAGACTAGGAAGGGCATTGTCTATGGCCTTTTGTAAAGGGAGTCCTTTAGAAATAACCCCGTTCGAGATGGCTAGCACAAAATCTGCAAACGTCTCTATAGTTCGTGCGGCATGGGTAAGATTTGCAGATTGAAGAGCCGTAAGTAGGTGATATCGTCTATGTTCATCAAGATAGTTAGATGTCAATCCAACCTTATCAATCCAACTATCATAGCTTACTCTTAGAATATCAGTTTCAATTTTTGTAATTTTTTCAACGCTCTTATCATTACGCTGTAGCTCTTCTTGAGATGCAACAAAGAGTACCGCACGCGTTCCATCTTCTAAACGACAGTGACGCCAGTGTGTAATGGATTGGTCGCTTTTTGCATCCAATGGCAGCGTGCTTTCTGGATCAAAAAAGGAAGAGATTTTGACTGAGATGACAGAGACTGCATCTGAATCTGCCAAAACTGCCATCGCAATTGAGCGCACAAGAGATGCTTCTAACCCAAGTATACAAAAGCGCAAGGAACCTTCGGGTTCCTGATTTAGATGTGCCTTTATAAAGTCGAGCGCTACCGATGCAATGAGCTCATTTCTTGTCATACATTGCCTCTGAACGGATTTTCGACGTAAGCACAATCATCTGAAAGACGGCGCAACAAACCCAAAGTCCTTAAGCGCTGCTCTAATCGTTGCGTATTCTGCATAAATGCGTTCTGATCGGTTGGAAGAACTCCAAAGGCTCGTTCGGCCTCAGTGGCACCAATAACCAATCGAAAACGATCATACAATTTGGAAAGAAACCGGTGATACTCTTCGCGACCTTCGTCAACAGTACACATGACAAGTGCTTTTAGCAGTGAATCATCAGGCGAGTACCAAGTGCCCGTACCTCGACGTGATACTGCTAGTCCAATTTGTCTTGTCCATTCCATATGTACTTTCGCAACGTGTTGTTGATGACGCTTATCTGCGTAATCTCTAAGGGTTTCAAATATCATTTCCGGATCGCCTGAAGGCTGTCCACCATCGTGTTTCCATTCGTAGCGTGTAGTAAGGTATTTCCATACTTCCTGGGAGGGTGATCTTGCCTGTAGTGCGGTATTCCATCGCTCGTCATTTTTTGCGGATTCGATATATGCCCGAACTGCACGCGTTGATAGTTTCCGATTTGCTCCGAAATTTTCCTTTGAGAGTTCAAACAACGTCGATCTTCTTGGCGAGGCTATTTCTAATACAAATCTAGGCTCACTTGGGTCGCCAATCTCTTCATTAGCCCTTCGTAGCATGTAAAGTAGCATGTGCAAAGCTGAAAGGCGCATCAATGGGTCTAGCAGCACTTCCCCAGATAGGTTTAATTTGAGAAGCTGAGTCCAGGTTACCGCAAGCTCTTCATATTCAGCACGTTCGGTGAAAGGAAGATAACCTATTGTGCTTGAAACTAGATTTGAATCGATCCGGTAATTCTCCGGTAGCAATGCACGAACCACACGATTCCAAGTCTCGTCTTGCCGCAGTAACTTTTCTGAAATCATCTTCGCTATTTCTATGCCCTTGCCACTACGATTTAGCATAAGGTAAAGTAATTCACCGCTTCGTGCGAAGAAGCGCCGATCTGGACTTCCATTTATATTTGTGGGCAAATCTGCATAGAGACAATTTGGACCGTATGGAAATAGAAAACGAGAACTCCATCGACGCTGACGATGTGGTTCAATTGCAGTTGTTTGGAAGAATTCCACCACACGGCCTAGCCTTGCAAACGAACCAAAGCGCGCTTGTAGATACCCAAAGTCTTCATCAGAAGGTAATGCTTTTAACCAGGTACGCCAACGTTCTGGGTCAGATTGATGGTTGTCCTCAACATAACGAATATTCGGATTATTGAAAACCAGCTGTCGTAATGGAATTAGACGTGGAATATAGTAAGTAAATGTTTCATGCACTCCGTTGCGATCAACCCCATGCAGTGCTTTGCCCTCAGCATGTCTTGATTGAAAGATTGCAAGGAATTCTAACAATACAAGCCATGGTGTCTGGTCATTATATAGACGATGTCCCCAAATAGCCTCATCAACCCAGACATTAACATCATTTCTGTAATTAGCAGGAGCTTCGAGACGCATATTCATGATCCTAATCTGATGCGAATGTTGTCGGCATGCACTCGTCCGCACTCATCTACTGTTATTGCTTGTAAACTTATTTCATCACTAGAAGATTCTTCACCGATTAGATCATCAAGTCTTTTGATGAGCCTTAATTTGAAATCGAGGAAATCCTCATTACACTGACGCGAGAAGCTTGCTGGCAGGCTGCCATTTGCCACGCGTACAAGATACTCAAAGTGAGTTAGCTGAAGAGTAAGACTGTCAACGATGCCATCACCTTGGCTCGTGGGATCAATAATTTGCAAGCGTGGCGCTGCTCCGTCTGTTTCTATTGAAAAGTTTAGGTAGGGGTCTCTTCGATGCCTAGTTGTCGGCAGATCATAATTGAGAAGAGATGCTATCCTGCCACGCCCATCACCTCCAGAGGAGGCAAGATATAGTTCTGCACCATCATCGATCATCATACCGCAAAACGTTCTATTGAGGCCACGAACCAAAAGTTCAGTCACGCTTGACACATCACTATTATTTACCAGTCCGTCTACAAATGTTAAAAACTTACCTGATGCTTGATAAATGGTTAGTCTCCATGGGTCCAGTGCACTTTCTGTCGGCAAAGAAAAGAAAAGGCGCTGCCTTTGCCGGGACAGAGCATTCATAAACTCGTCTATATTTTCTCGTTCCCCTTCAAGATAATCACGTAGATATGCTTCATAGGCCTGTGCTCCGTAATGAATGTCCATCGACACTAGCTCTTCGTAGAGTGCTGAACTATCATATAGCCCGTAAATAAGTAAATTATCAAATTTGTTATCTGTTTCGCGTCCAATGCCGAAAGCTTCAAGTGTGTTGAAAACCTGATACTGTTGCCGCTGACGTTCAGGCAAGTTTGACCCAAATACGTTTGCGTATGGATTTGTCAGTCGATAATCCCTCTTTTCTGCTCGATTCTTCGCTGTTCGACAAGTCAACAAAATTTGTTTCCCCTGCCGGTCACCCAAAAGTATGTTCACACCAAGAAGAAGGAGGTCTCGTATAGGTATGTGCATGCGGTTAGCGCGCGCAAGCTTCATTAACTCTCCGAGGCGCTTTCGGAAAACTGACTCGTCACCTCCGTTACGGAGTCGTTCCCGATTTATACGAATGGGGCAAATCGTTGACCCATCTTCATTGAGCATGTCACAACCTTCACATTGTGACCATTGAGGATGTTCGACTAGTTGTTCGACAAGTTCCTGAAAATGCTCCGATGCATCTAGACGGCTAAGATTGTGCAGATTCAAATTAAGAGCATCGTCGCTTGTTCGTTCATCAACAAGCATATCCTCTACAATTTTGAAAATTCTATGGTTTTCTTGATCCTGGGAATCTGACCAATCACGCCAGCTTGCTAAAAGTTGACCGTCATTAGCAGCCACAAGATAAACATCGTTTTTATTTTCGCCAGACACTGCAATAGCTAGATTAGCAAGTAAGTCGTTTTTCTCGCTTACTGTTAATTCGCTCAAGTCTTTAACAATCGTAAGATTTTTTTTGGAAGCAGGAAGTGTGAGTGAGTAAATCTTCTTCCCCATTTTCCATTGCTCCGGGTCGCCACCGAAATCTGTCCATATTCGTCGACAGTGGTAGGTTTTGCCATCACCGGCCGTCCCCGTCAGTATTACGTTGCGAGGTTCAGATGACTCAAAATTCTTCCGGATCTTCTGCAATCTGGCTGGAGTAATGTGAATTGCTGGATCAATACCATGCCGTTCGATCTCGGATTGGATAAGCTCGTCGTACATGTTGTCCCCAGCGGGGATAGGTCCGTAATGTCGTAAGAAAGAAATTAGATTGTTAGTATGAGACATACTATTGAGTTATGTTGTGAAATATTCTTTGATATTAAAATTAGATTCTATTTGAAAGATAAACAAAATTTGTTTGTAAAGATTACAAAGAACAAATCAAACAAGATTCATCTGTTTCTTCTTCCGCAATTATCGCTAGAGTATCCTGCCAGCTGATAACAGTAGTTGATTTTAACTTTTGACTTGCATTTCGCTTAATTTCTTCAGATCGGGCTTCTAGTTCATCCAAGCTTTCGCCCTGTGACCAGGTGTAACGTGTTTCTGTTTCGGAATCAAATTTTTCATAGCGTTTTGCCGCATCAAATAAATCCGGGTGACGTTCTTTAAGACCAACCCATTCAGCTTTGCGTTGGAAGAAACAAAAATAACACCCTGATCGACTACGCCATTCATAATAGGCGGGGATACCAAGTCCTGAATCATCTAGGATGCGCATGATATCCATATAGACAAGGCCCGCTTCTTTAAAAGGAAAAACTGCTTTGATATTAGGTTTAGTACTGACGTATCCTTCACGATCTTCATCAGCGCGGATACCTACATAACTAATGACCTCATCATTACCTGCGAACTCTTCAAAGGGCCTTATTTTGAGTTCACGTGTACACCAGCGTGTATTGGGTGACGGTAAGAAATCGTTATATTGATTTTTTAACAGATGATCAAATGTGCGAGTAGCATTGATACGCTTAATTGGTTTGCCCAAATAAGCTTCTAATTTATCCAAATATTCATAAGTTTCTGGAAGTTCTGCGCCGGTGTCCGTGAAAAAGTATTCCATCTCTGGTACTTTGTCGCGCATAAAAATAGCTAGCGCGGAACTGTCCTTTCCACCAGAAAGACCTAAAACATGGCGTATTTTTTTCTCACTCATTATTTGTTCCCTTTAGCTGGAGATAATGGTTGATCTTCTTTATTTTTTTGTTCTACTAGTTGATCTTCAAAAAGCTTCGCTAAAACTGCCAGACGCAGATCATCTGTTTGCAATTCATTCAACATATCTTGAATTTTTGCTAACTTATCATTAATTGCTTTCTTTTTGGACTCATCAAGCGCAATAATTGCATCGTAATCATTGCCACCCTGACGGACAGTCCGAAGCATGACGACTTCAATCTTAGGATTCTGTGAAGCTAAAGCGTTTTCTTCATAGTGTATTCGCAACCTTTCTAAATCACGTAATCGTTTTGAAAACTCCACAAGTCGGTATTCGACTATGTTGATATCTTCATCAAGCCATTTCTCAGGTGGTTTACGAGCTATAAAAGTTGCCAAACTATTTAACCAATGAGCATCATCGCCATAAGGGTCAGCTAGACGTCCCAAAAATGCTTTTAGCCCCTGTGTGTCTATTGTGTATGTTTGAAGCGGACCGTAACGACCTCGTAAGCGTTCACGCAGTTCAGAAAATGGTATTTTCTCATCTTCATGAAACGCATTCTTGAGCATCGCTCTAAATTCGCTGAGCAATTTATGATAGGCAATACGAAGCTCAGCAAAAACGGATTTTAATTCATTAGAAAAAGCTTCAAGTTTTTCATTTGTTGTTTGGGGGTGAATGGGCTCAAATCCGCAAGCAATGGGTAAGTCTTTAAACAACAATTGCGCAGGCGATTTTGCAGAAAAGAAATGTTCACGTATCTTTTGTACCTTTTCTGACACTTTTTTCGTTCTCTTGGTATAGTCCGGCAAGTTGACCATGAAGCGAGATAATGGTTTGAGAACACTCATCATATTGACTTCAGATGGGTTGTCCATCGTGATGGCTTGTGCATACTTCTTAAACAATTGATCTTTCAAATTATCCGTTCTAAAACGCTGAATCGAGAATGTGTCAGGCGATTTTAGGATTTTTTCTAACAATTCCTGCGTCATGAATGGCGAATAATAGCCATCTTCGTAGATAGCTGTTTCATCTTTATAAATCAGATAAGCCGCTAAAAAAAATACAGGAAGAAGCCCCGCTTTAATTCCAAATGGTGAATCTGATAGCTCTTCATATAACTGAGATACTTTTAGTGGTTCTTGCTCAGTACGGTCAAAGAAATCCTCTATTGCTAACCAAAGTGGTTGGAAACTTATATTTGATGTTTCATTAAATTCTGGTGCAGTAAATTGCCAGCCTTGGTTTGTTTGCGTATGAAGGCCGTTAGCACGTAGAACTGAACGATAGATCGCCTTCTCAGGAGGAAACTTCTCTATACCCAGGTCTTCAGTTGATTCCATTTGAAGCATTGCGAGCAACAGTTTCTTACGACCGGCGATTGCGCTTGAAGATGGTTTCTCGCGGTTAATTAATTCGTTGTGAAGAATAGGTGTTTTAGTGTAATTTTCCTCTAAAATGTGAGTCAACAATTCTTGAAGTTCGCGTTTGTTGTTAATTGGTCTGTGTTGACAGTCCCATTGCCATATTGAACGGTGTGGTTCTTCAAGAATACCGTTTATGGCAACTCTTTCATTTTTAATTGCTGCGCTTAAACGATCCTTTAATTCGCGTAGAGCAATTGGATCCGAAGCTAGTTCAGGACTACTGTGTTGAACTTTTTGCAAGGCAATTACCTCAAGCAATGATCCTTTCAGCGTTGTGATTGAATTTAAAATAACCCCGGCAGCTAGTGAATTCCCAAGCTTACTCAAGCATTGGTGAAACGTTTCTTCGTCTTCATATGTTTCAGGGAAACATATATAAAGTGTAGGCACCTGTGTGTGCGCAATTTGTGTTGCATTAAATTTATCGATAAATATTGGATTAAAATAACGTAATGTTCCTGTTTTAATGCCATAACGCCTTGCAACGATAGGTTTTAGTGGTCTTCGCTCATTGAGCATCTCTGCCAACTGTATGCTAGCAAGTTGAGTCCTTTGTGCTTGTACCTCAGCTTCTAGATCGAAATCACTACCTTGCCAGACACGATATTCACCACTGTATTTTCGATAGGTGACGATCGATTTGTCTTCTAACGAATTTAAAACATGATTAAGAGTTGTTTCATCATTTGCGTTGCAAAGTGAAAGAATTTCTTTAGATGCTTTCAATCCGCCTTGTGCGCCGACAATGTTTAGCAATCCAATTGTTTTAAGTAAATGAATTTCTTCAATCGGTGCATCCCCAAGGCGCTCTAATG
Organism: Nitrosomonas sp.; assembly: GCA_020446045.1. Taxonomy (GTDB): domain Bacteria; phylum Pseudomonadota; class Gammaproteobacteria; order Burkholderiales; family Nitrosomonadaceae; genus Nitrosomonas. The sequence continues at coordinate 20,930 of JAGRFM010000078.1, forward strand.
CTGTTACAACCTCCGCCCATCGGCGATGCGTGGCATGGTCTATAGTAAGCCCAGGTTGATTAAGAATAAAATATTCATAAATTTCCCACGGCATTACCCAAGGTAGTTCTTTGTCTGTTATTTCAAGACGACTTAAAGTATCCAGAAAACCATGCGGTTCATGACTGCCTAAATAGGTAAATAAAGTACGTTCATTTTGAGCAACTTTCTGGCAGAGCGTGGGTAATAGCAACAAAGTTAAAGGGTGTATGGGAAAGCAATTTTTAAATAATTGATACGCAGTAGAAACGTTCAGTCCGATTGGCAGCGCACTGTTGGTAGTAAGTGCATCAACAATCCGATTAGAATAATCAGATATTCTGCTATTAGATTCACTATCCAAATTGGAAATAAGTGATGCAGCGAGAATTTGTAAGACTTGCTCGGTTGATTCTAAAAATGGGACGCTTTCAAATCGGCCTTGTACTTTTTTCCACTCATTCTTTAATTTTTCTCCAAGCCCCTGGAAATATTGCTCAAAAGCTTGATGTAATAACACTACAAAATGCAATGGAATTGAATTTGACTTGAACGCAGTTTCCGCAATCGCTTGTAATAAAGAAATATCGTCCCCGTTTTGATGTCTCGCTTCAAATTCAAGAAACTTACCTAATTCATCAATGATAATCAGTAAACCAGCGCCCTGTGAACGATGAACAGATGCCTGAAGTGTAGAAATTAATTCAATAATTTCCGATGTGGCAATGAATTTGTCTTTAGATGCACTCTGAAGGGTTTTTATAATTTGAGGTGTTGGTCCACGTCTGCCGCTAAAAAACGTCTGAGCACCAATAAACATTGCTTTGACAAGTCTTTTACTCAGCGCTTCGGGACTACCTGTTAAATGAATGCAACAATATCCATCTGTACTCTCAAGCTTCTTGGAAATGTCTTCTGCAAGGCTAGGATTGGCACGTTTTAAAACTTTTGATGCCTGCTGTGATGGTGTCGAACCTGGTTTGCTGAGCAATTGACTAAGAAACAAACCAAAGGCTGATTTACCCGAACCATAAGGTCCAACAAGTGCCCAAGCTCTCGGAGATTCAGCATTATGGATCGTTTCAGCAAAACGGGATAATGTTTGAACTGCGCGAAATGTAGGAATGTATGAACATTTGCTTGAGCTATCATTGAAGTCACGTTCAAGGTTAATCGATCTTGTATAACGCGTATTAACTTTCAAAAAATTTGCAAGTTTCATACTTCAGACTCCGCTGGTTGTGTGATGTTAGATTCTTTATAGAATTTTTCTAAAACATCCAATGGTTCAATTTGTTTGAGTTTATATAATTGATGGATACCCGCTGTTTCTCTCAATTCAAAATTACCCGGCAGCCAAGCTATCATTTCTTCCAGTTTAGCGATTAGACCTTGCTCATTGAGCCTAAAAACAGTCCCTGGCGCTGCAAAAACACCATCATTAGCCATTAATTGGGCTATAGGCAGGCTTGCTAATTGAGTTGCATTAAAAACTTCTGTAACCGCAAAACTAAACGGGGCAATGGGAAGATTCCACCGATTCTCAAGTTTAGATTCGTGATATTTTGCATCACCCGTTTCATACATTAAACCGAGTAAAGAAAGTGGAGAATCAAGCCCTTCTTCAATCGGTATTTTTTTAAAGTCGATAGTTGTTTCGTAAGTGCGTAACAGTAAAGCTATATCATGTTTTAAGGTATTATCAGCTATTTTTGTACTTGTATTTTCTTGAACAAATTGGCGTAATGTTTCTAATAATTCCTTTTGAGTAAATTCTGGTTTATGGAATTTATTAAAAAACCAGAAAAATGTTGTGGCATTTTGTGCATTTGACGCAATTAACCAATGAATAAGCCAAATTGTTGCATCATCTTCTAGGTAGGGATCATGGCCATTTTCAACATCAAATAAACGCTTCCCAAGTTCTGTAGGCTCTAATGCACGTTCAGTAATATCAAAAATCTGGCTTGCAATTAACCAATAACGAATCGCATGCACCATATTTTTGCCGACACCCAAAACAACTGTAGCATCTTCTTTTTCAAAAATAGCGGGATCTTGATTCCAGGCATTAAAACCTTTCGTAAGCCAACCAAAACGAAGTGTAAAGGTTTCGTGGCGACCAAAAGACACTGAATAATTATCAAACGGTTTCATTCGAGGCTTCCTTCGTTTGATACCCATGCTCTTCAAAAGGCAGGGTATCCTGAATGTTATTAGCAATGTAACTCTCGGCAGATTTCACAAACCAATCTTTGAGATTAAGATCATTCCTTCTTAATACAGCATACAGTTCTTAGAGGTGGATCCCATTTTCTGGACAGGTTCCTAAGGAGTTATTTTCCGACATATCAACCAGCATCTTGCAGCCTGACCGACTCATAATAAACCTGATCTGGCGTAGCCATCAAGGTCTGGTGCTTCCGGTTTTCATTGTAAAAGTGAAAATACTTTGCCAACGATTGTTTAGCCTCAGACGCTGACTCATAGGCATTGAGATAAACTTCCTCATATTTGACGCTGCGCCACAGGCGTTCAACAAATACGTTGTCTTTCCAGGCACCTTTGCCATCCATGCTGATCTTGATCCCGTGGTTCTCCAGAACTTCGGTGAAGGCCTCACTGGTATACTGTGAGCCCTGATCTGTATTGAATATACCCGGTGTTCCATAACGGTAAATCGCCTCTTCAAGCGCATCAACACAAAAACTGGCATCCAGGCTGTTAGATACACGCCAACTCAGCACCTTGCGGCTATACCAATCCATGATGACTGCCAGATAAAGAAAACCGGATGCCATCGGCAGATAGGTCACATCGCTGCACCACACCTGATTGGCCCGGTTGATCTCCAGATTTCGCAACAAGTATGGATATACCTTGTGCTGCGGATGTGGCTTCGAAGTCTTAGGGCCAGGATGAATCGCCTGTATACCCATGAGCCGCATTAAACGCCGCACATGTTTTCTATCTGCTTTATGGCCTTGTTCTACCAGCGCATCTACGATTCGCCGCGAACCAAGAAAAGGTTTATCCATGTGAATCCGGTCAATCAATTGCATCAGCAACAGGTCTTCTTTAGCTACCGGTTGCGGTTGATAATAACTGCTTGATCTTGGTATATCCAGCAATTCGCAACGCCGCGCCCTTGGTAGCTGATGTGCCGTCTGAACCATATCTTTCCTCCGCGCCCGATCTAGCGACCGAGCGCTTTGGACAAAAAATCATTCTCCATGGTCAATTGACCAATCTTGGCTTGCAGTGACTGAATTTCTGACTCCCGATCCGGCGCCAACCCCTTACCTGACGCAAATACTTCCGTGCTGTTCTCAATCAGCTGCTTCTTCCACTTCACAATCAGATTGCTGTTGATGCCATACTGCTGGGATAACTCGGTTAGTGTCTTGTCGCCCTTGATTGCCGCCAGTGCAACTTTTGATTTAAACTCCGGCGAATGATTTCTGCGTTTCTTGCTCATTTTCTGTACTCCTCTTATTTATAAAAATAATCATACAGAAAATAACTCCTTAACTTTGACCCTCTGGTGTCCAACTAACTGGATCCACTTCTCTTTTTTAAGACGGGGGTCTATTTCAATTACCACTCGGCCACTTTTTCCGATACTCATATATTGAATCCAATTCAGTGTAATGTTACATGTGTTACATTACAGATGATACGGTATTTTTTCAACCTTTTGATTTTTGGAACTGAACTTGTTATTCTCATTCTATTTTTAATTCATCGTGTCACAGCAAGTTACGTACCTATGCGACCGTCAACGGTACGATATTTGATTTATTTGCGATGTTAGGCAATTATTCAAGCGCGGGAAGTTAATTTTTTGTGGATTTTGAGTGGAATAAGAGCAAGGCTGAAATTAATCTCAAGAAACATGGCGTATCGTTTCAAGAGGCAGCTACGGTATTTGGTGACAATTTAGCGTTAACGTTCAATGATCCAGATCATTCCATAGATGAGCACCGATTGCTGACTTTTGGAGTAACACGAACTGGAAAGTATGTTGTAGTGTCTCATACTGAACTGGATACAATGATACGAATCATCAGCGCACGTCAAATGACTAAGCAAGAGAAGAAAATTTATGAAGAAGGCTAAGGTAAAGGATGAATTGAGATCTGAATATAAGCGTGAAGATCTAGGGAAAGGCGTTCGTGGCAAGTATGCCATGGCATATGCTGAAGCACATAATATAGTTCTACTTGATCCGGAAGTAGCTAAGGCATTTCCAAGCGATGAAGCTGTAAATAAGGCATTACTGTCCTTGATGAAAGAAGCGCACACATCAAAAGAACTTACCAAGAATTAGAACAAATACCAGCAAATTAGTGCGGCGCTTAGAACCTTGCATAAAACGCTGTCAGGTTAAGGAATTGATCGCTCCAAATATTGATGCGCAGAATTTTTATATCTGCATGTTGTTTCAACAACTCGTTACATCAGTTGTAAGTGATTTAGGGTACTCCCAAATTGACTGTGTCAAATTTGTGTCAAGCCGTGACTGAAATACCGTTACTTGAGGTTGGATGACACCGATTTTGACTGTGGCAAGCGCTGTAAGTGTTTGATTTATAAATATCTATAATTTGCAGACATGCTTCGTAATCAGTAGGTCCGCGGTTCGATTCCGCGCAACAGCACCAACAAATCAATAACTTGCAATAAAATCGTAAGCCTCCAACCCTTCCACCTTAAAATAGTCGCAGAATCGCATTATCCTGCTTGAGTAAATTTTTCAGGAGGATAATTGATGAAATTACTGTAACCCGCCGCGCTGTTTGGTACGATTTTTCACTTTATTTGGAACTGACTCTAAAAGTTTTTAATCACTAATTCGCTGCGTTTTGTGCGGCCTTGTACACCACCAACAGCATAGTTGATTGAAACCGTTTCCATATGCAATCCATCGAATGCTTTTCGCATCTCTTGGATATCGTTAACCGATATGATCATTTTGCCTTTTATCGTTCTTGCGAGCTGTGCTATCCGGTCATACTGATCCAACCCGAAGTCAACGCCATAACCAACTGTTCACCAATATGGGGGATCGCAATAGAACAGGGTATGCTCGCGATCATACTTGTTGATACAATCTTGCCACTCAAGGTGTTCGATATAAGTCCTCGCCAGCCTTAAGTGTGCCTGGCTTAAGTCTTCTTCTATCCGAAGCAAATTCAGGCGTGGCGCAGTGGTTGTTGCTGTGCCGAATGTTTGAGCATTTACTTTCCCACCAAACGCCAGCTTCTGCAGATAATAAAACCGTGCTGCACGCTGAATATCGGTTAGCGTTTCAGGCGGTGTTATTTGCAGCCACTCGAAAATTTCACGACTTGTTAACGTCCAACGAAACTGCCTGACAAATTCATCCAGGTGGCGCTTCACCACACGGTACATATTAATCAATTCACCATTGATATCGTTGAGCACTTCAACGGCGGCCTGATCCTTCATAAAATACAATGCGGCCGCACCACAAAATGGTTCCACATAACAATCATGCTGTGGAAACAATGGCAAAATATTCTTTGCAAGACGGCGTTTACCGCCAATCCATGGCACCAATGGATGTACTTTATTCATGCTGCCGACCGCTTCCTCTTGTTCTAATTACCAGTTAATGGCATCAATTTCTGAAACACTTGTAGCAGCCGCCACGGCGGCCTTTTTTGTGTCCAGGTTTGAATCGAGCGTCAATCCCCGTGCGAGAATTGCGCCAGCCAAAGCCTGCAGGTCTGCAAACGCCACCGGATTTTGCGTTTCAGTTACATCGCGCCAATACATACCCGCAGGAACGCTGCCGACAGATAGCACAGAAGAAAGCAACTGCTGAGTAGCTTGATCCGCGCGCCAGATCTTGCTGTTGTGCTCGATGTCGGCATAGTTTGCAGCATCGTAGGCTGCTTTTAGCTCAACCAGTTTAGCCGCTTTTGATTCGGACAAAGCAGCGGCCAAGTGTTGCGCGGTATGAGTTTCCAGCGTTATCAAGTTTGATCCGGATCGCTGCATTTTGCCTAGCGTAACGGCGGGCATTACTCCGTCCGTGCGCGTGTCCCACAACACCTTTGCAGGATCGTAATACGCGCCAGTCTGGTCTATATTGATAATATCCTGCCGACCGGATGGCAGCTCTACTAATAAGTCAGGCATTGTGATTCTCCTTGCTGGCCGACTATCTGATTCGCTTCACTTTCATATAAAAAGCATTTGCTGTGCTGTCGAGGCTGGAAGCCCCGTCATGCGGCCTTAGCACATCGCCAGCGGACAACTCGGCTATTGTGCTAATCACTTGTATGCCGTTCAGCGATGTTATTTCCCCCATCAAAACCCTTTCGGCAAATGCCAGCGTATTTACAGACGTTGTGAGCGATGCGGAGTTTACTGTAACGCCAAAATTACCGCCTGCGGAGGCATAATCTTCGGCCCTTTCAACCAAATACATGCCAGGCGTATTGATTGTAAAACTAGCTCCAATCGTGGCGCTATCAGCGTATGTAATGTCCGAGCCGCTGTTTTTATGAATCGTGCTAAAGCGGCGTATTTTGGTGTTGGTCGACGCATACCCATTGGGCGAATGCACCACCACCTCATTATCTCCAACCAAATCAGTTATCGGTGGCGACATCGATATCTGCCACGATGTACGGGCCGTGCCGTGGCCACTGACAACTTTTACATTGACTGTTAGCGTGCCTGCAGAGTACGACTCAACAACGCCAGCCCAATACTCTTTGCCGTCCGACGTATACCCGCCAGTCACCCACATGCCAGGCAACCAGCTTTTGCCTGATTGCGTTGCAAACGCTTTTGACCCAAGCCCTGATGAGTTCGGCGTGAACGGTGTGCTGCTTGAGCCGCGCACGTCGTTTGCATCCAGCGCCAAAATTGCCGCCTCAAACTCCGGTACCATGACATAAAACCAGGCAACAAGCGCAAACATGGCATCATCAAATTCATCACGGCCTAGCGATGTTAACGGTTGCGGTTGTGGTGGTAGCGTTACTGCCATTTAAACCCCCTCAAAATCAAAATCAATCGTTGCTTCTTTATGATTGTCAGACGTTATAGAAAACCCTCTATAAATACCCTTGAACAGATAGAAATCATGGTAATCAAGCGCTTTGTTTTCGTACATATTCCAGATAGCCGGTTTTGCATTCAGGAGTGAGCGAGCGCGCCGAACCGAACGCAGGTACTTAGGATGAATAGAAGTTTTGACAGTCGGCTTGAATGCGCTGATTTTCGGCACCATCACCAGCTCGCCGGTTGTCCTGCGGTCAATTGTGCTGAAATTCAGCTCATCATCGATTGCATTAAATTCCTCATCGCCCAGGTAAACCACGTCCCCGAACGCCAGCCACTCCAGATTAATCGTGCCACTGCCAGTCAGGATCAGCTCAAACGTGCCGTCACGGGCACTCGGCAGGTTATCCCACATTATGATGTGTTTTTCGTAGTATCCGGTGTTAAAAAAATTGTAATAACTGTTGCCAACGTCACGCAGCTTGACATCTTGCGTATCGTTAAACAGCTCAACACTTGAACCATCTTTAACGATCAACTGCGCGAAATCGCAAAACATGCCGCCGATTGCAACGCTATCAATCTTTTTACCGGGCGCGATGACATAATTAATCGGTGATGTACGGCTGGCCTTGTAGCTTGCCGTCAAATCAAACGGATTACGTTGATTTGTCCGTCCTTTGTGCAGCCAGAACGCCGATTCACCCGGCAATGGAACCGGCGTATTGCCTAGATTGTTGTTTTGCAGAGACTCGAATTTGTCATGCAATTCGCCCGAAATAACTATGCATTCATCGCCGATAGAGTATGTTGTTTCCGCATTGTATGCAGTCTCACCAGTATCAGGCTCAGATATATTAGAGCTGATCAACTTTGCATTAGTCATCGCATCCGGAATCAATACCCTTGACATTACGTAACCTGCCTTGTTTTGAGCGCATCACCATCGCCTGACACACGTTTCAGCATCTGGTTCGTGCGAAATTGCTCGGTAACTAATCTTTTCAATTCACTGATCAAATTCTGCATTTCCTGCGTCAACTGCCCACCGCCGTAAACGGATTCAGGCGTTGCAGAGGCTGATATCAATTGCAATCGCGCCTGCAAAATAGCTTGCGGATCGGGCTCCAGGTCATTATTGAGTATATATATTTGGCGTTGCGCTTTATTGACCGCCTCGCGTTTTGCCGTCCCGCCTGGCGTCAAAAACGCACCCGATACACTTTGCCCAGCCAGGCTTTTATCAAACTCCAGCCCGCTATCGATGCGCCGGTTTAGCACATCATAAGTTTTTTGCAGCAACACAGTCTGCTGTTGCAACTGCTCCAATGTTTGACCTGCGGTTGTTAACTGGTTTTCACCAAGTGACGCCAGTTCGTTGATCCGGCTTGCCGCCTCGCCCCGTGCACGTGAAAAATCCGCGTAGGACGAATATAGCCGCTCATCGATATTCCGCGACGCGTCGATAGCCGACTCAACACGGTCTGTAATAATATTTTGAAAATCCTCACCGTTTGCTACACGGCCAATCGCCGCCTGCAAGATATTGCCGGATTCGGCAAAGCCGAAGGGCGAAACGGATGCGGCCGAACGCCGCAGCGAGCTGACAAAATTCGTTATTTCCTGGCTACGTTGTTTGCTATCCTCAAGCGCGCGCCGCTCATCATCAAAACGCAGTTTTAGCAATTCCCGCTCTTTTGCTGCACGTTCTTCTGCATAGCGGATATCGGCTTCGGTGCTGCGCCGCTTGCGCTCTTCATCCAGGCTGATAACATTTTGTTCCGCTTCGCGGCGGGCCGCTTTAAA
>JAGRFM010000010.1 GCA_020446045.1 Nitrosomonas sp.
GCCAGGAAAGCGATCATGACGATGCCGGAAAAAGGCTTTGCTATCCATTGACCAAAACTATCCGCGATCAGCGGTGTTACCGGGTCTGCCGTTTTGCTGGCATTGGTCAGTGCATCGTGATCAAAAGCCAGAATCAGTGCAGCCGAATTAAACAATACCACTGCACCCACGGCGCTCAAAGCCAGGAAAATGGCGCGTGGCACCATGCGTTTGGGTTGATGGGTCTCCTCGGCTGTGGTGGAGCATGAATCAAAACCGATAAACGCCCAACCGGCAATCGCCAGTGCGGCGAGAAATGCGGCTGTTTCAGTGGGGGCGCTGCCCGATCCCAAATGCTGAAATAATTCTGAAAATCCGTGCTGACGGAAAAAGAAGAACAACAGCAGGGCAATGCCGAATGATCCGATAATTTCCGCATAAACACCGAGCGCTATCAATGTTTTGAAGATATTGGCATGAGCGAGATTCAGCAGGGTGCAGAGCAGCAGAAATAGCCCGCCCCACAACACCATGGACAAACCGCTGTTGTCCAGCGCACCCCAGAATCCGGCCAGCCAGATACCGCCGGTATAAGCGGTTGTGGTGAGCATGGCGATGGTCGAACTCACGTAGATGACCCCGGCATATTGACCGGTGATGGCGCCGCCGAGTTGCCGTGCCCATTTATATGCACCGCCTGCAATCGGGAATTGCGAAGCCAGTTCGGCATATACGGTCGCCACGAGCAACTGCATGATCAGGCAAATGGCTAAAGCGGCAGACCAGCCGCCACCGGTCACAGCAGTTTGTACACCGATAATGGCGTACAGACCAACTACCGGAGAAACAACGGCAAATCCCATGGTGAAACTGTGCCAGACCGTCATGCTGCGGTTCAGCGTCCCTGATTCAGACGGTGTGTCTGTTAATCTGATGGCGTTCTGATTTTTCTGATGTGATGTCGATAGCGTTGGCATGGCCAAAGACTCCTTTACACAGACAGTTCTCTATTGAGATGAACTTGCATGCTGTGTGTTAACGTGGTTAAAAACCTGGAAAAAACAATGCATGATGACAATCATGCATAAACTTGTCTCCCGGGCTTTTATCCCTCCGTGGAGTCTCGCTATCTGTAAGTTATGGATATAATGAATCATATCCATCGACGAGACCGGAAACTCTCGAACCAGTCGCTGCCGATCAAAAATAACCGGTAGCCGGAACCCTAGTTTCCCTTTGGTATCCAAACATGTATTTTTAGACTATCAAGATTATGCAATGAAGGCAATAGTTTTGTGCATTACCGTTGAACATGATTGGAATTTTGTTCCTTCTGTTTTGGTTAACAAGGAGGATGTATCGTATACAATGGTTTTTTTGATTTAAAGCAGTATTGCTATTAATACCCGGTATGAATTATTTTAGATTGTCTTTTTTGATGTTGCGGCGCGACTGGCGTGCGGGTGAACTCTATATTCTTGTGTTGGCGCTTGTTATAGCGGTCAGCGGGATGACCACGGTTGGTTTTTTTGCCGATCGTGTTGAAAAAACATTGTCGCGGGAGAGTAATCAATTATTGGGTGCGGATTTGTTGATTATTTCAACGCGTCCGTTACCCGAAGACTATACTGCAGAAGCGCAACGCCGCGGTCTGGCCACAGCCAGCATCACGAGATTTCCGAGCATGGTATCCGATGGGGAAACCAATCAGTTGGCCCAAATAAGGGCTGTTTCCGAAAATTATCCGCTGCGTGGAAAATTATACCTGGCGGGGACTTCGGCTGATCCTGAGCAACGCGTTGCTGAAGGTGTACCGGAGCCCGGTACGGCATGGATTGATGAAAAAATACTGGCGCGCATGGATTTGAAACGTGGCGATCAGGTGGAAATCGGAGCTGCGCAGTTTGAAACAACAGCACTGATCATGCGCGAACCGGATCATTCGGTGGGCTTTATTCACATGGCGCCGCGCGTGATGATTAATGCGGCCGATTTGCCTGCAACCGAACTGATTCAGGAAGGCAGCCGCGTTTCTTATCAATTACTAATAGCCGGTGATTTTGGTGCAGTGGAAGATTATCGTCACTGGGCAGAGAAACAGATTACAACCGTTGAACGCATTGAAGGCATACGTGATGCGAGACCGGAAATAAAATCGGCACTTGAACGTGCGGAGAAATTTCTGAACCTGGCTGCGCTAGTCAGTGTCGTACTCGCTGCGGCGGCAATTGCATTGGCGGTGCGCCGGTTCACGCAACGTCATCTCGATGGCTGTGCCATTATGCGCAGTATGGGCGCAAGTCAGCGCGGGCTGTTCAATCTTTATCTGTATTATTTTATCGTACTGGGCGTCGCAGCGAGTCTGGTCGGGTGTCTGATCGGTGTTGCGGCGCAGGAGATTTTGTCGGCCTGGTTATCCGGTTTGGCGGATACGGTTATGCCGCTGCCGAGCTGGTTGCCGGCCGTGCATGGTTTCCTGGTAAGCATGGTTTTATTATTGGGCTTTGCCTTGCCGCCGGTGCTCAATTTGCGCAGTGTTCCCGCATTGCGGGTGTTACGCCGGGATATCGGTTTGCCCAACACCCATAGCATTACAGGTTATGTGCTCGGTTTATCGGTCTTGTCATTGTTGTTTATCTGGAAAGCGCAGAACCTGAAACTGGGTTTATATATTGTTGCCGGATTTACCATGGCCATTATCGTTTTCGGCTTGATCGGCTGGATATTGGTTAAACTGTTATCCGGATTACGGCACCAGGCTGGCGGTGCCTGGCGTTATGGTCTGGCGAATATCCGGCGGCGCTCCATGTCGAGTATTGTTCAGATGGTTTCGCTCGGCCTGGGTTTCATGGCGTTGCTGGTATTGACGCTGGTGCAAGATGATTTAATCGAGGATTGGCATACAACGCTACCACCGGATGCGCCGAATCATTTCCTGGTTAATATTCAGGAAGATCAATTGCCGTTTGTGGCTGAATTCTTTGAACGGTACGAGATACCTCAACCGCCGGTTTTCCCAATGGTGCGGGCGCGCCTGACTGAGATTAATGGCAAAGTAGTCACACCGGAAGATTATCCTGACGACCCGCATGCAGCCAATCATATCCGCCGTGATTTCAATTTATCCTGGGCCAGTGAATTGCCGCGTGACAATGAGCTGATTATGGGTGATTGGTGGAATGCTGATGCCAGCGATTCGGCGGATTTGGAAAACATTACCGAAACCATGACGGAAACCAGTACGGATGCAGAGCTTTCGCTGGAGATGGGTATTGCGCGCACGTTACGCGTTAAAGCGGGGAATATTTTAACGTTTGATATTGCCGGTAGTGCTTTCACGGGCAAGATAACCAGCATTCGGAAAGTTGACTGGGATACTTTTCAGGTCAATTTTTTTGTCATTGCACAACCGGGTTATCTGGAAAATTATCCGGCCAATTACCTGACCAGTTTTTATCTGCCTGTATCGGAAAGCCAGATGATGAATGAACTGATTCGGGAATTCCCGAATATTCTGGTTATCGATGTCGCCGCTGTCGTTACTCAGGTTCAGGAAATGATTCAGCAGGTCTCACGGGCGATAGAATTTGTCTTTTTATTTACGTTACTCGCCGGATTTGTCGTGCTGTATGCCGCTATTGCGGCAACCCAGGATGAGCGGATTTATGAAGCGGCTATTTTTCGCACGTTGGGGGCCAGGCGCGATCAGCTGACGCGTGCCTGGGCGGCCGAATTTGTTATCCTTGGCGGTTTGGCCGGATTATTTGCTTCCGCCGGGGCAAGCCTGCTCGGTTATGCTGTCGGCAGTCATGTGCTGCATTTGTCGTACAGTTTTAACCCGTGGATTTGGGTGACCGGTTTATTTGTCGGTATTGGCGGCGTATTGATTGCAGGTATGATCGGCACGCGTAGAACATTATCTACGCCGCCATTGTTGACTTTGCGCAAAATAGGATAACAGCGGTTGTGACGTCGATTATCACGCAGATTTCCATGTCCGGCGCACGAACGCCAAAACTTAGGTCGTTGCCGCCACTGAGTTTATACATTCATATTCCCTGGTGTTTGAAAAAATGCCCGTACTGCGACTTTAATTCCCATGCGATACGATCCGGAAACCCGATTCCCGAAGACGACTACGTCAATGCGTTGATCCGCGATCTGGAATCCGCATTGCCAAATATCTGGGGGCGGCGGGTAACCAGTATCTTTTTGGGTGGCGGTACACCCAGCTTATTCAGCGTACATGCGATAGAAAAAATACTCACAGCGGTTAGAACGCTATTGCCGCTGGAACCCATGGTTGAGATTACATTGGAAGCTAATCCGGGTACTTTTGAAGCCGAAAAATTTGCCGGTTTTCGTTCCGCCGGTATTAATCGGTTATCCATCGGCATACAAAGTTTTCATTCGAAATATCTTGTTGCACTGGGGCGTGTACATGACGATAAAGAGGCATATCGGGCGGTGGATATAGCACAGCAGAATTTTGACAATATCAATCTCGATTTGATGTATGCGCTGCCAGGACAGACGGTGGAAGATGCATGCAAGGATGTCGAGACGGCCTGTGCCCTGGGTGTCACGCATGTGTCTGCCTATCATTTGACGCTGGAACCCAATACATTGTTTCATCGTTTTCCGCCGGTACTGCCGTCGGATGAGCAATCTGCCGCGATGCAGGATCACATTGAGCATATTATGCGTGACCATCGATTTGAGCATTATGAAACGTCCGCATTTGCGCAGCGAGGCCGGGAATCGATGCATAACAAGAACTACTGGCTGTTTGGAGACTATCTCGGTATTGGTGCCGGCGCACACAGTAAACTCAGCTTTGAGGATAAGATCATCCGTCAGATGCGGTTCAAACAACCCGGGATGTATCTTGAAAAAGCATCGGACAGCGCCAACAATGCTGCAGCGGCAATACAGACGCATCAAGAATTGAAGCAGACGGACCGCAGTTTTGAATTCATGATGAATGCGCTGCGTTTGACCGGTGGATTTGAAAGCGCATTGTTTGAGGAGCGTACCGGTTTGCCTATTACTGAGATTCTGTCACAACTGAAAGAAGCAGAAGAACGCAGGCTGATAGACCGCGATTATCGCCGTATTAAGCCAACCCTGATGGGCAGACGTTTTTTGAACGATCTGTTACAGATTTTTTTACCGGAAACGAAAGACTAATCATAAAGGAAAGGGAGATATTTGGTGGCTTATGTGAAACCCGAGGAAATCGTGGAAAATATGTTGCAAGCAGGCGCCAAGAAAGCCGAGCTGTCAATTAGAAACTTGCTATTACGCGGTTTTCTGGCGGGTGCTTTTCTTGGTTATGCCACAACACTGGCGATCACGGCTGCGGTACAAACGGGATTGGGTATTGTGGGCGCCATTGTTTTCCCGGTTGGCTTTGTCATGATTATTTTGCTCGGTCTGGAATTGGCGACGGGTAATTTCGCGCTGATTCCGATTGCCGTTCATGATAAGCGAACACGTTTTTTGCGACTGTTTAACAATTGGACATGGGTTCTCATCGGGAATCTGATCGGTAGCGTCAGCTATGCTTTTTTATATTATATCGTCGTTACCAAGATGGGACAGGTTGATCCCTCAACACTTTCTGTTGCGCAACGTGTTGTCGAAATTGGCGAGATTAAAACATTGGGATATGCACAGTATGGACTTGCTGGGACTGTCTCAGCTTTTACGAGTGCGTTGTTGTGTAACTGGATGGTGACGCTCGGTGCAGTGATGGCATTCACATCCACGACAACCGGCGGCAAGATTGCGGCCATGTGGCTGCCGATCATGACGTTTTTCGCCTTGGGTTATGAGCATGCCATCGTTAACATGTTTGTCATTCCTGCCGCTATTATGCTCAGTGCTGATATTACGATCGCCGATTGGTGGTTATGGAATGGTTTTCCGGTATTGGCGGGGAACATCGTTGGCGGCATGCTTTTTACAGGTTTTATGCTGTACTGGTCATTCC
>JAGRFM010000079.1 GCA_020446045.1 Nitrosomonas sp.
ACACGACAGCGCCGCAATTGCTCATAAAGTGTGCGTTCCCAATCTGCACCACCCTTGATACCAGTCTGAACGTCATCATCAAGAAAAACATAGTGATTGCGTTTCTCTGCTTCCAACCAGGCTTTAAGTTGTTGGGCGGCGGCTTTGTCTTTTGTGTTGTGACTGAGGAAAATGGAAGCCATTGAAAACTCTTATCTACACTACTGTTAAATTCTTATTGAATGAAGGGATGATACAACGACAACCGAATCGGGACAAATGCAAAGCAATGGTCAATGATTGCTACTGATTTTTGTATTTACAATGCTGCATTGTGGAATTGACAAATATCCGTTGAATCATTACAGTTCTTACAATATTCTTACTTTTAAAGTTTTTAGCCATGCAAACCACCCGATTATCAAGCAAGGGGCAAGTCATTATTCCAAAGCCACTCAGAACTGCACATCATTGGGAAGCCGGACAGGAACTTATTGTTATTGATACGGGCGATGGCATTTTGCTAAAACCGAAAACGCCTTTTCCCGAGTCTACGCTTAAAGATGTCGCAGCTTGCTTACGCTATACCGGCAAAGCAAAAACCATAGCCGAAATGGATGAAGCGATTAAGAAAGGCATTGCAGCTCAAAAAAAATGATTGCCGTTGACACCAATGTCATTATCCGTTTACTGACACGTGATGACGAACAACAATATCAAAAATCGTTGTCCGTTTTTAGTGGACAGGAAGTTTTTATTGCGGATACCGTTATCCTGGAAGTTGAATGGGTATTGAGATTTTCATATGAGTTTACATCGAATGAAATATCTCATGCGCTCAGGAAATTATTGGGTTTGAAAAATATTCATGTATCTAATCCGGTTGTTAGTGCCCAGGCGATCGATTGGTTTGAGAAGGGATTGGATTTTTCAGATGCATTACACTTGGCCCAATGCCAGCAGTTTGAGAAATTTTATACCTTTGACAAACAGTTGATCTTAAAAGCTAACAAACTAACCGAATGTACGGTGATGATGCCTTGTTGAAGGTCGTGAAGGTCTGGAAAGTTCAATCTGTTTATTTATTATTTTCTTGATAATGTAAGGTACGATATCCATTGGGGCATTGCGCCATGTTCCACCGCAACGGTGCAATGCGCTTCGCTTATTGGCACCCTACAGAAAACGGAATCTGTAAAACGGGGTTCATGCATTGTACTGGGCAGAGCCTTCCGAATTCACCGGTGCGCCTACCTCGAGTTACTTTTCTGATTATTTGATTGACAACGTTTATCGATGAAGATATCGTAAATCCTTTGTTTTATCGATTTGGGGTTGTCATGCTTTCGGTAACAGTTTCTCCAAAATTTCAAGTGGTCATACCTAAAGAAGTGCGTGATTCAATGGGAATTGAGTCTGGACAGAAAATTCAAATGTTGATGTATCGCAATCGAATTGAGCTGATTCCAATCAAGCCTATGAAAAAAATGAAGGGCTCGCTGAAAGGGATTGATACGGATGTAGTAAGAGACGAAGACAGCGTATGAATGTAGTAGATTCTTCCGCGTGGCTTTCTTATTTTGCAGGTGATGCAAATGCTGATAAATTCTCAAAGCCCATTGAAGAAGGTGTTCATAATTCTGTGTCAACCTAAAACTGATCACCGCTCTATGGTAAGTTAAAAAAATTGGCGCGTGTAAACGTAGTCTATGCATTGAAAAATTTAACCACCCAGCGCGCAAACAACTGATCATCAAGCGGCGTTGTCAGCGAGGTTTTTCCCTGCGCGAGCCGTTCTTCGGGAATGATGTTGCGGCGCACGTCCATCAACGTGGACGAATAGTCTTTCCTGAATTCCGGATGCCCCTGGACGCTCAGGAAATGATCGCCATACGCGAGCATGTAATACGGACAGAAGGCGCCGCCCGCCAGAACATCGATATTCACATGCTGCGGCAATGAAACAACTTGATCCTGATGACTTGCGATCAGGTTAAGATCGGGTTTAGTGGATTCCATCCAGGATTTTGCGTTTGCTGCCTGGTATATCTGATTCTCTGTGACCCCAATCCCCCAGCCTTTGTCTGATTTTCTGACTTTACCACCGAGCGCCTGGATCATGATCTGATGACCGAAGCAAATACCGAAATACTTTTTCTTCGCCTGATCCAGTTCGCGAATGAAATCTTCCAACCGGGCAATCCACGGCAAATCCTCGTAGACACTGTGGCGGCTGCCGGTGGAGATATACGCGTCACACTCGTCCAGATGCTCTGGGTATTCAAGCGCCTGCACATCATATAGTTTGAATTGAAAGTCCGGCGCGACATTGGCGAATAATGACATAATCATCTGCGGATAATCGCCGAATTTGGATTGGAGTTCTTCGCGCACATGATCGCATTGCAGGATACCGATTTTCATACTGTTTTGTCTGGTGTAATCCGGTTAAATTTTTCCATTGACCGCTTCGACAAAGATTTCTGAGTATCGTTCTGCGGTAAACGCTATGGGGTTGCCGCCCGTAGACGGATCAGCAACAGACATTGCTCCAATACGCTGCGCCTGTGCCGTATCAATGCCGATTGCCGACAAACTGTGAGGGATCTCAAGTTGGCTACGCAGTTGCAGTACCCAGCTCAGGAATCCATCAAACGATGTGTCATCAAGTGACAAAAAACGGCTCAACCATACAATACGGTTTTCTATTGCTACTCGGTTGGCTTTGAAAATATACGGCATCAGAATCGCATTGAGCAGGCCGTGATGCGCATCGTAAACCGCACCGAGCGAATGCGCGATGGCGTGCATGCCGCCCAGCCCTTTTTGAAATGCGGTTGCCCCCATCAATGAAGCAGTCAACATTTGCGTGCGGGCTTCAATATCTCGTCCGTTTGCAAATGCGCGCGGCAAATAGTCTTTCACGAGACGAATGCCTTCCATTGCAATGCCGTCGGCCATCGGGTGATAAAACGGCGCGCAATACGCTTCCAGATTATGCGACAGTGCATCCATGCCGGTTGCGGCAGTAATTTTGGCAGGCAGCGATACCGTCAGTTCCGGGTCGAGAATCACGCGCACAGGCATCATGTTCGGATGAAAAATGATCTTTTTAACTTGCTGTTCGGTATCGGTAATCACCGAAGCGCGGCCAACTTCGGAACCCGTTCCGGCGGTGGTGGGAACGGCGATGATTGCCGCCATACCCGCTTCGTTCACGCGTTGCCAGTTATCGCCACGGTCTTCAAAATCCCATAATGGACGATTCTGCCCGACCATCAACGCCACCGCCTTGCCCGCATCCAACGCAGAGCCGCCACCCAAAGCAATCACGCCGTCATGGTTGCCTGCGCGATACGCAGCCACACCATCACTGACATTCTGACCGGTAGGATTGCCCTGAATAGTGCTGAACACATCGCAATGCAATCCGGCTACTTTGCAGTGATCGATAACAGCCTGAATCATTGGCAACACCGCCAGGCCCGGATCGGTAATCAGCAGTGGCGCATTCATGTTCAGTTGTTTGCAGGCTTCGGGCAATTCCCGAATACGGCCTTTGCCGACACGGATAGCAGTGGGATAATTCCAGTTAGCTGCTAGATTCGATATTTCAGTCATTACAACTTTCTCACGGTACGATTCGGATATGGTAGGATTTTGGACGGGTAAACGCGTTAAAACCCAGTTTCGATAGCGTGCAGCCGCGCCCGGTATTTTTAACGCCCGTCCACGCCAGTTCGGGGTCGAGGTAATCGCAGCGGTTGACGAAAAATGTGCCGGTTTCGATCTGATTCCCCAAGGCAACTGCTGTTTCGATATCCTGAGAAAAAATCGAAGCCGTCAGACCGTATTCGCTGTCGTTCATCCATTTCACGGCTTCTTCATCACTTGCTACTTTCATAATCCCGACTACCGGACCGAAACTCTCCTCAGTCATCACGCGCATGCTGTGATCAACTTCCGTGAGCACCTGAGGCGACATATACGGCGTACCTTCCTCATCCAGTGCAAAATCTGCCGGATCGATGTGCGCCACTGCGCCTTGCGAAACGGCCTCGCTGATTTGCTTGCGAACAAAATCCGCCGCTTGGGTATTGACCAATGGCCCAAGTGTAGTTTCAGGATCGTCCGACCTCCCGAGCCGGTATTGTTTGGTCAGCGCGACGAATCGTTCGACAAATTCATCGTAAACCGCTTCATGCACATAAATGCGTTCAACAGCGCAACACGATTGCCCGGAATTGAAGAACGCGCCATCGACGGTATTCTCCACCGCGTCATCCAGATTCGCATCGGCACGGATATAGCTCGGGTCTTTGCCGCCCAGTTCCAGCCCGATGCCGATAAAACGACCGGCGGCAAGCTGTTCGATTCTTGCGCCAACTGAAACCGAACCGGTAAACGCGATGAAATTGATCTGCCCCGATTGAATCACCGCTTCGGCTGCTTCATGTGACAAATGCAGATATTGCAAAACGCCTTCAGGCAATCCGGCCTGTTGGAAGACTTCCACGATTCGCTCGGCGCACAGCGGCGTTTGCGCGGCATGTTTGAGCAATACCGTGTTGCCCGCCAACAATGCCGGAATGATCGAATTGATTGGCGTATGCAGCGGATAATTCCACGGCGCGATGACCAATACCACGCCGACAGGCGCGCGATTGATATAGCGGATAAAACCGGGTTTGTCGCCGACCTGAACCGGCGCCAGCGCATCATCGGCAATTGAAATCATGTAGCGCGCGCGGTCGGCGAAACTGCGGGCTTCGTTTGCAGCGTAACGGACCGGGCGGCCCATCTGCCAGCACAACTCCTCGGCAATTGCCGCTTTATTGGCAACAAACGCTTCAACCGCACGGCTGCAAATTGCCTTGCGTTCGGACAACGGCGTATTGCGCCAGTCTGCCTGTGCCTGACTGGCTTTGGCCAACGCGGCCTGGATCTGTTCATTGTCAGCCAGCGGACGTTCCACATAAACAGAACCGTCTATCGGGCTGATTGTTTTTTGCATAGCTGTCATTACTGTACTTTTCACAAGAAACGATTAGATAATTTCAAAATACCGTTCCATTTCCCACTCGGTGATATGCTTGCGGAACTGGCGTTCTTCCCATTCGCGCGTGGCGACAAAATGATCGACAAACGCATCGCCAAACAGCTCGCGCGCAGCTTCGGAATGTTTTAACCGTTGTGCTGCATCCCACAGTGTTACCGGCAAAGCCAAATGCGCAGGTGTTTGGTAATCATAGGCATTACCTTTGATGAATGGCTCCGGCTCCCATTCATAGGCGATACCATAAAGACCGGACGCCAGTGCTGCGGCTAGCGTGAGATAAGGATTGCCGTCAGCCGCACCCACGCGGTATTCAATGCGTTGCGATTTGTCGCTGCCGGGAATCACGCGCAAGGCCGTAGTGCGGTTTTCAACCCCGCAAGTGGCACCAGTCGGAGCCCATGCACCCGGAATCAGCCGTGTGTAGCTGTTAATCGTCGGAGCAATCATACAAAGCAACTCGGGCATCAAACGTTGCTGCCCGGCGAGAAAATGGCGTTGCGTTTTGCTCATGTTGTATTCCTGTGCAGGATCGTAAAACGCGGAACGGCCATCACTGCGGTTACGCAGCGATAAATGAATATGCCCGCTCTGGCCGGGATAATCCAGCGACCATTTGGCCATGAACGTGGCCATCAGGTTGTTGCGCTGCGCCAGCACTTTCATGAAGGTTTTGAACAGTGCGCCTTTGTCCGCCGCCTGTTCGGCATGATCGACCGCAATCGCCGCTTCCAAAACACCTGGCCCGGTTTCGTCATGCAGTCCCTCGATCGGAAAATCCATCGCTTCACTCAACCGCAGAATCTGGTCAAACAAATCGGCATGCACCGAATTGCGCAGCACCGAATAACCAAACCAGCCCTGCGTCATCGATTGCAGGTTTCTGAAGTTTTTCTCGCGCACGCTCTCGGGTGTTTCGTTGAACATGAAAAACTCATATTCCAATGCGGCAAACGCATCGAAACTCATATCCTGCGCTCTGTCAATCACCCGCTTGAGCACATTACGCGGGCAGATTTGTGCCGCTGCTGCGTCAAATTCGCAAATAAACAGCAGCATGTTGTCTTCAAACGAAATGTCGCGGCAGCTCTCGACAACCACGCGCACCGGTGCATCCGGATAACCGGTATGCCAACCGGTAAAGGCGGTATTGTCATAGAGCTGATCTTTCGAATCCCAACCGAGCACCACGTCGCAAAAAGCTAGCCCATTATCGAGCGCCGACAGAAACTTTTCCCGGCTTAAATACTTGCCGCGCATCACACCATCGATATCGAAAATGCCGATTTTGACATGCGTCAGATTGCGCTCATTGACGATCTGCTGGGCATCTTCTATCGTTTTGACTGCTCTGGGATCTAACATGGTGACACCTCGTATCATTACATGATGTTATGGCAATTATAAGCTGCTAAGCATTCTTGTTAACCCGGATATAGCATTAAATAAGGAGGTAATTCTAATACGACACTTTCAGCACGTGCGGTGAAACTGACAACACTACATTAAGAAACAAACGAAAAGACAAACAGTTCGATAGCGGCACATTGAATAACCGGCGTATTCATAAAACCAGGTTTTTCAGGCGTCATCAGTAGTAATACGATTCACGTCTGCTGCTGCCGCGGCGATAGCCGGGTTCTCACCGCCTGCGATAAATGCCCTGAATTCGTCTCTCGGCATTGGTTTGGCAAACAAAAAACCCTGCCCATAATCACATCCCATCTTAAGGAGCAGATCGCGCTGCTGTTTTGTTTCTATCCCTTCGGCAACGACTTTGAGCCCCAGTTTATGGGCCATAACAACGATAGCCTCACACAAAGCAAGATCCTCATCCGATTGCGCCAGATTATGAATGAATGACCGGTCAATCTTCACATAATGGATTTTAAATTTTTTCAGGTAGGACAATGATGAGTAACCGGTTCCAAAATCATCTATGGCAACCTCTATTCCGTATTCCCTGAAACTTTGAAACTTTTCATAAACACTTACGTTTGCTTTAAGCAAAAGACCTTCTGTTATTTCTACTACGATACCCTTGTTAGAATTTTTTGAATTAAGATAGTCCTTCCAACGGCTTCGTGTTTTACTGCCATCAAGAAACTGAATGGGCGACATGTTTACGCTGATTTGAAAATCCGGGGTTAATGTTTCCTGGCAATGAA
The DNA here is from genome assembly GCA_020446045.1 of Nitrosomonas sp. Lineage (GTDB taxonomy): Bacteria > Pseudomonadota > Gammaproteobacteria > Burkholderiales > Nitrosomonadaceae > Nitrosomonas. Next base: position 7,204 of record JAGRFM010000079.1, read on the forward strand.
CGACTTCATCGGCACTCTGTTTGAATATCCAGTCGCCAAGTTCATGAATTGCGCCTGTCTTTTCAGCAATCGGAATGAACGAAGACGGACTGACAAAACCATATTCCGCCGTTTCCCATCGCAACAAGGCTTCTGCCTTGCATATTTTTCCGCTCTGCAATTCCAGTATGGGTTGAAAAAAAGTCATGAATTGATCTCTTGATAGCGCTTCACGCATCATCTGTATCAACTTTCTTCTTTTAATAGCTGCTTCATGCATTGAAGGCGTAAAAAAACTATAACCACTGCGTCCGTTCTTTTTTACCGCATACATGGCCTGATCAGCATTCTTGAGCAATTCGGCTCGCGTCATTCCATCGTCGGGACACAGTGTAATACCAATACTGGCCGAAACATTGATTTTTTCTCGGTCCATTTCAAACGGCATAGCCAGCGTATCAATGATATTCTGCGCAATATTTTCAACCATCGCCGAAGATTCCAATTGAGAAAGAATGACTGTGAATTCATCCCCCCCCAATCTGGCTACGGTATCCGATGCACGCAGGCAACTTTTGATTCTTTCTGAAACTTTGACCAATAATTCATCGCCAACATGGTGCCCCAGTGCATCATTGATTTCCTTAAAATGATCCAGATCAATGAGAAACAAAGCAATCTGAAACTCACTTCGGTCTAAACTTTTTATGGCCTGTTCCAGACGATCTGCAAACAACCGGCGATTCGGCAGATTAGTGAGTAAATCGAAATTGGCCTGCTTCCATATCAACGAATCGGCAAATTTTTTCTCTGTAATGTCCGAGAACTGCGCGACGCGGTATTGCACCGCGCCATTGGCATCAAAAATGGTATCAATGCTTAACCATTCTACATATTCATCTCCGTTTTTTTTGCGATTCCAGATTTCACCTTCCCATTTACCCGATTCAACTATTACTTTCCACATTTCCCGATAGAATCTTTTGTTTTGCCTACCAGAATTAAGAATATTGGGATTTTTTCCCTTAACTTCTTCTAAAGTGTAACCTGTCAACTTGGTAAACATGGGATTGGTCGCAACGATAGAATTGGTACGATCGGTGACCATAATGGCTTCACAACTATTCTGATAAACCAATTGAATAATATTTAGCGTCTCTTCATCTTTCTTACGCTTGGTAATGTCCAATAATGTACCGACCATCCATTCCGGTTGGATATTTTTGATTCGGCTTACCAGTTTACCCCGGGTTAAAACCCATACCCAGTGACCATCCTTGTGACGCAATCGCATCTCGCAATCATAATACTCACTGCTTTCAGAAAAATGACCGTCAAGTAATTCCTTTGACTTTGAATGATCATCTGGGTGTATTTGTTGCTTCCATTCATCGAGAGTAAACGATAAAAGCTCTTCCAGTTGATAGCCTAAAATATATGCAAAACTGGTATCCAAAGCAATGGCGCCTGTCCCGACATTCCATTCCCAGGTTCCCATGCCGGTACCACATAATATATTCGTCAGTCGCTGATTGGTTCGATGTAAATCCCGCCTTAAGCACCAGCGATCCATTGCATAGCTGATCATCCTTTCCAGCAGCGCACAATTTAAATCAACTTTCGGCAGACAATCTTCAGCACCCAAGCCCGGAATTTCACGTATGATTTTTTTCTCGTCATTTGCAGAACTGACAATAACCGGCGCATAAACAGCCATTGCCTTTATTTGGCCCAGTGTTTGAGAAATGTCACTATCTTTCAGCGACAAATCCAGAAAAATGATATTGAAGTGTTCGTTCTGCAGGATCTTATTTGCCGTGGTGATAGTTTCACAACAAATGACTTCCGATCCAGCATAATGTGTTTGATTTAAAACGGCTGTGAATCGTTCAGCGTCAAATGCATTGTCCTCAATTAACAGCACATTTAGTGGCTGTTTGTCCAATCCACTGATCGACGATTGTTGATTGTTGGCTAATTTATCGCATTGATATTCATCATTCATAACAAAATCAAATCATCATCGAGTTTTTAAAATCTTGTTAAAAAATCTGCAACTTAATTCCTATAGATCAGCGATGATGCAAAGAACAGGATGTACGATCAAATGATAAATTCACGCACCCATTCTTGATTTACATTAACCCTATTCAAGGCAATAATATTGCTTTCACGGTGTCGAGAATCAGTAATGTAGTTTTCACAATGAATCAAGTCAACGACAGATTATGACACAATAAACATTGTGTTAGTGCTTTTCATTTTGTAATTTGTTAACGGATACAGCTTAGCCGGATGCACAGGGTGTGCCTATGAGCATTGTCACGCGGTTAAAGTGGAGTATCTTCATAGTTCTTTTGCCTGAAAAACAAACAGAATTGTGCATAACATATGACGACACCCTCCCTTAAAGAAGGGTATAAGTTGAATAAGACGGATAAATCCTGGTTATTCATGCGATCAATCTACAACCCGACCTGTACAATGTACCCATATTCAGGCGGTACTTCGAGGTCTCCTCGCATGTTCAGGCTTGATTATTTCCTTATGATGATTGTTTGAAAGCATCTCCATTTCGGAGATGCTTTTTCTTTTCACAGTACTGTTAGAGGGGCTGTTCTCAATTAGTGAGCTGTTTCTGCCGGCACCCATTTTGGGTCTCAGCAAGGCAGCGTGAGCGTAGTGTAGTCGCTCTACATGAGTGAATGATAACGCTGCGGAGGACCAAGTTAGCTTTTCAGTGTACTGGCAAAACAGGGCTTGCAGGCTATGATTATTCCCTTGTCAAAAGCCCTAACACAATCAGTGGCAGGGAAAAGTTAACCCGCAGGGCGCTCAAAGATTAAATTGAAGGAGTACTGATTACAAGACATACCGCGCCAGGTCTTCGCTCTGAGACAATTCTTCAAGTCGTTCATCAACATAAGCGGCATCAATCTCAATCGTTTCCCCACCATGTTTGGGCGCATCGTATGAAATTTCCTCGAGTAATCTTTCCATCACGGTATGCAAACGCCGGGCGCCGATATTCTCAGTTTTATTATTAACCGAAAAAGCAATCTCCGCCAATCGCTTGATCCCTTCATTGGAGAATTTCAGCGTTACACCTTCTGTGCCTAACAAGGCCTCATATTGACGAGTCAGGCACGCATCCGTATTCGTTAAAATCTGCTCAAAATCACTAACACTCAAACTGGCAAGTTCCACTCTGATCGGAAAACGCCCTTGTAATTCCGGAATTAAATCCGAAGGCTTAGTCAAATGAAAGGCGCCACTGGCCACGAACAAAACATGATCGGTCTTGATCATGCCGTATTTGGTCGAAACGGTCGTTCCTTCGACCAGAGGCAGCAAATCCCGTTGCACGCCCTGACGAGATACTTCACCACTCGAACCACTACCGGAGCGGCTTGTGATTTTGTCGATTTCATCCAGGAAGACAATGCCATTTTGTTCAACATTATGAATAGCATTAATTTTAAGCTCTTCATCGTTAATCATTTTGGCGGCTTCTTCCTCGACGAGGATTTTCTTAGCTTCACGTATGGTTAAACGTCGCGACCGCTTTTTTTCACTGCTAAAATTTTGAAACATCCCTTGGATCTGTGACGTTAAATCCTCCATACCCGGTGGTGCGAAAATCTCCATATTGGCCCTGGGGGCTGCAACTTCGATATCGATTTCCTTGTCATCCAGACCACCTTCGCGCAACATCTTGCGAAACTTCTGCCGTGTCGAATTATCCTGTTCGGTTGGACTGGTTGGAGAATCAAAGCCACGTGCCGCGGGTAATAATGCATCCAGAATGCGTTCTTCAGCAGCATCTTCAGCAAGCGGCAATCTTTTTCTGGTTTCTTTCTCGCGTGCTTGTTTAATGGCTGTCTCCACCAAATCCCGAATAATCGAATCCACATCGCGACCGACATAGCCCACTTCAGTGAATTTTGTCGCTTCTATTTTGATGAACGGCGCATCCGCCAGTTTGGCAAGCCGCCGGGCAATTTCAGTCTTGCCGACACCTGTCGGACCGATCATCAAAATATTTTTTGGCGTAATTTCCTGACGCAAAGGATCAGAAATTTGCTGCCTGCGCCAACGGTTTCTAAGTGCAATGGCAACTGCACGTTTGGCCAAATTTTGGCCAATAATATGCTTATCCAGTTCGTGGACAATTTCCTGGGGTGTCATCTGGGACATGGTATTTTTTAATCAGATATCTGTTATTGTGAGGAACGAAAAATGAGTACTGAAACAATTCAGTTGATTGTTTCAATGGTATGATCCTGGTTGGTATAAATACATAAATCTCCCGCTATCGTCAGTGCCTTGCTGACTATATCTTTAGGCGGCAAATCAGTATTTTCCAGCAATGCACGAGCAGCGGCATGTGCATAAGAACCGCCACTGCCAATCGCTGCCAGTCCATATTCCGGCTCAATCACATCACCCGCACCGGTAATGATCAGTGTTGCTTCTTCACTGGCGACAACCAGCATAGCCTCCAGTCTGCGCAGAATACGGTCAGTCCGCCAATCCTTCGCCAGTTCAACTGCTGAGCGCATCAAATGACCATGATGCGCCTCCAGCTTGCCTTCAAACCGCTCAAATAAGGTAAACGCATCGGCCGTTCCGCCGGCGAATCCGGCCAGTATCTTGTCGTGATAAAGTCTGCGAACTTTTCTTGCACTGGACTTGGCGACCACTGCACCAAGCGTCACCTGGCCGTCACCCCCCAATGCAACCTGCTTTCCTCGCCTTGCTGATACGATTGTAGTCATTACGTTTAAATCTATATAAATAGTGTGGATTATACCGTATAACGGGCTAGTACTCTATCCATGTGATATAGTCAGGCACAGCGTTACCAATGTGTTATGCAATAAGCCGCAGCACACAGGAAAGGGTCGTTCTCTTTTCAAGTACTGCAACGCAGTTGCAGTACTCCACGGATTCACAGCTTGTTAGTAGCGTCACCCTATTTTTTTCTAGCACGCGGATGCGCTGCATCATAGACTTTGGTGAGATGTTGAAAATCCAGATGTGTATAGACTTGTGTTGAAGTGATATGCGCATGCCCCAGCATTTCCTGAACAGCGCGCAAATCCCCACTGGACTGCAATACATGCGAGGCAAAAGAATGGCGCAACATATGCGGATGAACATTTTGATGCAACCCTTGTTGCCTGCTTCGCCCTTTCAATCGATGACTGATTGTTCTTGAACTGATGGCTTTGCCGCGCTGTGACAGGAAAAGCGCATCTTCTTCCGGCTTGATCATAGTACTCCGACGTTCCAGCCAGCCTTTCAATGCTTCCAACGCTTTTTTTCCAACCGGGACAATACGCGCTTTGCCACCTTTTCCCAGAACACGCACAGTTTCTTCCTGAAAATCGATATCGTTCGGCTTTAGCTGCGTTAATTCAGCCAGGCGCAGCCCTGAAGAATAAAACAATTCGAGCATGGCCCGATCGCGCACTGCAAGCACATCAATCGTGGTAAAGGATAATAACTGCGCCGTTTGGTCCGGTGATAACACTCCGGGAAGCTTTTTGGGCGACCGGGGTACACGCAGCCCTTCGCACGGATTATGCTGGAATCGGTGATCGCGGATCAAATAATGATAAAAACGGCGCCAGGCAGACAGCATGCGCGCCAGACTTCTACCCGACAAACCTTTACTGAACAGTTGCGCGATGACCAGCCGTATTTGGTTCGATTGAACCTGATCCAATGATTTTTCGGTTAAATGCTTCAGTAATACCCGTATATCACGGGCATAATTCTTCCAGGTGTGCGGCGATAAACGCCGCTCGTAAGCCAGATGGTCGATAAACGCCTGAACCAGTTGTTCAGCTGTTCGGGTCATCTGATTCTTCTGCACCTGAAGTGTTATTTGTACCCTGCTCTAGGTCGTAGCGTGCCATGGTGGCACCAATCAAATCGCCCAGCCGTTTTAAATGCAATGTTCCCATGTCGGCGTAGAATCGTTCCAACTCCGGACTTGCCAGAACCATTATTCCTATTGTCTGTGTTGTCCGTAGCGGAATCATGGAAAATGATTTCAAATGCGCTTTTGACTCACCGAATAATTCTTTTATCGCGTCGGCGACATGACCACCGCAATAAGGCTGCGTAAGGCTCTCAGCGATAGCATGGATATCTTCGCTGACCGCGGAAAATTCAGCGCAACCTTCATGCTGACTATTCAATCCCCACAAACGTATAACAAAATTGGGAATCGCAAAATCTTCACCTAAGCTGTATTCCAGGTTACTGACAAATTCCTTGAAATTGAGCGATGTCAGCATTGCAATGGTTAATCGATGCATTTTCTCGCCTATTGCATCATTTTCTTCGCCGAAGCTGATCAACTCGAGCATCTTGTCTTGCAATATCTTGTTTTTATCCCTGATTGCCAACGCCTGTCGTTCTTGCAACGAAACAACCTTGTCTTCCTGCGAATAAGAGAACTGCAAATCCGCTAACAGTTCAGTATTTTCTTCAAAGAAATCGGGATTATCTTTGAGATACTGGACAACATTTTCCGGGGTCATTGATTTATCCTTCGATTAGTCAAACTATCCTACAAATTGATTTCACCTTCAAAAACCGTAACCGCGGGGCCAATCATGAAGACTGGCGCACCCTCACCTGCCCAACTGATACTCAGGCTGCCACCACGTGTACTAACGGTTACCGGCGCATCTATCAAACCTTGCCGAATACCGGCCACTGCTGCCGCACATGCGCCTGTGCCACAAGCCAGAGTCTCGCCTGCACCGCGCTCATAAACCCGCAATCGGATATGTTGTCGATCCATCACCTGCATATAACCAACATTCACACGCTTGGGAAAACGCGGATGCGTTTCAATTAACGCACCTTCGGTACAAACGGGGGCAGCCTCCAGATCTGTTACAACACGCACAGCATGCGGGTTACCCATCGACAATGCACTGATTTGTACACATGCTCCCTGCACATCGAGATCATAGATTAATGCTCGCTTCTCGGCAATAAACGGAATATTCGCGGGTTCAAATTCCGGGATGCCCATATTCACTTTAACTTCACCGTTATGCTGTAGCTCGGGCATGATCAGACCACTTAATGTTTCAACACTCACCTGGCGCTTTTGCGTCAGGCCATGATCATGAACATAACGCACGAAGCAGCGCGCACCGTTGCCGCACTGTTCCACTTCACCGCCATCGGCATTATAAATGCGGTAAAAAAAATCCGCGTCACCGGCCGAACGCTCAACCAGTAGAATTTGATCGCAGCCAATACCGAAATGCCGGTCTGCGATAAAGCGAATTTGGTCTCGATTGAGTACAACAGACTGATTAATCGCATCAATGACCACAAAATCGTTGCCAAGCCCCTGCATTTTGGTGAATTTTATTTTCATCCGAGAAATTGAATTCGGTTGTATCCAGTATCTATCAAGGCGTCATCGCCATCAAATAATCATTCATAAAAAAACCACCACCAATATCTACCACGCTATCTCCCATGATTTCAAACCCGTAGCGCCGGTAAGCATGTATCGCCGAATGATTTTGCTTGTTAACCGTCAGGATCAATGTGCTGCATGCAATGTCCTGCATGATGGTTACCGCATCGTCAATGAACATTTTCCCATAGCCTTTGCGGTGATGTTCGTGTTGAATATAAAGCTTGTCTATTTTTAGCTCGTCCGCCTGCCGGGTAAGCATGCAACACGAAAAACCGATAATCGTGTCTTTGACGGTCAGTTTCCTCCACCAGATTTTCTCATCACCCAGTTGCGCTTGAATTACCGACGGCGTGTAGCGTTGCTTCAACATGTAATCAATTTGATCCGGCGATAGCAATACCCGATATTGACGAAGCCATATTTTTCTGGCCAGACATGAAATTTCAGTGGCATTTTCATGATTAACCGGTTGAATCTGAGACATTTGACGGCCTATCTGTCAACCAAACAGCGAATCACAGTTAATAAGCATCTACCGGAAAATACCGATCAGACATCATCAACTGATCTGAAATGCTCTTTTCCATTTCGAAATTTACATTCCAGACCAGTTGTTGGCCTGACAATCCGTTTCTCAGAAACTCGACGCTGTCAGTCCGCCTGACGTCTCAAGAATGCAGGAATATCCATTGGGTCAATCCCTGATTGACGCATTGCCGCCACAGTTGCATTGTTGCCTCTTCTTCCAGTACGCATCACTGCAGGATCATCGGCAGAAGCAAACTCTTCACGGTCATCGGTTCCGGTACGGCTGTGAACAACCGAAAGCGGTTTCTTTCCTTGATTGTGCACATTACCCAGACCGGTCGCGACCATGGTTACGCGCAGATCTTCTTCCATGCTTTCATCGATTACCGTACCCACAATAATCGTCGCATCATCTGCGGTCAATTCTTTAATGGCGCCCATGACCTCATGAACTTCACGCATCTTCAATGACTTGCTGGCGGTAATATTCACCAGCACGCCGCGCGCACCTGCAAGTGAAATATCTTCGAGCAACGGACTGGCAACAGCATCTTCAGCAGCGATACGCGCCCGATCAATACCGGAAGAAACCGCAGATCCCATCATCGCCATACCCATCTCGGACATCACTGTTTTCACATCGGCAAAATCCACATTCACCAAACCCGGGCAATTAATCACTTCCGCAATACCTGCAACTGCCCCATACAACACATCATTTGCCGCCTTAAACGCATCGAGCATGCTGATATCATTGCCCAGAACCGTCATCAGCTTGTCATTAGGAATAATGATCAACGAATCGACATGCTGAGACAATTCTTCCATCCCGAGTTGCGCCGCTTTGAGGCGTTTACCTTCAAATGCAAAAGGTTTACTGACAACCGCAACGGTTAAAATGCCCATCTCCTTGGCAACCTGCGCAACAATCGGCGCTGCTCCCGTACCCGTTCCACCGCCCATACCGGCGGTAACAAACAGCATATCGGAACCTTGGATCAGTTCAGCGACTCGATCACGGTCTTCCATCGCAGCTTCACGCCCTATTTCCGGATTAGCACCTGCACCCAAACCTCTGGTGATACCCGATCCAAGTTGCAGAACGGTTTCAGCCTTGGTATTTTTCAAGGCCTGCGCATCCGTGTTCATACTGATAAATTCCACGCCTTTCATGTCATTGGCGATCATATGGTCCACGGCATTGCATCCGCATCCGCCTACACCAATGACTTTAATGACTGCCTCTTGTGTTTCATTGCTCATAATTTCAAACATCTCACCCCTCCTTTAAATCAAAATTGCCATCATGCTAGAGAAAACAAACAGAGCTAACTTACTGTTTTTCAAAAATTCTTCTGGAACCAGTTTTTCATCCGGGTAAAAATCTGTTTTGCCGAATTGCCCTGCAACCGCGTATGATGATGCTTCATATGCTCAATACCTGCCTGGATCAACCCGACTCCCGTTGAATAACGCGGCGTATGAACCACCTCCTGTAAACTGCCCTTGTAATGGCACACACCCAACCGAACAGGCATATGAAAGATTTCTTCTCCCAATTCCACCATGCCGCGCAGCGATGCACTGCCCCCTGTAATCACGATACCCGATGAGAGCAGTTCCTCGAAACCGCTGCGCCTCAATTCGGCCTGCACCAGGGTATATAATTCTTCCACACGCGGCTCAATCACTTCAGCCAATGTCTGCACCGATAACTGGCGCGAACCGCGATTACCGACATCCGGAACCTCGATCATTTCATTGGTATCCGCCAGACTGCGCAGTGCATAACCGTAGCGGCATTTAAGATCCTCGGCGTTCTTGGTCGGTGTGCGCAGCGCCATGGCGATATCATTGGTCACCTGGTCGCCCGCAATTGGGATAACGGCGGTATGACGTATTGCGCCATTGGTAAACACCGCGATATCGGTCGTACCGCCGCCGATATCCACCAGGCACACGCCCAGTTCCTTTTCATCATCAGTCAATACCGCCATCGCCGAAGCCAGTGGCTGGAGAATCAGGTCCCGCACTTCCAGACCACAGCGGTGAACGCATTTGACAATATTCTGGGCGGCAGAAACTGCACCGGTCACAATATGCACCTTGACTTCAAGACGAATACCACTCATCCCCACCGGTTCGCGAACATCTTCCTGGCCATCGATAATGAATTCCTGATTGAGAATGTGCAGAATTTGCTGATCAGCCGGGATGTTCACCGCCTTGGCCGCCTCCATAACCCGCTCCACATCTTCCTCGGTTACTTCCCTGTTCCTGATGGGCACCATACCGTCCGAATTGATGCCTTTGATATGGCTACCCGCTATTCCGGTAAACACTTCATTAATTTTGCAGTCGGCCATTAACTCTGCTTCTTCCAGAGCGCGCTGAATGGCATTTACCGTTGTCTCAATATTCGCCACCACTCCCTTTTTCAATCCACGGGATGGATGCGTACCGAATCCTATAATTGCAAAGCCGCCTTCAGGCAAAAGTTCAGCAACAATCGCCACGATTTTTGACGTTCCAATATCAAGTCCGACAATCAGATTTCTGCTTTCCCTGGTTTTACTCATCTGGACATATCTCCCTGACGCTACGTTTTCTTCCTTGTTTCCGATTTATCTCCCGCTGGCTTCCGGATATCCGATAAATGCACTGCAAATCCATTCGGATAACGCAGATCGACATAGGCCAGCGGCACATCCTGATTCAAATGGGCAATACTGTAGTTATAGACAGACACATAGCGTTTTAGCCGCTCGTCCATGTCCACTCTCCCCAATTCCAGAATAGTCCCGGTATCGAGTTGTACACGCCAGGCATGCCGGGAAGACAAATTAATCCTCGTAATTGACTGTCCCAAAGGCACCAGAATCTTGGTGAATACATGATATTTCTCGGTCACTTCTGCTGAATTTGCTTCCATAGGGCCTGTGAACACCGGGAATTTTTCGTCCAATGCCGCATGAAAGACTTCTCCATGTGAATTGACCAACGCATGACTGCCCCAATGCGCCATCACATCGTGCACTTCGAGTTTTATATTCAGGCCTAAAGGCCAGGCCCGTTCGGCTTTGGCATCGCGTACCCAGGGTATATCGATAAAGGCATTACGAACGGCAACCAGATCTATCGATAAAAAATTACCTTTTAATTCGTCTCTCACAACCTGTTCAATTTGTTCGCGGGCAATATGCGTCAAATCAGCCCGTTCCGTATGCATACCCTGAATATATATTTCCTTTACCCGGACATATTTCGATAAATCATGATGTTGGTGGATTACAACCAACACACTCAAAGCTGTCAGAATAAACAACATTGTCGACACAAGATTGAGAAATCGATGGCTATCCCACATGCGACAACTCCAGAATTTTCAAAACCAATGCATCGAACTCCAGCCCTGCGTTCCTGGCTGCCATAGGAACCAGACTGTGGCTGGTCATACCCGGCGATGTATTGGCTTCGAGAAAATAAAACCCGCCTTCACGGCTTAAAATCAGGTCAATTCTCGCCCATCCCTCACACCCTAATACCCGGAATGCCAGCAGTGCCTGTTCCTGGATGGCGCGTTCCTGTTCTTCAGGCAGACCGCAGGGACAAAAATAACGCGTTTCATCCGACAAATATTTGGCTTCATAATCATAAAGCTCACCGGCAACTTCAATCCTGACCAAGGGTAAAGTGCTCTCGCCAAGTATCGCTGCCGTCAATTCGGTACCGGCAATAAATTCCTCAGCCATGACCATGGCATCATGTTCCGCAGCCAACCGGTATGCTTCAACCAAATCCTGAGCTTTTTCAACTTTACTCAATCCGATGGTTGAACCTTCTCGCGCTGGTTTAATAATTAATGGCAGACCCAGCCTTTGCACAACCGATTCGAAATCGCTGTGTTCGGTCAGTATTTCACTGCGTGGCGAATGAACACCAACCGCTTGCCAAAGCAGTTTGGTGCGCCATTTATCCATCGCTAGTGCACTGGCCATAACGCCGCTTCCCGTATAGGGAATACCCATGAGTTCCAGTGTGCCCTGTATGGTGCCGTCTTCTCCGAAACGTCCATGTAATGCAATATGCGCCCGCTCGAATTTTTCGTCCTGCAAGGCCGACAATGGCTTTTCTGCCGGATCAAACGGATGCGCATCAACACCATTGCGCCGCAATGCTTCTAAAACAGCCTGTCCACTTTGTAACGATATCTCTCGCTCCGCGGAGCGCCCACCCAGTAATACCGCAACTTTTCCAAACCGATGTTCACTCATGACAACCTCCCGGGACTTTTTGCCTCGCCAATAATGCGCACCTCTGGCACCAGTTGAATCCCTGTTTTCGTTTCAACACAATCTTGCACCCGGCGGATAAGCGATTCGATATCGGCTGCACTGGCCTGCCCTGTATTGATAATAAAATTGGCATGTTTGGTTGAAACCATTGCCCCACCGACAACCGCGCCTTTCATCCCGCAGACTTCTATCAACCGTGCCGCATGATCACCGGGCGGATTTCTGAACACCGAACCGGCATTGGGTTTATTCAGCGGCTGGCTCTCCACACGTCGTGTCAATAGTTCCTTGATTTTCTGACGGGACACCGATTCATCGCCATGCTTTAACTGAAAAAAACCACCGACAAACCATTCGTGTTGCGTGCTGTCTTCGGATAAACCTTTACGCTGCACGCTGCGATAACCGACTGTATAGTCTGCAGGTTGACGCAGCATGATTTCACCCGCACGATTAATAACTTTTACCTGCGTCACAAAATCCCAGGTTTCCGCACCGTAACAACCGGCATTCATTGCCAGTGCGCCACCGACTGTCCCCGGAATTCCCGCAAGGAATTCCGCACCGGCCAATTGATGCTTGGCTGCAAAACGCGCCACTTTGGCACAGGCCACACCAGCACCGGCGAATATCAGCCCTCCAGAGCGTTCATATTGAAGCAGCTCCAATTCATTCAAACGCGCATGCAGCGCGATAACGGTACCGGATAATCCGCCATCCCTAACCAGCAGATTACTTCCCAGTCCAATCAAATGAACCGGTTCATCAACCGGCAATTGCCGTAAAAAAACACTCAAATCATTCAGATCTGCCGGAATATAGTAACGCCGGGCTTTGCCCCCTGCACGCCACGAGGTATGCCTGTGCATGGGCTCATTCAGCCGCATTTCACCGCGCAATTCATCCATACCTGTTTTCCTGGCCACGTATTCTTTCAACTGGCTTGATTGCCACTGCCCGGATTTCAGTTCCATTCCCGCCATTCCTTGTTCGCCAATCCGACTCATCACACATTAATAATCTTTAAAGTCTGCCTTTTTTGCACTATTTCCGGCGCAACCCGGGATATCGATCCCGCCCCCATTACCAAGACCACATCACCATCACAAACCGCATCCGGAATCGCTTTTATCAAATCGTCTACAGTCTGAGCATAAATCGGTTCCACCTTACCCTGCACACGTACTGCTCTCGCCAGTGATTTGCTGTCAGCGGCCACAATCGGCTCCTCACCGGCCTGATACACTTCCGTCAATAGCAAAACATCCGCCTGAGAAAGTACTTTGACAAAGTCTTCAAACAAATCACGTGTCCGCGTATAACGGTGCGGTTGGAAGGCCAGCACCAAACGTTTTCCCGGGAAAGCACCACGTGCCGCTTCCATTGTGGCCTGCAGTTCAACGGGATGATGCCCGTAATCGTCAACCAATTCGAAATTGCGCTGCCCCTCCAACTGAATCGTCCCATAGTGCTGAAAACGCCGCTCTACACCTTTAAACTCTGACAATGCCTTGATGATCGCGGCATCGGACGCACCGACTTCATTCGCTACCGCAATGGCCGCTAACGCATTCTGTATATTGTGCAGACCGGGAAGATTCAAAATAATCGGCAACCTCCGGCTCGATCCGTTGACACCAACGACTGCGGTAAAATGCATCTGCCCGAAATGATGCCGAATCTCCTCAGCCCGCACCTGGGCTTCATCAGAAAGCCCGTATGTAGTTATGGGCTTGGTAATTTCCGACATTAACGAACTGACATTGGCATCGTCGATACATAGCACCGCCATCCCGTAAAAGGGAAGATGCTGCACAAATTCGACAAAAGTCTGCTTCAACCGATTGAAATCGTGACCATAGGTATGCATATGATCCATATCGACATTGGTCACCACCGTTAAAACCGGTTGCAGATAAAGAAAAGACGCATCCGACTCATCCGCTTCCACGACGATAAACTCGCCGCTGCCCAGCTTGGCATGGCAACCCGCCGCTTCGAGCCTACCGCCAATGACAAATGTCGGATCCATATCGGCTTCCGCCAAGATGCTTGCAATCAGACTCGTTGTCGTCGTCTTGCCATGCGTTCCTGCGATAGCTATCCCGCGCCGCAATCGCAATAATTCGGCCAGCATAAGCGCACGCGGCACAACGGGAATCTTTTTCTCATGCGCAGCTATCACTTCAGGATTGTCCGCTTTGACCGCTGTCGAAGTCACTACAACATCAGCTCCGGCAATCTGTTCGCTGCTATGGCCGGTATATACGGTAATGCCCTGACTTCTCAACCGTCTTGAGACCGCATTGTCGGACAAATCCGAACCGGTAATTTTATACTTCAGATTAAACAAGACTTCAGCGATACCACTCATCCCGGAACCGCAGATTCCCACAAAATGTATATGTTTGACTTTATGTCTCATCGCTTGACTCCCCCGACTCACGACTTAAATCCATACATATCTGTGCAACTTTTTGCGCAGCATCCGGTTTGGCGCTTTGACGCGCCGCAATGGCCATAGCCAGTAATTGCTCACGTGTCATATTCATCAGAATTTCGGCCAGCTTATCCGGATTCAACATTGGTTGCGGCAATAATACAGCTGCCTGGTTGTTGCTTAAGAACCGTGCATTTCCGGTTTGATGATCATCCACCGCATACGGATAAGGCACCAGAATACTCGCCACGCCACCTGCCGCCAGTTCCGATACCGTTAATGCACCAGCACGGCATAACACCAGGTCACAGGCTGCATATTGCCCGGCCATATCATCGATGAAGGGTAGCAAATTGGCATCCACGCCAAGATCGCCATAATGTTTGCGAAGGGTATCCAGGTTCTTTTCACCCGCCTGATGCACTACCACCGGACGCCGGCCCTGTGGAATTTTTTTCAGTGCTTGCGGCACTACGGTATTGAAAACCTGCGCACCCAGACTGCCGCCCACGATCAATAATCGTAACGGCCCGGTTCTATCCGCAAAACGTTTCTCAGGCAATTCAATTGCCGCAATTTCCTGCCGCACAGGATTTCCCGCTACGATAATTTTGCTTGCATCCGTCTTGATCGCAGCGGGGAAACCCAGCACCACTTTATCTGCCAGTTTAGCCAAAATCTTGTTCGTTAAGCCCGGCACCGAATTCTGTTCATGAATCACTAAAGGCTTGTTCAGGAGAGAAGCCATCATCCCGCCCGGAAATGCCGGGTATCCTCCCATGCCCAGTACCACGTCAGGCTTGATCTGGCGTAACACAGCAATACTCTGTTTAAATGCCTTCAGCAATCGCAGCGGCAAGGTCAACCATGTAAGCACCCGCTTGCCTCTCAATCCCGAAAAATCGATGGTCTCCATTGGGTAGCCGTACTGTGCTACCAGTTTGTTTTCCATTCCCGCCCTAGTGCCTAGCCATATCACTTGCCATCCCGATGTTTTCATTTCATGAGCAACCGCCAGTCCCGGAAAAACATGACCACCGGTACCCCCTGCCATAATCAGAATCGTTTGCGTCATGCGTTATGCTCCGCAGTGTTATGCAATACAATGCCGTCACTCATGTCAGTTTCCCTTGCAGCCGCTGCCGGTTTTCCCAATCAATCCGCAACAATACGGCCAATGCAAAACAAACCGCTGTAATGCTGCTGCCCCCAAAACTCATGAGCGGCAGCGTCAAACCCTTGGTAGGCAATACGCCCATATTGACGCCCATATTGATCAGTGCCTGCATGCCTATCCAAAGCCCGATACCTTGAGCCACCAGTGCTGCAAAGTGGCAATCCAGTCTGGCGGCTTGCCGGCCTATTGCCAAAGCACGTAACACCAGTGCCACAAACAAAGCGACCACTACGGCTACACCCACAAACCCCAGTTCTTCGGCAAGCACTGCCAATAGGAAATCCGTATGCGCTTCCGGTAAATAGAGCAATTTCTCGACACTGTCACCCAGTCCGACACCAAACCATTCACCGCGGCCAAAAGCAATCAGCGCATGACTCAACTGATATCCTTTCCCGAGGGGATCCGCCCATGGATCCATAAAACCGATGATGCGATCCAGGCGATAACTGGCGAAATAAATCAGCACAAAAGCACCCGCAGCCATTAACGCCAGCAATAAGGAAAATATTTTCAGACTGACGCCGCCGAGGAACAGAATCGACACAACCAGCACGGCTATCACGGCTGCCGCACCGAAGTCAGGCTGTTGCAACAGCAAAAATCCTACACTGCTGATAATAATTAGAATGGGCAGAAAGCCCTTTAGAAAACTGTCCAGATCAGCCACTTTACGAACCACATAATCCGCAGTAAACACGATCATGAAAAATTTCATGAATTCGGACGGCTGCAAATTGAAAAAATAGAGATATATCCAGCGCTGGCTGCCGTTAATCTCCCGCCCTATTCCGGGAATCAATACCAGCAGCAGCAATACAATACCCAGCAAAAACAGATAAAATGCCGATTTTTGCCAGATAGATATTGGCACCTGGAATGCCATATAACCCAGTGAACCGCCGATAACCAGATATATCGCATGACGTATCAGGTAATGGTGGGATCGATCTTCTCCAAACTGTACTTCTGCAATCGCGATGGATGCTGAGTAAACCATAATCAGCCCAAGGCTCAGCAATATCACCGCAGACCAAATCAATACCTGATCAAATTCGGCCATTTTGATTATTTTCACGTTTTCTGTCTGGTGAATCATCTGCTAATGCCTATTCTGATCCAGCGTTAACAATTTCAATTCAAGATCCCTAACTGCGGAAACAAACACCTCGGCGCGATGGATATAGTTTCTGAACATATCAAAACTTGCACACGCCGGGGAAAGCAATACCACATCCCCAGGATGGGTCAACAAAAAGCTTTTCTGTACGGCGTCTTCCATAGTTTGTGCGAAATATACCAGGACATCGTTCTCATCCAGTTCTGCCGCAATACTTCCTGCGTCACGGCCGATCAGCACCACTGCGCGAGCGCCATCAACCACAGCCTGCCGCATCAACGAAAAATCCTGTCCTTTGCCATCACCGCCGGCTATCAATACAACATTACCCTGCAAACCATTCAGCGCAGCAACGGTTGAACCGACATTGGTGCTTTTTGAATCATCAATAAATGTCACGCCGCATAATGAAGCAACTGCTTCCATGCGATGCGGAAGTCCTTTAAACCCCCGTAATGCCGACAGTAATGGCGCTAATGAAACTTGCATTGCTCTGCAAATCGCCAATGCTGCCAGCGCGTTGGCTGCATTATGAAGGCCGGTTAACTGTAACTCAGATGCTTTCATCAACAAATTGTTGCCTTGCGCTAACCAGACTTCCCCGCCGCACCGAATGATGCCGAAATCATTTTCTGTATCCGGCTCGTTCAATCCGAAAGTGATATGTCGCCTATTCTCGATCTGCATCGCCATGGCGCTTTCATCGTCACGGTTTAACACCTGAACTCCTTCACCCTGACGCTCATTCCTGAAAATTCTGGTTTTAGCTTCTATATAAGCCTGCAAACCGGGATAGCGATCCAAATGATCTTCGCTGACATTCAGAACGGTTGCCACATCGGCATTCAGCCACTCGGTCAGTTCCAACTGAAAACTGGACATTTCCAATACCCAAATTTCCGGCATGTTCCCTGAATCAAGCTGTTGCATTAAAGCATCCAAAACGGCCGGCCCAATATTTCCCGCAACAGCCACATTCAAACCTGCATTTTTTAGCATTGCACCAACCATTGCCGTAACGGTTGTTTTTCCATTGGTTCCGGTAATCGCCAATACTTTCGCCTTATTGGCCATATTTTTTTCCAACGCATTTTTAAACAATGTAATATCACCAACCACCGGAATGCCATGCTTAATTGCAGACTGAACATGGGGTTCCGACATTGGAATCCCCGGACTCATAGCGATAACTTCCACACCTTCAAACACGGCATCCTCAAATGGACCGGTAAAAATTTCACCTGCAGGAACCCATTCCATCACGGCATCCAGATTGAGCGGCATCGCACGGCTGTCAGCTATTCTAATTTTGGCCTCTTGCCGATTCAGCCATTTCGCTAAAGACAATCCTGTTTCTCCCATGCCCAGCACCAGTACTTGTTTCCCTTTTAAATTCATCTCAGCTTCAACGTGGACAAACCAATTAACACCAAAATGATTGTAATAATCCAGAACCGCACAACCACTTGATTTTCTTTCCAGCCCTTTAATTCAAAGTGATGATGCAGAGGCGCCATCCGGAAAACGCGGCGTCCCATTAACTTATATGAAGCAACCTGCAGCATGACAGACAACGCTTCAACGACAAAAACACCCCCCATGATCACCAAAACGATTTCCTGCCGAACAATAACTGTTATTACACCGAGCGCTGCACCTAAAGACAACGCTCCCACATCCCCCATAAAAACTTCTGCCGGATATGTGTTAAACCATAAGAAAGCCAGACCGGCTCCTGCCAGTGCCCCGCAAAATACAGACAATTCTCCTGCCTGCGGGATATAGGGAATACCCAGATAATTTGCAAAAACCACATGACCTGCCGCATAGGCAAAAATCGCCAGCGCACCGCCAACCATAACTGTTGGCATGATTGCAAGACCATCCAGTCCATCGGTCAGATTCACCGCATTACTGGTGCCTACAATCACCAGGTAAGTCAATATGACAAACCCGGTCACGCCCAGCGGAATCGCAATTTCCTTGAAAAAAGGAACGATCATTTCGGTCTGCGACGGCAACTCTGCTGTCAAACCCAGATAAAAAGCTACCACCAGGGCTATGACCGATTGCCAGAAAAATTTGCTTTTTGCCGAAAGCCCTTTCGGATTACGATAAACGACTTTCCGATAATCATCGATCCAGCCGATGATTCCAAACCCCAATGTCGTTAACAACACCACCCAGATATAGCGGTTACTGAGATCGGCCCATAACAATGTCGTCAACACAATCGCCACCAGAATCAGAGCACCACCCATTGTGGGTGTTCCAGCCTTTGCCAGATGTGTTTGCGGCCCATCATCCCGTACTGATTGTCCGATTTTGTAGTGTGTCAGTTTTCGTATCATTACCGGCCCAATCAAAAAAGAAATCGCTAATGCTGTTAAAGCCGCCAGCATTGCACGCAGCGTGATGTAACTGAATACATTAAACGCCCGGACATCTTGCGCCAACCACTGCGATAACTCTAATAACATTTACGCTACTCTTTATTGTCTAAATGTTCCAAACCGGAAATTACAACACTCACGCTACACACACCTGCTTAGTCAGCCTGCCTAGTCATCCTGTTTACCCGGCCAGCCGATCGGCAATGCGTTCCATTTGCATAAATCGTGATCCTTTGATCAAAACGGTTACATCAGCATCCAGGCAATGCTCTAACGTCTCCAGCAAAGTCTCCATGTCATCGAAATGCTGTGCGCCCTGACCATAAGCATCGCTGGTGTATTTACTCCACTTTCCTATGGTGAATAATTTATCCAGATCAAATCGCCGCGCATCCTCTCCAATCGCGCGATGCAAATTACCCGAAGCCGTTCCAAGTTCACCCATGTCACCCAGCACCAGTATTTTTGTTCCTGCCGCCTCAGCCAGAACGGACAACGCTGCACGGACCGATTCAGGATTTGCGTTATAACAATCGTCGATCAAAACAGATTGATTCAATCCCCGCCTTCGTTGCAGCCTTCCCGTTACACCCTCAAACGACTCTAATCCTGCCGCTATCGTTTCACCATCCACGTCAAGCGCTACTGCCGCCGCCGCAGCTGCCAAACTGTTTCTGACATTATGAATACCGGGCACGCCTAAATTTACATTCTGCGTGCCGCTTGGCAGATGCAACCGTACTGTGCTGCCGCACACATCCGTTTCAAATTCGGCCGTAACAGGCGCTTTCTTATCCAAACCAAACTCAATGATTTTTCTTTTTCCGGCCAGTTCACGCCATAATGGCGCATAACAATCATCCGCATTAATGATGGCCACCCCGGATTCATCCAATCCGGAAAAAATTTCGCCTTTTGCCTGTGCAATCGCCTCGGTTGAACCCAGGCCCGCTATATGTGCCGTACTGGCGTTGGTAATAACCGCCACATCCGGTTTTGCCAGTTGTGTCAAATAGGCAATTTCACCGGCATGATTCATGCCCATTTCAATGACGCCATACTGGTGATTTTCCCGCAGCCGCAGCAACATCAAGGGCATGCCGATTTCATTATTAAGATTGCCTAGCGTCGCCAATACCCGCTGTGAATGCCCTTCCGCACCCTGCGCCTTTTCCCTGCTTGCCTTGCGCAAAATTGCTGCAAGCATTTCTTTTACGGTTGTTTTACCGTTACTGCCGGTAACAGCCACCAGCGGCAGGGTAAAACGTTTTCGCCAGTAAGCCGCGAGCTGCCCCAAACCCAATTGGGTATTACTGACTCGCATCAGTGGAAATTCCGTTGCTAATGCGGTCTCATCGAATTCCAGTTTCACCATAGCGGCCACTGCGCCTTGCCTTTGTGCCGCATCTACAAAACGGTGGCCATCGAATCGCTCACCGGACAACGCAACAAACAGATCGCCCTGATGCAAGGTGCGGCTATCCGTGCTGACACCCGTGAACAAGACATCCTGTCCTTGCCATCGGGCATTTAAAGCATGTGCCGCTTCCTGTATATGCATCATGCCCGCCCTCTTTTTTTAGACGACAAACCGTTCAGAACTTGCTCCACGATTAACGCATCGCTGAAGGGAATTTTCTGACCATTGATTTCCTGATACGCTTCGTGTCCCTTACCGGCTATTAAAACAACATCTCCCGCCGAAGCACTTCGAATCGCCTGGTAGATGGCCAACTCACGATTTATCTCCATCTGCTGACTGCTAATATCCATTGCGCCCATCATATCCAGAATAATCTTCCGGGGATCTTCGGTTCGCGGGTTGTCACTGGTAAAGATCACTTCATCTGCGATACGCGCCGCAACTTCTCCGATCAGCCTGCGTTTACCCTGATCCCGTTCACCGCCACAACCAACGACACAAAACAGACTACCCGCCTTTTTTGTCCGCTTTGATTTAAACGGTGCAGCGTGTAATATTTCACGCAGGGTTGACAGCACTTTTTCCAGAGCATCCGGTGTATGCGCATAATCAACAATCACTGTCGGCAATTTCCCACCACCGAATTTTTCCATCCGCCCGGGGATTGAACTGACACGGCGCAATGCATTCACTGCATCTGAAAATGCAATTCCACTTGCCAGCAGCGCCGCTATCACCGCCAGCAAATTAATTGCGTTGAATTTACCCAGCAGATCGACTTTTAATATTTCCCGCTCACCCTGATATTCGATTTCAAGCGATAACCCCTGCAAATCCACTTGCAGATTACATCCATAAACCATATCGCGTATCCGGCCGGCGTGACTTTCCATTTCATCCTTTCTTAAACCGTAACCAATGACCCGCACCGGCTTTGATGCAAGCTGCCGGGACAACTCAACCCCCAGCACATCATCCAGATTAAGCACTGCACATTTCAATCCTGGCCAGAAAAACAGCCGTGCTTTCGATGCTGCGTAGGCATCCATATTTTCGTGATAATCCAGATGATCGCGAGACAGGTTAGTTAATACTGCAACCGACAATTCCGTGCCATTTAAACGTCCCTGTTCAATACCATGAGACGACACTTCCATCGCAACATGCTTGGCGCTTTTTTTCAGGTATTTTGCCAGATTCTTTTGGATCAACACCGGATCAGGCGTTGTATTGATCGTTGATTCCAACTCGTTTACAAAACCGTTCCCCAGTGTTCCCATAATGGCTGTTTTCTTTTGCATGACATTCATGGCCTGGGCAAACCAGTGGCTGCATGACGTTTTACCGTTGGTGCCGGTAAAACCAACAACATTTAATTTTCCGGATGGATGTCCATAGACACAGTCAGCGATATAACCGGCTTTGTCTTTCAGCCCCGCAATTGCCAGCGCAGGAACTTTCCATGCCGGATTCCATGAGAAATTACCTGTCTCCCAAATGATCCCATTGACGCCTGATGCAATGGCCTGCGGAATCAGTTTCCGTGCATCGACTCTAGTTCCCGCAACAGCCAAAAAGGTATCACCCGGATGCACAAGACGGCTATCTGTAACCAGCTGTTTAACAGGTACGCCGAGCTTATTCAACTGACGGCAGTCAAATCCTTTTTCCGACTTATCCGTTTCAAATTGAATCATCATATCCCCCCTGTCGCAAGGATTGCAGGAGCAGCATTTAACTCAGTACTTGGCACATCATGCGGCACATTCAGCAATCTTAATGCTGCAGTCATGACATGACTGAAAACAGGTGCGGCAACTGCGCCACCGAAATATTTTCCGGCTGACGGATCATCCAGCATTACCGCTACGATCAACCGCGGATTGGATACCGGAGCAAATCCGACAAATGAAGAAATATAGTTCTTCTTGGCATATTTTCCGTCGATTAATTTATGCGCCGTACCTGTTTTGCCCGCCACACGATAGCCGTCCACTTGAGCAAGCGGCGCCGTTCCGTTCGGCAATGTGGCCATTTCCAGCATTTGACTGACTGACTGCGCTGTTTTTTGGGAAATCACCCGTTGACCCATCACCGGAAAATCCTGTTTGAGGATAGAAACGGGTTTTAATTCACCGCCCGTGGTAAAAATTGTATAGGCACGCGCTATTTGCAACAGACTGACAGAAATCCCATGCCCAAACGCCATAGTTGCCTGTTCAATGGTTCGCCACGTGTTATAGGGCCGCAAAACCCCACTCGCCTCACCAGGAAACCCGGTTCCGGCCAGCTGACCAAAGCCAACGTTGTTATAAATCTCCCACAATGTCTGCGCCGGCATGGACAAGGCTATTTTAACCGTACCGACATTGCTGGAGACCTGCAGCACTTCGGCAACCGTCAGCTCACCTTTATTACTCACATCACGTATCGTCGAACGACCCACCCTGAATGTACCCGGCGCTGTTTGCACCACTGTCCCGGGATTAACCAGACCGGTTTCGATCGCCACCGCAATAGGAAACGGCTTGAGCGTCGAGCCTGGTTCAAAGGTATCCACTAGCGCCCGATTCACCAAAAAACGATTAGCCACCATTGCGTTGGTTACCGTTGCATTCGGGTTATAGGCAGGAAAATTGGATAACGCCAGAATTTCACCACTTTGCGCGTCCAGCACCACAATACTGCCCGCTGCTGCACGATGATCGAAAACCGCCTGTTTTAACGCCTGATGTGCAATATGCTGCACTCTTCTATCCAAAGACAGCACGATATCCTGCCCCTGCTTCGGCGAACGGATATTTTCCACATCGCCAATAATGCGGCCTTTATTGTCTTTAAGAACACGGCGGCTGCCGATTTCTCCCGACAACATCGCATCCCATCCGTGCTCGACACCTTCTTGCCCCTGATCTTCGATATCGGTGAAGCCAACAACATGGGCCGCAATTTCTCCTTCCGGATAATACCGCTTGAATTCCGTTTCGAAGCCAATGCCCTTAATTTTCAAATCCGCAATACGGTCCGCTATTTCCGGAACAATCCAGCGTTTGAGATAGACAAACCGGCTCGACTTGCGATAAATCCGCTTTTCAATTTCAGATTTATCCATATCCAGCAATCGCGCCAACTGCTCAAGTTGAAACGATGAAACATCTTCAACCATCAAAGGATCCGCATATACCGAAGCAACTGGCGCACTAATGGCCAGTATCTCGCCGTTACGATCCTTGATCATGCCGCGATCCCCGCTCATTTTAACTATCTTGCTATAGCGGGCAGCGCCCTCTTTTTGCAGAAAATCGTTATTCACTCCCTGCAAAAAAGCAGCTCTCACGATCAAACCGGTCAATCCCAACACCAGGAAACCGAACAACAGCATTGCTCGCCATGGTTTAAGCATGGGTTGCGGTGTCAGTTGATCGAGTTTATTCAGCATGATTTACCTTAGCCCATTGTGGTTCGTTCACTCTGGCTGACGAAATAATTTGTACTTGACCGGATACCGGCATATCCATGTTCAAATGCTTCCTGGCTTCAAATTCAATCTTTCTGCGCGCAATCAGCGTGCTTTGCTCAAGCTGCAGCTTTTTCCATTCAACATTGAGCTTGCGTGTGATTTTCCGCTCATTTTCAAGCGCCATATTGAGTTTGCGCGCCTCGGTCTGCACGTACACGACGCTCAGGGCACACATCACAAGAATCAAAGTCAACAATAGATTGAATTTAAACATCACAACATGCACTGCCGTTAAGAAATCTTTTCAGCCACACGCATTACAGCGCTTCGTGACCGTATATTTTCCACAACTTCCTGGTGTCCAGGCTTCACTGCCTTACCAATAATTTTTAAAGCGGGCTTCCCGAAGCGCTGCAGTTCAATTTCACGCAGCGGAATATCACGTGGCAAAACATCAGCAGTCGCATGCTCCCGCATAAATCGTTTCACCATTCTGTCCTCCAGTGAATGGAAGCTGATCACAACAAGCCTCCCTCCCGGGTTTAACAGATCAATGCTTTGCTGTAGCGCTAGCGACAGCTCCTCAAGCTCCTGATTGATAAAGATCCGTATCGCTTGAAAAGTGCGCGTCGCCGGATTCTGCTTGCCTTCCCGCTTGCGCTCACGTGCACGGACGACCGCACCAACAATCTCGGCAAGTTGCAATGTGGTAACAATAGATTGCCGCGTTCTTGCCACAACAATCGCTCTTGCAATCGACCTAGCATACCGTTCTTCGCCATATTCCCTGATCACCCTTTCCAAATCTGCTTCCGAAACACTTTCTATCCATTGCGCTGCCGTCTGCCCTCGGCTTGTATCCATGCGCATATCAAGCGGGCCATCGGAACGAAAACTAAACCCTCTTTCCGCCTCAAGTTGCGGCGAGGAAATTCCCAAGTCCAACAAAACACCATCAATTTTTTGCACGCCCAGTTTTTTTAATTCACCTTGCAACTGCGAAAAACTGCTGTGCACAATACAAAAATTCTGAAACGCTATAGCCAGTTCTTTTTTTCCTGTCTCGACAGCGACCGGATCTCTGTCGAAAGCTATCAAACGCCCTTTACCACTCAGGCGGGACAAAATCAGGCGGCTATGACCACCCCGCCCGAATGTTCCATCCACATAAATTCCATCCGGCTTGATTGCCAGCGCATCCACTGCTTCCTGAAGCAGCACCGTAACGTGAGCCGGCAAATCTTCACCACCCGATCATAAAGAGAATCCTTCCAATTCAGGCGGCATATCATCTTCATTGAAAGACAACGCATCTTCAATCTGCAGATTCCATTGCGTTTCATCCCACAGCTCGAATTTCTCTCCCTGTCCCACTAACACAACTTCCTTATTCAGTCCTGCAAAATGTCGCAATGGCTGCGCAATCAAAATTCGCCCGGCATTATCCATTTCCACATCATTGGCGCTCCCGATCAACAACCGCTGCAACTTGCGTATTTTTGGATTAAAACTGGAAAGGCTGTTTAATTGTTGTTCAATAGGCTCCCACGCAGGCTGAGGATAAACCAATAGACATCGAGAAGGATCTGCCGTAACAACCAGATGCCCCGCGCATTTTTCAGACAGATCACCACGATAACGCGTCGGTATCGCAATTCTGCCTTTCACATCCAAATTCAGTTGCGTTATGCCACGGAACATATTGCCCACTCACATTTACAGAAAAAGCAAATTCAAGCTTTTTTCCCACAAAAAACCACTTTCCACTACTTTTCTACATATTAGCCCCACTTTAATCAAAAACGAACCACCCGTCAAGCAAAAAAATGTTATTTTTTTATATAGGACAAAGACTTAAATAACAATCGCGTTTTTCAAACCAACCACGACAAATTCATTTTAAAAATAAGTAACATAGCGCCTTATTTGAAAGTCATACTAGAAGTTCTGGGGGAATAAAACTGAAATTCGGAAAATGCCAAAAGGCTGTTAAAATAGCGGGGAAAGCATGTTGCAACGAAATGGAGATTTTTAGCGATAACCTGAGGCGACAACGGACATTGAAAAATGCCGCGAAGCATCATTGAGACGCATTATCACCCTTTATAAACAGATAGCGAGCCACATAGACGCGGCAAAACCTACAAGATAACTACGACACCACCCGGTACTCACGGGTGTTATCCGATTTCTCCACACTAATTTATGTCTGTTAAATCCGTACATGAAAGCGCAATCATCGTCGTTGGAATGCGTTGGTGCGACCGATTGCTTGGATTAATCAGCATGATTATCCTGGCCCGCCTGCTGGTGCCGGCGGATTTTGGCATCATTGTGATGGCCAGTCTGGTTGTCGGACTGATTGATGTTTTACTCGATATTGGCGTTAGCACCGCACTGATTCACAACCAAAAAGCGGATAACGAGGATTACAATACCGCCTGGACATTAAGGCTTATTCAATCCTGGCTGACGGGCGTCATCATTTTTGTCAGTGCGCCGTTCGTCGCGGATTTCTACGATAATGATTTAGTCATCGATGTACTGCGCGTCATGGCGCTCAGCGTGATTATCGCCGGTTTCGAAAATATTGGCGTCGTCACATTCCAGAAAAATATGGAATTCGGCAAGGATTTCAAATTTTTCTTTTACAAACGTTTCATCGGCTTTGTTATAACCCTGATTTTCGCTTTTATCCTGCACAATTACTGGGCCATGGTTATCGGCGCACTCGCCCATCGTATTGCTGGCGTCATACTAAGTTACCGCATGCATGCGCACCGCCCCAGATTATCGCTATCACGCACCACAGAAATCTGGTCATTCTCGAAATGGGTATTGATGCGCAATATCATTACCTATTTCGACACACAAATTGACAAATTCCTGGTCGGCCACCGTACTGACGAAAAAGTCCTCGGCACCTATTCCGTAGCGCATGATGTAGCCGCCATGCCGACCACGGAACTGCTCATGCCACTGGGTCGCGTGCTTTTCCCGGCCTTTGCCCAGAAACGCGATAACCTGGAAACATTTGCCCGCAGCATCTCAACCGCCATCGGCGTATTGTCGCTGGTCGCCATGCCGGCCTGCATCGGGTTGATTTTGACCGCTGAAGATGTCGTCTTGATATTGCTTGGCGACAATTGGGTTGCAGCCATTCCCTTAATTCAGATTATGGCCATATCCAATCTCATTTTTTCACTAACACATTCCGGCACCTACGCCTTGCTGGCCACCGGAAAAGTCAAACTGCTCGCCATCGTGTCCGGAATACAGATTCTCCTCTTCATCATGATGGCAACCCTGTTTTTTCCAGCGGATAGCGCTGCCGAGATTGCTTCAATCCGGGTATTAACTGTAACTATTGGCTCAATTTTTATTATCAGCCTGGTGATCGTTCAAATACAGGGATTTCGCATCAGAGACTATTTTGCCCCCATTTTACGCCCGGTACTTGCCACAGGCATTATGGCCTGGGTCATCATCCAGCTACATCCGGAATTGACTCACTGGATGTCCTTCACCCGCGTTATCGTGGAAGTCATCATCGGCTTTATCACTTACACAGCCAGCATTGTGCTTTTATGGTTACTCCAGGGGCGTCCCGAAGGCGCCGAATCCTATTTATTTAAGAATTTTGCCCATAAATTTAGGCGGAAATAAATGGTGTCTACCGGAATAGGTGAAACCGTAACTGACTCGGTGGATGGCGCTACGCTTATCCACCCTACCCTTCTGCACCGCGCGCTGCCACAGCCCACCCCTGACAAGCTGTTCCATGCCTACTTAAACCCCATACAATTGGCATAAAACGAAACCGCAGCAGGCCAGTCCGAGAAAATGCCCAGAATCCCCACATCCTCGGTCAAGGCATGCAAAACGGCAAAACTGTCACCCTCGGTATGGATAACGTTTACAGCCGACGGAGAAGAGGGGTGCGGATTTCGTCCATTGAGTGTCTGGAAATACCAATTAATACCCTGTTGCGGTGACGGACCGCGATTCAATGTCCAGGTGATCAGTTTCAATCCCGCCGCTTTGGCTTCATGCGCATAATACGACGGGACGATCTCTCCATCCATTACTTCCAGCAGCATCCAGATCGGCGGAGCGATGATTTTAACGCCATACCCGGCCAGTTGCGCCATTGAAGGTGACCAGGTAGCAGGATCACGATGATCAAATGCCGGATCGCTATAGCGGCCATCGAGATAAACCACCTGATCCGCAAATTCCGGTTCATGGCTAATCCAGTACAACACATCATC
>JAGRFM010000080.1 GCA_020446045.1 Nitrosomonas sp.
GAGGTCACTGGCCAATGCCAGCTCATAGTAATTAATCGCCTTTTCATATTGCCCCAGCGCATGCCAAGCCAACCCCAGATTATTGCGACGTATCGCCACTTTAGGATGATCTTCGCCATAGGTTTTGAGGTCACTGGCCAACGCCTGCTCATAGTAATCAATCGCCTTGTCATATTGCCCCAGCGCTCTCCAGGCTTCCCCCAGATTATTGCGATATGTCGCAACATTAGGATGATCTTCGCCATAGGTTTTGAGGTCACTGGCCAGCGCCAGCTCGATGTAATTAATGGCTTTTTGATGGAAAGCCAGTGTATTATTGATGAACCCGGCTTCATTGAGATAAAGTGAATTATCCGGCGCCAGCCGGGCGGCTTTTTCATAGTGCTTGAGTGCATCTAAATAACGAATGGCATCCATGGCAATCTTGCCCCGCTGATAGGCCGCTTCAGCGATTAGCTTGATCTGATCCTCACCTTCGTCCTCGATTTGCTTGAGTAAAGCATCGGCTTTTTGGGGTTGGCCTTGCTTTAATGCGACGATGGCCTCATTTAATAGGGCGTCAGGCACCTCGTCACGCATTGCTTCCAACCGTGCGATCTGTTCCCTAAGGCTGGCGATATGCGCTTCATAACTGGCTTTGGAGTCCTGCAATTGTTGCTGAACAGCATGTAATTGAATTTCCAGTTGGGCACGGTTTTCTACATGCGCCTGCTCCAGTTCTTCACGAATTTCAGCCTCACGTTTTTTCAGGCTCTGTTCGTGTTCGGCAAGGGTAATGCCGATACGAATGATGTTGTCACCAACTTGAACATTACCCGCTATATTATTAAATGCGTGTCCACCATTGGTCGTTTGTGTGACATTGCCTGGAGCAGTTGCTTCAGGAACTTCGCCTTTCCCCAGATTTGTTTTGATCAAATAACCAATACCGCCCAATAGTGCAACCAAAACAATACCAATAAGATTTATTTGATTGTCTTGTGTCAACGATCTCCACCATTGTTGCATGACGATTTCCCGGTAATTTAAAACAAAGAGACCCAGCGGTATAAATGACCGCCCCGTGATGCTACCACCGAACCTGAATTTACAGCAAAATCTAACTCAAAAAATTCGAAATCAGTTCCGCAAAAAATTTGGTCTCAGATAATTTAGGTTTTATACTTACTCAAGTGCTTTATCCATATGATATTACCCTTGTCAGCAAGCATGACAAGGCTTGCATTGCAGGAAATCGTTGTACAATTGCCTAAGGTCATAATCATAACGCGCATAACGCAGCCTATAAACGGTGACAAACTTTACCCACAGGACACCACAGTAACGCTGTACCTGACAATATCATATGGATAGCGTACAAGTATTATCCGGAAAATTTAAACTTGAAAATTATCAATATTGATCAGCTCAACATCAGGGACTCGCTGCCAAGTCCTAAGGGTGTTGCTTTGTCTATATTGCAAATGTGCAATAACGAAGATATTTCAATCCATGACATAACCAAGCTGATTCAAACCGATCCAACCTTATCTTACCGGTTGATCCACCGTGCCAATATCACACGCAGATCCAGCCGGCAAATAGCATCGGTAACCGATGCCGTGCAGCACCTTGGCATTAATACAGTCAAACAATTGGCCATGACTTTTTCGCTGGTCGATCAATATCAACAGGGAAACTGCAAGGCATTCAACTATCAATTGTTCTGGTCACATGCGCTGTTTATGGGTATTGCTCTGGAAGCATTTGGCAGCGTCATCCGTGTCAGTGTTAAAGAGGAGTTATTTGCCTGCGGATTATTGGCACGCATCGGCTGTCTTGCATTAGCCACCATTTATCCGAAAGTTTACTCGGACATTCTGGAAAACAACGATCAGCATCGATCCTTGATCGAACAGGAACACCTGTACCTTGAAGCGAATCATAATGAAATGACAGCAGCAATGCTGATTAACGCCGGTTTTGCCAAACAACTGGTCGAACCTATTTATTATCATGAAGAACCACTGGAATCCGGTTTTCCTGAGAATTCAAGAAGTTTCAGGCTGGCACAATTATTTCATCTGGCAAAACACCTGGCCGATGTCTCGGTGACTAATGAACCGGAATTTTTTGAACAAACATCCGAACTGATGCTGCTGGCCAAAAAAATCGGCTTTGAAACGAATTCTTTCCCCGATATGGTTCAGGATATCATTCAAGAATGGAAAAGCTGGAAAACACTGCTCAAATTGCCTGTCGACAACATCTCTTTCAAAACAGTTACTGAAACTATTGAGAAAATTTCCAAAAATGATCAGGAAGCCGCTTCTCTACGTGTAATGGTCGTTGAAGACGAACCCGTCAGCCGTAACCTTATCGAAGGAATACTATCCAACACATTGGGGCATACCGTTTTTACCGCTGAAAACGGCAAACAGGGATTATCCATGGCGCTCGATACGATACCGCATGTTGTCATCACTGACTGGATGATGCCCGAGATGGATGGCCTTGAGCTGACGCATGCGCTGCGCGCCACAGAGTGGGGTCAAAGTATTTACATTATCATGCTGACCGGCGTAGAAGAAGAAGAAAAACTTGCCAAGGCATTTGAAATCGGTGTAGACGATTACATTATCAAGCCGATTAACATCCCCACTTTCCGTGCTCGATTACGCGCAGCCTGGCATTACCGAAGATTACAGGACTCCTGGAGTGAAAATCAAAAACAGCTCAAGGAGTATGCCGCCAATCTGGCGATATCGAACCGTAAGCTTAAACAAGCCGCATATACCGACACGTTGACCGGATTACCCAATCGGCGGGCGGGGATGGAAACTTTATCCCGTGCCTGGAAAATTTCAAACCGGACTGATCAATCCCTTGCCGCCATACTCATCGACATTGATTATTTCAAGCGCGTTAATGACACCTATGGCCACGCTGCCGGGGACGTTGTTTTAAAGTCAATTGCAACCACCATTCGAAATACAGCCCGGAAAGGCGACTTTTTTTGCCGTATTGGTGGTGAAGAATTTCTTATGATATGCCAGGATAAAAAAATCGATACGCGATCAACCGTAATCATGGCAGAAAGAATGCGCGAACTCATCAGTTCCACAAAAATCGATATCCATGATGAGCTCATATCAGTAACCATCAGCATCGGCATAGCGCTGAAAGAACCATCAATGGAAACGGAAGAACAGTTAATCAAAACAGCCGATAAAGCGCTTTATGCTGCCAAAAATGCAGGAAGAAACCGAGTATATGCCGCCACAGACGATCATGTTTTCGAACCGGATATCAGTTTTTAGGTTTAATAATTTTGCAAATAATGTAGCAGCAACAAAACACGATCTTTGATGATGGCCGTTCGATAATCGCCCCGTGAAATAACCGATGAACTGCCAAAAGTTATGCTGTTCCAGTTCAACCTGATAAACTTAAACTCTTGTTCACGATAACGAAGCCACGCCTGCTGCGCATCACGCAAGCCCTTCTTCGCTTCACCATCAAGTTGCGCCATCAGCTGCGCATAAACAGCATCAAGCTCATCATCCAAAAAACGTTCGTATTCCGCATAGGCTTTGATATATCCCTGAGTGGTATGTGCTGGCTGTTCAATTCCATGTTCAAACGGTTTTGCCCGATTTAAAAATTCACTGATATGGTCGGGCGCATCCGGGTTGTCGATGGCAAAAGCTGATGAAACGAAACAGAGTAGAATGACCATACATACCCATTTGCAAAACCCTTTTTTTGATGGAGTGACAGCCGTATCACCAGTGTTCATAACTGTTGCTTGAATAAATTTTCCATTCCGCATTACGCCGATTGACAAGCCCCTGCATGACTTTACCTTGCGACTTATTCCAGGCTTTCCACGCGGACTCAAGATTGGGATAACTGGTTTGTGCCGACGGATCATTCACCAGCTTTAACACCGAAGAACCGCCAAAATTTCCCAAGCCGATATTAAAAGCAAGAATCACGAGCGCATCAAACTGGTTTTGAGAAACATGGGCCGTAACCCGGCTATTCACACCGTCAACAAACGGTTTAAGGTCTTTCTTGAAGAGCTCTTTTCCCTGTTCTTCGGTAATACCGCTTTTATACCCATTGCCCGATTGATTCCACTCGTCTTTACTGATCAAATGGCCGTAACCGATTGTCGCCCCTTCAACCCAACTGGAAATTTCAGCACCTGTCTGATCGTCATAAGGCTTCCCTCTGAACGATTCGATTGACATCAACAGTTCCATTCCCTTTTCACTCATCTGATGCTGCATGGCTCACCTCCGTATTGACGGTCTTTCTATAAATTTATTAGGGTTACGGGTATAGTATTCGTGAATGAATTTACGTTACCAGGAGACATTCACATGACTATTGAAAGTATGAACCATTTTACGGTATTGAGTAGCGATTTGGAAAAAACCAAAGCTTTTTATATCAACATTCTGGGGCTCACTGAAGGCTACCGCCCCCCCATGGGTTCTGACGGCGCCTGGTTATATGCCAAGGACAAACAGCATTCCCTATTACATATTATGTCCGGCAGACCTCTGCCGGATCAGGCACCGGGCGTCATCGATCACATGGCGTTTACTGCCACAGGACTGCAAACCGTGGTCGATACGCTCAAACGGCATGATATCTCGTACCGACTGAATAGAATGCCAGAGCTGGGTATCTGGCAATTATTCTGTTTCGACCCGGACGGCGCCAAGGTTGAGCTGGATTTTGCCGCAGATGAGCCGGAACCAACAGTGTAATTACTTCACGCAATTCGGTTTTTTACCCGCAGCATGTGCCTGTTGCATCAGGTTAATCACATTGGGCATCTGTTTTTGCAGGTCTTCAATACGCGTTGCGTGAGACGGATGGGTCGATAAAAATTCAACAGGCTGTTGTCCTTGGCTGGCTTCGGCCATTTTGAGCCATAATGTTACACTTTCGGTTGGGTCGAAGCCTGCCTTGGCCATCAATTCCAGACCAATACCATCCGCCTCGCTTTCATGCAGACGGCTAAACGGCATAATGATCCCATACTGTGCGCCAACACCCAGCAGACTGACGGCAGTCTGCCCCAAAGGCGTCTGCGGCGCGGCAACGGCTGCAATCAGTGACACACCCACCTGAGCGCCAAGCTTTTGTGACATCCGTTCATTACTGTGTTTTGCCAGTACATGGCCGATTTCATGTCCAATAACCGTTGCCAGTTGATCCTGATTATCAACCAGATTGATTAATCCGGTATGTACACCTATTTTTCTGCCGGGCAGCGCAAACGCATTTAATGTACCGTCTTCAAATACGACAACTTCCCATTCCCCTTCCACTTCGCGTGTAATCGCATCGGTAATACAACGGACAAACTGAATATCCTGAGCATTTTGGCTGACGGGTTTTTCAGATTTTAACGTATTAAAAGCCTGTAAACCCATAGCATCCATCTCATCATCCGGCATAAATACCAGTTGGGTTCGTCCGGTTGGTGAAGTTGCGCAGGCATTCAATAACATTAAGGCCAGCAAGGCGATTAGAATTCTCATCGGTTAGCGCTCCACAAAAAGAAATATCAGAGAAACTATACCTGAAATATCCATCAGTCCGCTACGGATTCTGTTTGAGTAATGCAATCACTTCTTCATCGCTTACTTGTTCGAATGTCTGATAAAACTGTCCAACCGCATAAAATAGCGCCGGTATTTCAAGGCAGACTATATCGTCGGCAAAGAGGGCAACTTTTGCCAGTGTTTCAGGGGGCGCAACCGGTACGGCGCCAATCAGCTGCTCGGGTGACTTTGCACGCAACGCATGTAATGCCGCTATCATGGTCGAACCCGTGGCCAGACCGTCATCGACAATAATGACGATACGCCCTTGCGGATCCAATGGCGGCCGAAACGGTGTGTACCGGTTACGGCGTTCACGCATGATTGCAAGCTGTTTGGCTTTTTCATCTCTGATGTATTGTGAATCATGAACGAGAAAACTGGATTCCTGCGTTACGTATGTCCAGCCGGTTTCATCAACAGCGCCGACCGCCAGTTCCGGATTGCCTGGCGCACCCAGTTTGCGCACCAGGACAATATCCATTTCACCGTTAAGTTTGTCGGCTATGATTTTTGCCATGGGTACCGCACCTCGCGGTATCGCCAGTACTAACGGATTCTTTCCTTGGTAAACCATTAACTGCTCGGCCAATTGAATAGCTGCATCATCACGGTCACGAAACATTATGTTACCTCCCTGTCAATCAGCTTATAGAATTCTATTTTGATAAAATAGCAGGTATTGTAACGAGATGATATCCACTTAAGGAATTGGGTTGAAAAGAAACGCAGCGCTCAGGCACTTATCTATCGATCACCATCACGGTCTTGCATTGGCGCGCAAAGCCAAATCCACCGCCGAGGCCAGCCAGGATGACTCCGGACTTGAAACAATCTGGGCTGAATTGGAATCGCATGTTCACGCAGTCTTAAAACCCCACTTCGAAATTGAAGAAACTATACTGGCAACCGCACTTGGCGCATTAAACGACCCGCAGATCAATCTGTTAATTGAGCGGCTGTATCAGGAACATACTCAAATTTTGGATTTACTATCGTGTAACCATCCGCGCTCAGCCAGGCATTTAAAGCAGGTGGGGGAACTGCTGACCCGGCATATCCGCTTTGAAGAACGCGTATTGTTTGAGATTGCCCAGGAAAGACTGGATTCTCAAGCTTTGGAAGTTATCGCCAAAGCCTGTAAACATTAAACCTAAAAAAACAGCTCAAAAAAATTCCGCTGAATCGTTACAACAGGCGGCTTTTATCGCCACCGAAAAAACCGATGAACGGTTGATTGATCGCTTTTGCAAATGCAATCACTTTGAATAATTCACCCATTTCAGCCGGACTGACCAGTTTCTGCAGTTGATTGGCCAGCGGCAAGTACTGTTGCATGTCTTCAGTTGGAATGCGTGACAGAATCTCTGTAATGCCGCAATTCATTAAGAAATGAGCCTGGGTGGTATAGCCAGTCAATACTAACCCGGCTTCATCAGCCGCTTCAAATAAAGTACTGAAATCCACATGACTGGTAATATCCTGCAATCCCGGCAAATAAAACGGATCGCCATGTGCATGATGGCGATAGTGACACATCAGTGTGCCCTGACTGCGTTGCGAATGATAGTATTCACTTCTGCCGAAACCATAATCGATAATAATCGCAGCACCCAGTTGAAGCATCTTGGCCAGACTGTGCATAAAATATCCGGCAGCCAGATTAATCTCGCTCACATACGAAAAACCCGGATCAAACTGCGGATTGAACCACTGGATCAGGTTATCTGCAACCGCTTTGAGTGATGCATCGTCAATGGGTCTGTTTTCCCAGTCAAATGAACCGCCGTGGCTGTTTTTTTGTTCCCGCCAAATCACACCGCGCTCAAAACTGGTATTCCCTTGCCACTCAACAAGATGCACCGGCATGGCATCAATGACTTCATTCGCGACAATAGCGCCAAAGAACTTGTCCGGCAATTGCTCAAGCCATACGATACGCGACATTAAATGCGGCGCGTTTTCGGTTAGAAAACGCTGCTGCCGCTCGCGCAATTCGGCGCTGACTTCAAGAATATAATACTGTTGCGGCAGGCAGTCATTGCGTTCCAGTTCCTGCAGCAAATCGTTCGCCAGTTTACCGGAACCGGCCCCAAATTCCAGGATGTCCGCCTGGTCGCATTGTGCCTTAACCTGTTCCAGAATCTGTATGATTTGTCTCGCTAAAGTGCAGCCAAATAATGGCGATATTTCCGGAGCAGTAATAAAGTCTCCCTCTCCCCCCAATTTAACAGCGCCACCGTTATAATAGCCTAAACCAGGTTGATAGAGCGCCAGTTCCATGTAGCGTGCAAACGGAATCCAGCCACCGGCTGATTTTATTTCTTCGCGAATAATCGCTTGAAGTTTTTGGCTATGTGCCAGCGCAATTTCACTGCATGACGGTAAATTGGATACAATTGACATAGATATAGCTTTTTGAGAATTCCACAAACCCATTCGATGAAACGATTAAAACCGATATTTTACGGGAGATAGCCTTGCAAGAAAAAGTTGTTCTGGTAACCGGAGGTGCAAAACGTGTCGGTGCCGCCATATGCCGCAGACTCCATACCTATGGTGCAAAACTCGCTATTCATTATCGTTCTTCACGCGATGAAGCACAGTCACTACAATATGAACTCAATCAACAAAGACCTGATTCAGCATCCATTGTTCAAGCCGATTTGCTCGATATCGATCAATTGCCCAGCCTGGTCGATAAAATAGTAGAACGGTATGGTCGACTGGATGCGCTGATTAATAACGCCTCCAGTTTTTTTGCCACACCGTTGAACGCATGTTCGGTTGAGGCATGGAACGATCTTATCGGCAGCAACTTGATGGCGCCTCTCTTTTTATCCCAGGCCGCTGAATCGTATCTAAAGAAACAGCAAGGATGCATTATCAACATCATTGACATCCACACCGAGCGGCCTTTAAAAAATTTCGTTATCTACAATGCCGCCAAAGGAGGATTGCAGGCTTTGACAAAATCGCTGGCGCTAGAACTGGGGCCTGAGGTACGTGTCAATGGTGTTTCACCGGGACCCATTCTATGGCCGGAGGACAATACCTGGTCAAATGAAAAAGCACGCGAGGCTATTGTTAAAGGTACATTACTGAAACGTATAGGAGACCCAGATGATATCGCCAAAACGGTTCACTTTCTGATTCAGGATGCACCTTATATTACCGGTCAGATTATCGCCGTTGATGGAGGCCGGAGTATTCATTTGTAATATTCATCAAGTTAGCACTTTTTTAGGATTATTCACCGAATGCATTTTTTATCCATTCAATACGGCGATGATCTTTTCCGGTGATCAACACCACATCGAAACGGCACGCTGGTTCTTGCTTGAGTTCAGCTAAGTAATGACGTGCAGCAAGCAGTAATTTGGCCTGCTTGGCTGCCGTGATACTCGCCGCCGCACCGCCGAAAGCTTCACTCGAACGCATTCTGACTTCAACAAAGACCAGCGTATTTTGATCATTCAGGATGAGATCGATTTCACCGAAACGGCAGCGGTAATTTTGTGCAACCAATACCAGCCCTTGCTTTTGCAAATGGGCCGCCGCGATTTGCTCCGCATCTGAACCTTTCATATAGCCAGAAACTATTCAGCGTATTGGTTTTCCAGGATTCCCTGAGTTTCCTTGGATTTTAGCAACCTTATGCCGCCTTTATCAAACTGTGCTGCCAGTGGCTTACGAATAAACAAAGCGGGTGACTCAAATTGTATGCGGCCGGTAACACCGTCAAATGAAATTTCATACGGTGAGCGTGCATACAACATGTGACTCATCAGACGGAATGCATCGATACCCAGCGCGAAAAGACGGGTGGTATCTTTATCTTTTTTTTGTTCAATATTGTCATAGGCCATTACGGCCGGATGATCCGGTTGAAGCAGCCATGGCATATCCATGAAATAGACGCCGTTCAAATCATGATTAAACAATGAATCACTTTCACTGATAAACACCTGAGATGTCGCATAAACCGGTGTTTCAGGATCCAGATAATTTCTTATTCTGCGTGATTTATTGGCATCCAGGGCAAGGAAAACAACATTTTGCTGACCACCGGTATGTTTACGCAACCGCGAAAAAAATCCCTGTTCTTCTTCATATTCGACCGACTCGGCTGTATTACCGTACTCAGCCAGCCAGCGGTCGGCAAAAGCATTCTGCAGCCGCAAAGACAATGCACCGGCATCCTTGATAATAATCGCATGCTTTTTAAACATGTCATGAGTCGCCAGGGCCAGTTCGGCCGCATGACTGGCTTCGGTTTCCATCTGCATACCGAACAAATATAAATTGGGCGGTAACAGCATCGGCACATCCGTTGAATTTAACGCCAGCGTCGGCACGGGCACAACATGACTGGTCGCCACGGCCGTCACACCATTTCGCGTTAGCGGACCGACAATCAGTACGGCACCGGCATCCACTGCCCGATGATAGGTAATCAGAATATCCAGTGGATCATCGGTAGTCGCATAAATCCTGACGGTTAACGGTAATGCTGATTCACGTTTTGCGGCAGTCACGAATCCTTCTTTCACCATTTGCGCCGCAGCGCCGAATGAAGGCGAATCCAACGGCAGCAATAACCCGACATGCGGCACCGATGCATATGCGGGTGCAGGAATCGGGGCTGACTCAGGATAATAACCTTCCGGATATGCGGGCGCAGGAACCGGGGCAGGCTCAGAATAGTAACCTTCCGGGTGGGTGGCAAAAGTGTACGGGCTGCCGTATAGTGTCACGACAACCAATAAAATAACGAAATAGAAACGTTGCATTGTTAGAATTTTATGCCAGTAAAAAGTGCATTATATGTGGTTGCCACCCCAATAGGAAACCTTAACGATATCAGCCTGCGCGCTTTGGAAGTGCTCCAAAGCGTTGATATCATTGCTGCAGAGCATGTGCAGAACTCCAAACACTTGTTGTCTCATCATGGTATTAGCACCAGATTGATGACATTGCATCAGCATAATGAAGCTGTAATCGCACATCAAATCAGCAAAGATCTTGCAGATGGGAAATCGGTTGCGTTGATCAGCGATGCCGGAACACCCGCCATTTCCGACCCGGGCGCTATTCTGGTACAACACATTCGTAAACTCGGTTTTCCCGTCATACCGATACCCGGCGCAAATGCTGCCGTTTGCGCGTTTTCCGCCGCCGGCTTTATCAACCCCCATTTCCTGTTTTATGGCTTCCTGCCGTCCAAATCAGGGCTGCGGCAACGCGTATTAAAAACACTGGCGGGATTACCTTACACACTGGTTTTTTACGAAGCGCCGCATCGCATCCAGGAAAGTCTGAATGATATAATGATTGTTTTGGGTGCACAACGCGAGATAACCATTGCACGCGAACTCACCAAACTGTTTGAGACCATTCATCAATGTACCTTGGAAAAAGCCGTCGAATGGGTAAAAAATGATCCCAATCAGCAAAAAGGCGAATTTGTTTTACTGGTTTCCGGTGCTACACCAGCGGAGAAAACCGATATCAGCGAACAGGCTCTGAATACGCTTCGACTGTTACTGACTGAATTACCCCTGAAACAAGCGGTCAAACTCACTGCAGAAATCTCCGGTGAGAATAAAAAAGCCCTCTATCAGCGGGCACTCAGCATGAAACCGTAGCAACATTAACACGCATCAAATCGGTTTCTACCAAAAGATTTCATTACATGATTTTTTCATTTAGCTATCCATGACTATCCAGCAAATCACCCTAACTCAACCGGACGATTTTCATCTGCATTTGCGCGATGGCGAACAGATGCAGGCAGTTTTACCCTACTCCGCCAGACAGTTTGCACGCGCGATCATCATGCCGAATCTGAAACCGCCCATCGTCAGCACTGAAATGGCTGCGGCATACCGCCAGCGTATCGTGTCTGCCTTACCGGATGATCTGAAAAACAGCTTTGAACCGTTGATGACGCTCTATTTAACCGATAACACCACACCGGGCGAAATCCTGCGCGCCAAAGAAAGTGGCATTGTTTATGGCATCAAGCTTTATCCGGCAGGCGCCACGACCAACTCCGATGCCGGCGTAACCGATATCGCATATTGCTATCTGGTACTGGAGACGATGGAAAAATGCGGTATGCCTTTATTGGTTCACGGTGAAATCACAGATCCTGCCGTTGATGTTTTCGACCGCGAAAAAATGTTTATCGACCGGGTTCTCATGCCGATCACACAGCATTTTCCTGGTTTGCGCATTGTATTTGAGCACATCACCACACAAGATGCCGCTGACTTTGTTACAAACGCAACCGACAACATAGCCGCCACCATTACCGCACACCACCTGCGTTATAACCGGAATGCAATTTTCCAGGGCGGCATCCGTCCGCATTATTACTGTCTGCCCGTTCTTAAAAGGGAATCACACCGCAAGGCGCTTATCAAAGCGGCTACCAGCGGCAATAAAAAATTTTTTCTGGGTACTGACAGCGCACCCCACCCGTGCACCTTAAAAGAAAACGATTGCGGCTGCGCGGGCATCTTTACTGCACATGCTGCTATCGAACTCTATGCGGAAGTCTTCGAACAAGCTGATGCACTGGACAAGCTGGAAAGCTTTGCCAGTTTTAACGGTGCTGATTTTTACCAGTTGCCGCGAAACAGTACGACTATAACCCTCAGCAAAACCCAATGGAATCTTCCAAAACATATCGATTTTGCTAAGGATATTTTAATTCCTTTGGCTGCAGGGGAAACACTGCTGTGGAAACTGGATTGATCCTGATTACCCCGCGTATCAAACTATGTCATTCCGGTTGAAGGTGCGTTAAAATTCAAAACTTTTCAATGTGAACGGATACAGAGGTAAAGTTATGGAAATCGAGCAAATCAATGCTTTGGAAGAACAACTGGATAAACTGAATCACCGTGCAAATGATTTGCGGAGGTATCTTTGACTACGATAACAAAAAACTTAAACTGGACGAAGTAACGCGACTACTTGAAGATTCAAGCATCTGGAATGACCCCAAACGTGCCGA
Organism: Nitrosomonas sp.; assembly: GCA_020446045.1. Taxonomy (GTDB): domain Bacteria; phylum Pseudomonadota; class Gammaproteobacteria; order Burkholderiales; family Nitrosomonadaceae; genus Nitrosomonas. The sequence continues at coordinate 12,628 of JAGRFM010000080.1, forward strand.
AGAAATCAACCGGGAGAAAAAAAGCCTCGAAGATACCGTGCTGACGCTGGATAACTTGCACCATCAATTAACGGATGCATCGGATTTGTTCGAACTCGCCCGCGAAGAATCCGACAACGAGGCACTGCAAAGCATTCAATCCGATGCGCAGAAAATCGAAGAGATTGTTGAGAAACTCGAGTTTCGCCGCATGTTCTCCGATCCGCTGGATCCGAACAATTGCTTTATCGACGTACAGTCGGGTTCGGGCGGAACCGAAGCGCAAGACTGGGCATCCATGCTCGAACGCATGTACCTGCGCTATTGCGAGCGGGAAGAATTTCAGGTTGAAGTCCTGGAAGAATCCCCTGGCGATATCGCCGGAATAAAAAGCGCCAGTATCAAGGTCACCGGCGAATATGCCTACGGTCACTTAAGAACGGAAACCGGCATACACCGGCTGGTCAGAAAATCGCCGTTTGACTCCGGCAACCGCCGCCACACTTCGTTTGCCAGTATTTTCGTGTACCCTGAAGTGGATGATTCATTTGAAATAGACATCAATCCGGCCGATATCCGGATTGATACTTTCCGCGCTTCGGGTGCCGGCGGCCAGCACATCAACAAGACCGATTCGGCGGTGCGCATTACGCATCAGCCAACCGGCATCGTCGTACAATGCCAAAGTGGCCGTTCACAACACAAAAATAAAGCTGAAGCCATGTCGATGCTGAAATCCCGTTTATACGAAGCCGAACTGCGCAAACGCAACGAGGAGAAACAATCCATTGAAGACTCCAAAACCGATATCGGCTGGGGTCACCAGATCCGCTCGTATGTTCTCGATCAATCGCGAATCAAGGACCTGCGCACTAGCGTTGAAGTCGGCAATACCCAGGCCGTTCTGGACGGCGATCTGAATCAGTTCATCATGGCCAGCCTTAAAGAAGGCGTGAAATAAGCCTGAACCAACTCATTTTAAACGCCCTAAGTGTAAATTTGTAATCATAGGGCGCTTTTGTTCTTACCCTCTTTAAAACAAATACCCTGCAAAAAGAACAGTTCCTCTAAAAAATCAACATGCACATTGCAGTACTTGAAAAGGAAATTCCTTCCCAACGTACGGCGCTTTTCTGCATAACTCTCGTCAAAATACAGAACACAACAATATCAAATTGAAGCACTAGTTGCGATAAAATCAGGCTATAAATTTTCGCTTTCTCCGTCCGTATTGATAGAGCATAAATTCTTAATATATATCAAGCGGCCCGGAAAAGGATACCATCATGGCATCACCATTACTCTCCAGTGATATAACACATATTGACGCACCCAATTTAGGTTTGGCGGATTCGATTATTTCAGACGTGCGGTGGGCGGAAAACACCATCAGCTACAGTTTCCCTGACAATGATGCACCATGGTCTCCTGATCGTTATACAGGTTACGGGCCAGCAGAAGAGCCCTGGAGTTCCTCGTACAAACCACTTTCAGCATCCAACCAAACTGATTTTCAGGAAGCCTTGCAGCAATGGGAAAATGTTGCTGATATCACCTTCGATTCAGTCGATGAAACACAAGATAATGTTGGTGATCTACGTATCGCTTATTCAGAAATCAGCGGTCTGGAAAATGCTGAAGCATGGACGTATCTTCCCGCCTATGCTACCTGGGGAGGTGATATTTGGGTCAATGCATCGAGTAACACCGCAACAAGAGAATGGACTGCCGGAGACTATTCCTTCCTGACCATGCTGCATGAAATAGGTCATGCGTTAGGACTGGAACATTCTTTTGAAGATCCGAATTTTCCTGTTGCAGAAGATTCGATGTCTTTGACCATTATGAGCTACTCAGCCATAGCCGGTAATCAGCAGTCCTGGTTTGATTTTTACCCCACCACACCGATGCCACTGGATATACAAGCCATACAGTATATGTACGGAGCCAATAACGACTACCATAACGGTACAAACGTCTATAGTTACTCCGACAGCACCACTTATCATGAAACGATATGGGATAGTAATGGAATTGATACGATCCATTATACCGGAAATCAACCCGCCGTTATTGATTTGCAGGAAGGCGAAGGCTCATTCATCGGCAATACAGTCAACGCTATCAGTACTACAGAATACATTCCTATTCCCAATGTCTGGATCGCTTACGACACCCTGATAGAAAATGCCAGCGGTGGCCAGAATGACGATACGCTTTATGGCAATGAAGCCGACAATGTTCTGTCTGGCAATGAAGGCAACGATATCCTGATCGGAATGTCGGGAAACGATACTTACCAGGGTGGAAATGGGATTGACACGGTTGTGTTAAATGGCTCGAAAGACAATTTTACTTTGCAGAAAACTGAAGAAGGGTTCTTGATTTCCGGTCAAATCGGCAACGAAGGTGATGATCAACTGATGGATATTGAGCGGATTGTATTTAACGACAAAGGGCTGGCACTCGATATCGATGGAAATGCCGGCAGCCTGGCCAAACTGCTTGGAACAGTTTTTGGCGCCAATTCAATTAACAATACGGAATTTGTAAAAATTGGACTATCACTTTTTGACGACGGTAATACGCAAGAGCAACTGGCTTCAATCGCACTTAAAGCTGCCAGCGTAAATGAATCTGAAGAGATCGTTACTATAATTTGGCGCAACCTGTTTGAAAGCGAACCAACCCCCGAACAAATCCGACCCTATATCGACCAGCTTGATAACAAGGTACTTTCTGGAGCCGAATTGACGTTACTCGCAGCCGATTCGCATTTCAATACGGATAATATCAACCTGGTCGGTCTTTATGAAACCGGTATTACTTATAACTTGTAGCATCAAAGCCGCAAGTTATATCGCCTCTGTATCGAACAACACACCCCGCCGAAACAGGGCCGCGATATCCATCATCAATGCAACACCGCAGTGAACAAGAAAACCTAACCAGATATTGCGGCTTTTCAAGCTCATATAACCCAGCACAACACCTGCAACGATCGCCGCAATCGTTTCAGGCATCGGTTTTCCAAAATGAATCATGCAATAAGGTACTGTCATGAAGAAAATGGCATAAAAACCGAACCGGTGCTTGGTACCATGCAATATGAACCCGCGAAACAGAAATTCCAAAGCGAAGAATTGAAGAAAATAAAATATTTCCCAGATAAAAAACTTAGGAAACAGGCTCTCACCCACCGGGGGTTTATAAAAAGGATACGTTTTCTGGAAGCTTTCTGTGGCTGAAAAATAAATTACAAGTGGAATCATAACAGCCATCATTAGGATATATAACCGATAGTACTTCATCGATCCGGTTAAGCTGATGCCATAATCGGTCAATTTCTCCTTCAATATCCATTTGATACAAATAATAGGCAGCGTCAGATAGAAAAAAATCACCACTGATGCCCAATAGAGCGGTTGATAAAATTGCGCATCTTCATGACGCGTCATCGCATACTGAAGCTGCCATGCCCAATCCGTCAATCCAAGATGATTAAGGGTTGATACCAGGAACTTGTAATTGCCGAAATAATATGTGCATGTCAGCACCAGGGCCGTAACAATACAAACCAGCGCTACTTTGATATCGAACTGCTGCAAATTTTTTTGTAGCGCTTTAAGCGAATAAACTTCGGTTCTTAAAAATGTTGTAATAAAGATGGATAATGATTTTTTTCTAAGCATTTTTCAATCGATTGGCTAAAAGACCAAAAAACGAATTATTTGCGGTTTTAATCAGTATTTTTTTTCAGAATTTTATTTTTTTGTTTCAAAAATTCGTCTTCAGTCAGCGCACCACTGTCGCGTAAACGCCGCAAACGCTCAAGCTGCGACAAATGATCATCATTTACCGCCTCGTCATGGCCGTTGATTACACTCATTTTGTCGTCATTTGTATTTTCGCCCAATCCGAAAAACTGACCAATCTTTCCAAAAAACATTTTGATCAAACGCCATAATTTTGGTAATGCCCAAATAATGACAACAATAAAAATAACGAATAAAGCTAAAAAGACAACCGGATAATTTAAAGCAGCCCACAATCCACCCAGCACCAGCAGATCCTCGGAAATTGAAGCCGACCAGTTGCTAACCGGTTCGGGTGAGGTATTAATCAGCAACCGGGTACTGGCTTTTGCAGTATGACTTGTTGCCGCTATTCCACCCCCTAATATTCCAGCCGCGATTTCCAATGCAGGGGTAACGTCGCCAACCGCACCGGCAGCCAACATGGCACCTGCAGGTATTCGAATAAAAGTATGAATTGCATCCCATAAAGAATCCACACCGGGTATTTTGTCGGCAAAAAACTCAACAAAATACATTACCGCAGCGGCACCGATGACCAACGAATCTTCCAGAACCGACAATTCGGGCGGCAAATCGATATGCCCCGTTGAGCCACCCCAACCCAGCACAAGCAGAACAGCATATAAATTAATGCCACTAGCCCAGGCCGTACCCATTAACAAGGCCAAAGTGGCCAGTAAAGCTTCATAGTTTTCCATAACTGAATAATTGTAAATATACAGAAAATACGGCCATACACCGCAACACATTTTAATCGAATATAACCGGTTCACAAACCCCTGTTTGTCTTCCGATTTCGGATTGAAAATCACTTCCCCAAATCAATTAATATTAAAAAAGAAATTTAAGTGTTGACAAGACCGACCGGTCGGTTTAAAGTTCGAATCATGGTAAAACATAAAACAAACACAAAAGAGAAAGTTATTATAGCGACGCAAGAATTGATGACCAGCCGCGGCTATTCCGCTACAACGGTAGATGAAATCATCAAATATGCCGGTGTTTCAAAAGGCGGCTTTTATCATGCTTTCAAATCAAAAGAAGAATTAACGATCGTAGCGTTGGAAGATTATGAAGAAAAAGGCTGGGAGATTGTTGCAAACGGCGCTTATGCCGAAATCGAGGACCCTGTTGAGCGCGCGTTGGCTTTCGTCCAATTTCTTGAAGAAAAGAGTGGAGAGTTATGGGCGCATGGTTGCCTGTTGGGTTCAATTTCCATTGAAGTCGCCAATAGCCACCCGAGTGTTATTAACCGTATTGACGAATTATTCGATGATTTCGAGAAAGGGATAGAGGTTATTCTGGCACCTGCACTGGAAACGAAAAAGATCACTGAAGTAAGTGGAAAAGATTTAAGCATCCACCTGCTTGCCGTAATCGAAGGCTCGATTATTACCGCCAAATCGCATCGCAATCCACGGTTCTTACAGGACGGCATAGCGAGATTCAGGCATTACTTAGGCTTGTTATTAAAACTTGATGGTGTAGAAAAGAAATCAACCCATCAATGACATAGATGGCGATGACAGCATCTGTCATTTGCCTCAATTAAACACTAAGCAGAGGACATATCTTCTTTATTTCCTCTTTATTTTGTAATCACAAACAAACCGACCGGTCGGTTTTAATATTGTATTTTTCTTAACCTGGAGGCTACTATGAGTACACAACTATATAATAATCAAACAGATTACAGAAAAGATGAACAAAGCCTGTTATCACGCGGATTTGCTCTGACCTATGCTTTTTTTGCATATGCCGTTGGCACCGGAATGTTATTCTGGTTTTTCTTTGCCGCAATCGGTTTAGCGCCCTATTCGCTTTCAACGATTGAAACGGGTAATTTTTTTCAAGCAATGACGATTAATACTTTGCTAGTCGTCATTTTTGCAGTGCAACACACCATCATGGCCAGAAAAAGCTTCAAACAGAAATGGAAGCAAGTCATTCCGGCGCACCTGGAACGCTCCACTTTTGTCTTGGCTGCGGGCATTTGCATGGGATTAATCCTGTGGTTCTGGCAACCACTCACAGGCAACGTATGGACATTTGAAAATGAAACAATTCGATTCGCGTTGATTGGTCTGGCTTTTGCAGGAGTAGTCTATGTCTTGATTACATCGCTGGTTACCAATCATTTCGAATTATTTGGCATCAGACAAGCCTGGCTCCATGCCACCGGCAAACCTTACACGCCGCTTACGTTTAAAAGGCAATGGGTTTACAAATACAGCCGTCACCCCATGATGCTCGGTCTGCTGGTTGTCATCTGGTCAACGCCGGACATGTCAGTAACCAGGCTGGTATTGGCCATGCTGCTCACGGTTTATCTCTTCATCGGCATTCAGTTTGAAGAGCATGGCTTAATTCAGGAATTCGGTGACAAGTATCAACAATATCGAAAAGAAATCGGAATGTTTCTCACTTTCCGGAAAAACGATTAAACTGTAAGACAGTAGATAAGTGACAACAAAGGCCGGTGCATAGATATGCAGCGGCCTTGCCGTTTTTGTCGTCTTATAACAAAATTGCCACACGTCTTGAAAAACACTATTTGCATGAAATCAACGCCATTAGAGAACATCCGCATCGTACTGAGTCACACCAGCCATGCCGGCAATATTGGAGCCGCTGCTCGCGCGATGAAAACAATGGGTTTGAAATCATTGTATCTGGTCAATCCAAAATCATTCCCGGACAAAGAAGCCGACATACGCGCCGTCAGCGCACGAGATGTATTGAATCAGGCAACAGTCTGCAGCAGCCTGGATGAAGCTCTGCAAGACACGGTGCTTGCCGCCGCATTGACATCACGCTCCCGGGAATTTGAGCATGAAACCCACGATGCAAAAACCGGGGCAGGCATTTTGCTGGAACACGCCTGCCAGCATCCAGTGGCGCTGGTATTTGGGGCAGAAACATCCGGCCTTTCGGCCATTGAAGTCAGCAAATGCCAGTTGCAGATATACATTCCGGCGAACCCGGAATATCCCTCACTCAACCTGGCCAGCGCCGTGCAGGTCATTGCGTATGAATTACAGATGGCGGCACAAACATCAGATCAAAAAAATCATATCAGCGTTCCTGCTGAACCCGCCACGCTGAATGATATTGAACAGTTTTATCAGCATCTCGAACGCGTCATGATCCGGATTGACTTTTTCAATCCACACCAGCCAAAAAAACTGCTTCAACGCATCCGCCGTTTATATTCAAGAACCCGCCTGGAGAAAGAAGAAATCAATATTCTGCGCGGCATGCTCAAGGCGATGGAAAAGAAACTGCCCGGCAAATAAACAACCCTTTTACGGAATGTATCCGTATGGCGCTAAAACGCTTGGCAAATAAAACCAGTTACATGAACATTTAGGACTAGATGTTACCGCCAATATTCTGCACGATCCACGTTGGGAAAAATACCGCCGCCCGATTATCATGGTGGGTGGCGAATTCTCTCTGAATATGCTGGATCTTCGTTTTGATACCAACAACAAATTTTACGAAGCACCGGTTCAAATGAAAGCGGCAAACGGTATTTTTATCCTGGACGATTTTAACTGCCAGAAAATGTCGCCTAGGGAAATGCTGCATCGCTGGATTGTGCCATTGGAACGCGGCACCGACTTTTTGGCATTACATACCGGTATGAGGTTTGAGATCCCTTTCGATCAAATCAGTATTTTCTGTACCAATCGGAGTCCTTCCGACTTGGTCGATGAAGCTTTTTTGCGTCGTATCCGTCACAAAATCAAAGTGCCCTACTTAACCGAAGCCGAATTCAAAGAGGTATTCCGCCGTGTAGGCGCAGCCGAAGGAATCGAGTTTAATGAAAGTACTCTCGACTATTTATCAGAAACATCGCCCTGAACTGACCAGGAAAGCTATTGACGCTGCGGTCAATAATTATTTCTTCAACCTGTAAGTATACTTTATGGCCGGATACCCAATACAATGGACCGCGCCAAAAAATCATCAAATATTGCAAGCCCACCGTTAATCACGGTTTCAGGACGAGGATGGTTAAGCTCTGTTGAAATTTGCTCCAGCAGAGCTTTTCCATTTCTGCATTCATTTTGCAAATTCTCACTGATTAATTGAAGTAATCGCGCGGTAACCGGGTTCGCTTCTATAAAATGGATCTCGTCCATCGTATCACGATAGACTATCAAATGATTGATTTGTTGACCTGGTTTTTGTGGTTGAAATGCTGGACTGATTTTATGCACTGGAAAACGATAACCCAATACCCATGCCAGTGGTGAAGCAACTGGAATACCCTCAAGGAATTCTTCGCGCAATATTGGAACCACATAGGCTGCCTGGTCGATTTTTTCATCCAGAATAGACAATGCCAGCTCCACCCACTCATAGTGCGCCAGTTCCAGCATAAATGGGGGATCATTTGGATCGGCCTCACGCTCATGTTCAAGATATTTCAAAAACTCGCGTGGCATTTCCGGAAACAAAGGCGTATGCGATTGATGCCTTGTGAAATAATCCCGAATTATGGCATGCCAATGTTCATCCGTGGTAATACTTCTCAAGACAGGATAGGTATTGGCCATGAAGCCTTCAACGTTGTTATAGAACAACTCGCAATAGATTTTCATACGCCGCGCTTCGATAGCGCCCGGCAACGGATTGTTTTCCGGATTTCGAATATGCGCAGCAAATTGATATTGCTGACGCACAAAGTCAGGGCGATCAGGCGTGTTGCAGGTTGTTTTCATCAGTCAACAATTGCTGACGGCATTTTGTCTGGATATAATGAATGTGGTTTACTTCCTTTTCCAGTTCCTGCAAGGATGGAATATTGAAATCACGCTCAAGCAAGGTTGGGATCACGCCAAATCGCTGGTAGGTTTTCTCCAGCAGCATCCAAACCGGGTCAATAACATCAGCTCCGTGTGTATCGACGATCAAATCCTCGGCTTCATTATAATGACCGGCAATATGAATGTAACGTATCCGATGCGCGGGTAATTGCCGTAAAAACACTTCGGCATCGTAGTCGTGATTCACGCTGTTGACGTAAATATTATTGACATCAAGCAACAAATCACAATCAGCTTCTTCCATAACTGCATTTAGAAAATCAATTTCCTCCATTTTCTTTCCAGGAGCGGCATAGTAGGAAACATTTTCCATAGCAATACGCTGATTAAGGATATCCTGCACGCGTTTGATACGACCGGCAACATAGTGGACAGCCTCTTCTGTAAACGGAATCGGCATTAAATCATAGAGATGGCCATCATCACTGCAATAGCTCAAATGTTCACTATAACAGCGTATCTGATGCGTTTTGAGAAAACGTTTCAGGCGGTGTAAAAAAGCTTCGTCAAGTGGAGTCGGCCCACCAATGGATAACGACAGACCATGACATATAAATGGATATTGTTCGGTGAATGTACGCAGTTTTTTGCCATAAAAACCGCCAACACCGATCCAGTTTTCAGGCGCAATCTCCCAGAAATCCACGGTATTGTCAGGCTGGTCGGCTAACGCACGCACCATAGTACGCCGTAGCCCCAGCCCGGCTCCATGAACTGGATAAACCTTATTGTTCATGAGAGAAACCACAGTGGCATATGCAGTTTATTTACTGCCACCGCATTTACCTTCACCACATTTGCCTTCTTCTTCAGCTTTTTTACCGCCGCAGCTACCTTCCATATTCTCTTTCATATCACTGCCGCATTTGCCTTCACCGCATTTGCCTTCCATGTCCTTTTTCATTTTGTCACTACCGCATTTGCCCTCACCGCATTTGCCTTCTTTGCCTTTATCGCCCCCACCACCATAAGCAAGCTGCATATAGCCGTTCGATAATTCATTCATGGCAAAGGGATTTGCATCAGTCTCGGCAGAAACATTACCAGCGGCCAATGTTGTGACAAAAGCGGTACCTACTGCAAGTGAAATAGGTTTCATTGTTTTTTTAGACATTATTTACTCCTTGATAAGTTATGAATTGCTAAGTCGTACTAATGAACGAATGATTACAGAATTCTGTTTCAAGAATCCATATTTTGCAAAAATTTCTCTTTAATTTAATTCTTTATATCTTGTAAGGCCGTGATTAATATCGATTTAATTAAAATCTCATAAATAACCATTTATCCGCAAGGATAGCTTGCAAGCTTAACATTACACGATCTTGCTTTTTTTGCAAGCAACACTCTGATAAACTCAGCCCTTCAAAAAACACTACTAATATCATTTATATTCTATTTTGAGTAAAAAATAACGATTAAGATAACTTTTCTTTTGTAAAAATTCTATTTACCTCCAGAAATTCAACTGTAAATGTCAAGATCGCTAAATTAGAATAGATAAGATTCAATCAATAAATATTAAGCCAGATTTTGAGGAGCAATGAATGTTTGACAAACGCAACCAGCTAGTCTTTTATGCCAATATACTGATTATCGTATTTGGCCTTTCGGTAATCGTACTGAGCGATTTTATTACGATTGCATTCCTGTTAATAGCCTGTGGCGCCTTACTCATCTTTGAACAATTAAAGCAGAACAAAGGGGCTTTCAGCATTTCAGGACTTGAAAAAACGCTGACGGTTAAAGACACCTGCGGTACTCAAGCTACGCTGGAACAAAAACAAAATACCACAGCCTGCCATGTAGACAATACAGTTTTCTGGTTTAAAAGTATCACGCCAATGGGGTCAGTCGGCAATTTCAGCATCAATGGACAATCGCCTGTTGAACAAACAAAAGATGGCAACAATCAATATCAGGTTTGCATGGCATTACCGGCCAATCCCAAGGCTACCGATGGACTTGAAACAGTCCTGAAATACACCTACAAAGATGCTTTCGTCAGAACCGAAGGATTACTGACACATACTGTAGATGATGAAACCGACAAACTTCGACTGGTTGTAGAACTACCCGAAGGCCGGCGTATTTCTACCGCACGAGCCTACTGTATTCACAATGGAAAAGAAGAAGCGCTTCTGCCTCCCCTTATTTCAGGAGAAACACGAATCGAAACTGAAATTGACCACCCTAAACTCGGTGCTCAATATTGCCTGCAATGGACTTGGCCGGAAGCCAACTTATTAAAGAAAATCAGTTGCTTTATTAAATAACGTCAGCAACCCACGTTAACAACCATCTCGAGAAGATCGCCCGAATTAGCTATATTTCCTCGAGATGATTGGAATTGTTGCATCTCAAACAGCATCCTGCTTTTTTACGGACGGTTTCACACGAAAAATACCAACATCAACCGAAGTAACGATGACTTGCTCCCCCGCTGCAATTGAATGTACGCCAGATTCGGGCGATATCTCTACCCCCCATTCTATTCCCGAATACCTGGTCTTTCCCGGTGTTTGAACATCGATATCTTGGGATAGTACAAACTCAAAGCCAATCAAGTCGCTACTACGGTCTTTTTCCGGTGTACGCGAACCTTGCAAACGTTTAAGCGGACGCCATAACAAAACGGTAACAACACCAGAACTGATACCGAAGCTGGAAAACCCGATCAGCCAGGTTTCCGGCAAAATCCCCAGTTGCATTAAAAAACCCGTCAACAAAGCACCCAGACCGGCAAACAGCAAAACACCCGTTGCCATCCCAAGAAATATGACCTCAAGAATCAATATAACAAAACCACACACCATCCAGAACTGTGCTTGATGCTGGTTTAAATAATCAATCAACATAACGTTTCCTTTTGCTATGCTTTGTTATCGTTCAATCCTGCTTTGTTCTTGTTAAGTGTATTAATGATTGTCATCGCTTCGGCAACAATTGTTGCGGCCTGAGTCTGACCTTCAGGAAGCAATACCACGGAAGACTCCCTGGCTATGGCTTTTTTCGCCTCTATCGCATCGCCGGCCAGCTCCAGTTGAATGGCGCGTTGTCCTTCAACGGTATTGGCCACGTCACCGACAATTTTTAGCGCTTTGGCTTTAGCCTCAGCTACCGCCAATATGGCCTGCGCTTCGCCTTGTGCATTGAGAATCTGCTCGGCCTTATCCGCTTCGGCATTCAGCACTTGCGCTTGTTTCTCGCCTTCAGCAATATTGATGTCCGATTGACGCCGACCCTCCGATTCCAGTATAGCCGCTCTTTTTTCACGCTCGGCTTTCATTTGCCGCTCCATTGCATCCAATACGGATCGCGGCGGCTCGATATCTTTGATTTCATACCGTAACACCTGAACACCCCAAGGCAGCGCCGCATCATTAATTGCCGCGACAATATTGGTATTCAAGCTTTCGCGTTCTTCAAATGTTTTATCCAGATCCATCTGACCGATCTGGCTACGCATGGTCGTTTGAGCCAATTGCGTCACAGCATAGATATAATCATCTACGCCGTAGGAAGCTTTATAGGGATCCAGCACTTTCAGGTACAATACGCCATCGACAACCAGCGAAATATTATCTTTGGTAATTGCGCTTTGACTGGGTACATCGGTGGCCTGTTCTTTTAGCGTTCTTTTGTAAGCAACGCGGTCAAAAAATGGAATCAGCATATTAAGACCCGCCTCCATCGTCTTATTATATTTTCCAAAACGTTCCACGATATAGGCTGTATTTTGTGGCACGAAAACAACCGCTTTCTTGATCAGAATTATGATTAAAATTGTAGATACAAGCCAGAAACTGAAAATAACATCCATTGTTGGCTCTAAATATTCCATGGTATGAACTCTCTCCGGTTAATAAAATGATCACTACGCAAGTACCGTCTATAGCGCGATAGCAGTCTATCGTATAATTTCCCGAACCAATGGCAGAATTGACCATAAAATAAGCACTATTTTGTACCGACACTAAAGCTTTAAAACCTATCCATTCGTTTTTTTATAGTGATTTAACAACTTTGAATCTTCTGAAAGCCCTCGCTGCGGTAAGCAGCATGACATTCATTTCCCGCATTCTTGGTTTTTTACGTGACGTTTTCATTGCGCGAATTTTTGGCGCTGGAATGGCAACGGATGCTTTTTTTGTTGCTTTCAGAATCCCCAATTTATTGCGGCGCTTGTTTGCCGAGGGCGCTTTTTCACAAGCTTTTGTCCCTATTCTGGCTGAATATAAGAACAAACGGACTACCGATGAAACGCGGCAATTAATCGATCATATCGCCACTTTACTGGGTTTGACGTTATTTGCGGTAACGTTGCTAGGTGTCCTTGCTGCTCCCTGGATTATTTATGCAAGTGCACCGGGATTCTCCAGCGATCCGGAAAAATTCGATCTAACCGTTGAATTACTGCGTATCACTTTTCCGTACATTTTATTCGTTTCGTTGGTTTCTTTTGCCGGTGGTATTTTAAATACCTATGGAAAATTCTATGTTCCGGCAATCACTCCGGCACTGCTTAACATTTCATTTATTGCCTGTGCATTATGGTTAACACCTTATATGGATCCGCCTGTACTGGCGTTGGCATGGGCTGTCTTTATCGGCGGCATATTGCAATTGGGATTTCAGATACCCTATTTGCTACGTTTGAAACGAATGCCGCGAATAAGAATCAAATCGAACGATGAAGGCGCATGGCGCGTCATCAAATTAATGGGACCGGCTGTCTTCGGTGTATCGGTGGGTCAAATCAGCATGTTGATCAACACCATTTTTGCATCGTTACTGGTTACTGGCAGTGTATCCTGGCTGTATTATGCCGACCGTTTGATGGAATTTCCTGCGGGTCTTCTGGGTGTTGCATTGGGTACTGTTTTGTTACCCTCTTTAGCAAAACACTATAACAACAACAGTTCCGAAGAGTACTCCCGACTTCTCGATTGGGGCTTGCGCCTGACAGTGCTACTGACATTACCTGCAGCCGTAGCACTGGCAGTTATATCCACACCGCTGATTACGACGCTATTCCATTATGGTGCGTTTACCGATCATGATGTCTTCATGACACGCGACGCGCTTATAGCTTACAGTATTGGATTAATCGGTCTGATACTGGTTAAAGTGTTAGCACCCGGATTCTATGCCCGGCA
>JAGRFM010000011.1 GCA_020446045.1 Nitrosomonas sp.
AAATCGCCACCTGGACAAGGGATCGTAACCAAAATACTGCATCGGTTGATTGGCGGTTTAGTACTGAGGATGCGAGAATAAAGTTAAAGAGACTTTATCCTAATCTATTAAGTTGAAGGAGTACTAGTACCTCAACTAATTTCTAATTTCAAGTGTTTTTAAGCCCGATTGCCCTGACAAAGATACGATATCAAGCAGAGTAATCTGTTCATTTTCGCTATAATCGCTAATATTTTGTATTGTGCTACGTTTGTTAATCATGTATAGCGTTTGGCTTTGCGCCAGGTAGACATTTTTGTTCTGAAATGATGATTATTTCTGTTTGTGGAATTACTGCTTTAACTGTAATGATCAAACAATGAGTTGATACCACTTACACTTTTTATCGCTTGAATTTTAGTTCTCTCACTAATGGATATTGACGATCTTAAAAATCCTGTTTTATATATTAACCGTGAACTCAGTTTGCTTGAATTTAATCGCCGTGTGATTGAACAAGCGCGGGATGAAAATCTGCCGTTGCTGGAACGCCTGAAGTTTTTGTGTATCGCCAGCACCAATCTGGATGAATTTTTTGAAATTCGTGTAGCGGGACTGAAACAGCAGATCAAGTATGGTTCAGTGCAAACGGGTGCGGATAATTTGTTGCCTGTGGAAGTTATGGCAAAGGTGAGCGAAGCAGCGCACCAACTTGTCGAGGAACAGTATAATACCTGGAATAACATGATTATTCCGGCAATGGCCAAAGACAAAATTCGGTTGCTGAGACGTTCGCAATGGAAGCCGATGGTATCCCGCTGGATTCAGCGTTACTTCAACGCCGAAGTATTGCCGATTTTGAGTCCGATCGGACTTGATCCGGCACATCCGTTTCCACGGGTGTTGAACAAAAATCTGTATTTTATTATTTCACTTGAAGGAAAAGACGCATTCGGGCGTGATTCCGGATTGGCGATCGTGCAAGCGCCGCGTTCATTGCCACGCGTTGTACAAATCCCGTCCAATCATAGTAGTGGCAGCCATGATTTCGTCATGTTGTCGTCGATTATCCATGCTCATGTGAAGGATTTATTTCCCGGCATGACCGTGCTGGGATGTTATCAGTTCAAGGTTACACGCGACAGCGATTTGCTGATCGACGATGAGGAAGTGGATGACTTGTTGCGCGCGCTGGAGGGAGAGCTGCCATCGCGCCGGTTCAGTCATGCGGTACGGCTTGAAGTAGCGGATAACTGTCCTGACCATCTGAGCGATTTTTTGTTACAAAAATTTGAATTGCAGAAAGACGACATGTACCGTGTCTCGGGCCCGGTAAATCTCGGACGGTTACTCGCCATATGCGATCTGGTTGACCGGCCGGAACTGAAATTTGCCGGTTTTACGCCGAATATACCGAATCGGCTGCTAAAGAACACGAATATTTTCGAAGCGCTGCATAACGGTGATATTTTGCTGCATCACCCGTTTCAGTCGTTTGCGCCAGTCATTGATTTTCTGCGTCAGGCGGCAAACGATCCGAATGTTTTATCGATCAAACAAACGCTATACCGCACTGGAGCGGATTCGGCGATTGTTGAAGCGTTGAAAGTTGCCGCTCGGGCCGGCAAAGAAGTGACAGTGATTATAGAATTGCGCGCACGTTTCGACGAGGAAGCCAATATCGAACTGGCCAACGAATTGCAAAAAGTCGGTGCGCATGTGGTTTATGGTGTTGTCGGCTACAAAACACATGCCAAGATGATTCTGGTTGTTCGCAGAGAAAGCCGTACCTTGCGCCGTTACGTGCATCTGGGAACCGGTAATTATCACGCGAGAACGGCACGCTTATATACCGACTACGGCTTGCTGACGTGTGACAAAGCAATTGGCGAAGATGTGAACAAGCTGTTCCATCAGATGACCGGCCTGGGGCGCGCCGGCAAGTTAAAAAAACTGCTGCAGTCGCCTTTTACGTTGCATAAAGGAATGCTTAATTATATCGACCAGGAAATTAATGCGGCCAAGGATGGAAAGAAAGCCTGGATCATTGCCAAGATGAATGCACTGGTTGATCCTGAAATTATTATGGCGCTGTATAAAGCTTCTCAGGCCGGTGTTAAGATTGATTTGATTATCCGTGGCGTCTGTTGTTTGCGTCCCGGTGTCAAAGGGGTCTCGGAAAATATTCAGGTACGCTCCATCGTAGGCCGTTTTCTCGAACATACGCGCGTATACTATTTTTATCACGGCGGCGAAGAACTCGTGTTTTGTTCCAGCGCAGACTGGATGACGCGTAATTTGCATCATCGGGTGGAAGTCTGTTTTCCGGTTGAAGAAAAACGGACCAGCGATTCAGTGATTGCTTTTGGTCTCTTGAGTTATCTTGCGGATAATATGCAGGCCTGGGTATTGCAAAGTGACGGGACGTATAAACGGGCAAAATTAGGAAACCAAAAACCGCGCGTTGCGCAGTTGCATATACTCGAGCATTTTTGTGATCTGCCTTATTGAAAAGTCAACTTGATATTCGCTGCTTCAAGAAAGTCCTGTTCTATTTTTAAATCGGCAAGCGTTAATGGATGATCGAACAGCCATTTTGCCGGAAAGTAAAGATCGATATTGTGCGATCCGGCCTTAATCCGAATTTCGGGAAGCTGGCTGTTAAAACGGCTTCGATGTAATAACACCGCGAGCCTGAGTAAAATGCTGAGCCGAATGATGGACTGTCTTGCAGCGTCGGGGATGCTGTTGAATTCATTGAGTGGAAATTTTCTGCGGTGACTGCGCACCAGTTTGGCGAGTTTGATCTGTTCCTGCCGTGAAAATCCGGCCAGATCGGAGTAGGTCACCAGATAATCACCATGCCGGTGATATTGTGCGTGAGCGATGGATAAGCCAATTTCGTGAATCAACGCACCCCATTGCAAGATTTTTAGATCTTCATTTTCGTTGAGTTGCCAATCCTGATTAACCTGGTGGAAGAATTCTTCAGCGGTTTCCTTCACGCGTTTGGCTTGATCCAGGTCGATGCCATAGCGTTGACTGACATCGTCAATCGTTTTATCACGAATATCCTCATTGTGCGTACGGCCGATCAAGTCATATAACAATCCTTCACGCAAGGCGCCGCCGGATACGTTGATCTTCTTCAAACCCAACGCTTCAAAAATACCGAATAAAACCGCAACGCCACTGGCAAAAACCGGTTTGCGATGCTCGGATAGTTCCGCGAATTCAATCGCTTCGCTATCGCCGATTGAAACGAGTTCATCGACCAGTTTTGATAAAGCGTCAGCGGTAATGCCGCTATCACACCAGCCTTGCGATTGAACAACATCACGGATTGTTGAAATCGTGCCTGAAGAACCCAACGCAATGTCCCAGCCGGTTTTTTGATATGCTGCGACAAGGGATTCCAGTTCTTGTCTGGCATAGAGCACGGTCTTACCGATTCTTTTGGATTTGATCTTGCCGTCGTCAAAGAAACGTTTGCTCATATTGACGCAACCCATATACAAACTATCCATGCTGAAAATGTCATAGCCGCGTCCGATAATCAGCTCGGTACTGCCGCCTCCGATGTCAATGACCAGCCGTTTGTTGGTTTCGTCAAATGAAGTGTGTGCAACGCCTTGATAAATTAGACGCGCTTCTTCCTGTCCCGCAATGATTTCGATCGGATGACCCAGCGCGGCATCGGCAAGTGATAAAAAAAACTCTCCATTACGTGCCTGGCGCAGCGTATTGGTGCCGACAACGCGAATGTTGGACTGAGGAATAGCTTTGATGCGTTGACCAAAGCGCTGAAGACATGCCAGGGCAAGATGCACGGACGTTTCTGATAATTCATTATTGTCATCCAATCCGGAAGCCAGTCTGACCATCTCCTTGATACGATCAATGATTTGTAATCGTCCTTCCACATAATGAGCAACAATCATGTGAAAACTGTTCGAGCCTAAATCAATGGCAGCGTAGGGTTCATCGTTTGGGGATGTCATGTGCTTTGGTCTGGATGAAATAAAAAATTAATGAAAGTTAAATCATGAAAAAAAGCAAAGACCTGCTGATCTGTATCAAACAAATCGTTTAAATTGAACTTTACATTCTAAAACAGGAATTAACCATGGTATAACATGTAAGAATATGAAATTAAATGCGACTTGTTTAAACAATTTGTCAAATCATTCATGTTTCCATAATGTTTTTCCAGGAGAAAAGACTTATGAAAAACCATCATTATATGCTTTTTTTATGGGCATTTCTTATGCCGTTTCATGCGTTAAAGGCCGAAGAAATTAATACCGGTTTTGAATTCAGCGATACCGGTGGTTTTTTTACATTGACCAGCGGAAGTGCAACGGCGTCATTCAGCGGCGGTGAAGCTAAATCAATCGGCAATTTTTCACTCTACCATTCGGGGATGAATGCCTGGATGATCAATCCGGGAACAACGGGTGAGATTGCTATCAATCCTCCGGCACAAACGATTTCGGTCTATTTTCGCGTACAGAGCGGCAATAATGCCAGTGTATTGGAACTGCTTGATGGTGATGGTCAGATATTGATCAGTTTTCCGGGTTCGTCGTCAAACTGGACTGAAGTGGTTGCCGATGCTGCATTTCTAGGGAAATCGATTGCCAAAGTGGTGCTACGCAATCAATCCGCTCAGGGTTATGCGGTGCTGGATGATCTGAGTTTGCTGACTTCCGATGAACCGGTTGAACAACGTCTCGATAACCCGATTCCGGAAACGATTCAAAAAGGATCAATCCGGCTGCGCCTAAAACAAATTGCAACCGGATTGACTGCACCGAATTGGGCGATTGCTGCGCCTGGTGATTCGGGACATCTTTATGTCGGTGATCAGGATGGGAAAATATGGCGTATCAACCTGGCTGATAGTGATAAAACAGTTTTCCTGGATCTCTCAGACCGGCTGGTGCCTTTGGGTGCGTTTGGCGAAGGAACATTTGATGAGCGCGGTTTGCTAGGTTTTGCTTTTCATCCGCAATTTGCTGAGAATGGTTTAGTGTACACCTATACATCGGAACCAGCAGATGATGCCAGTGATTTTTCAACGATACCTGAAGGAGCCTCGGCGAATCATCGCTCTGTTATCCGGGAATGGAAGTTGGCACTTCCCGGTTTGAATGAAAATCCTGTTCCGGTATCAACTGAACGTGTGCTACTGACGGTGGACCAGCCTCAATTTAATCATAATGCAGGCGGTCTTAATTTCGGCCCTGACGGTATGCTGTATGTCGCATTCGGTGACGGCGGCGGAGCCGATGACCGGGATGGACAGATTTTTGCGGGTGGTGCGATTATCGGACATGGCGAGAATGGCAATGGCCAGAATACAGCCAATCCGCTTGGTAGCCTGTTGCGCATCGACCCAATGGGAAATAACGCCGCAAATGGTCAATACGGCATACCGGCTGATAATCCGTTTGTTGGTTCCGCACCTGTACTGAATGAAATCTATGCGTACGGGTTTCGTAACCCTTTCCGGTTTTCTTTCGATACGGTAACCGGTGCGTTGGTTTTGGCGGATGTAGGACAAAATGATATTGAGGAAGTTAATCTTGTCCAACCTGGTCTGAATTACGGCTGGTCAACCAAGGAGGGATCGTTCGTGTTTGATCCGAATGGAGACGAAGCGGGTTTTGTAACACACGGAGTTACAACAGCCAACCTTATCGATCCTATCGTGCAGTACGACCACGATGAAGGCACGGCGATTATCGGCGGCTTTGTTTACCGTGGCAATGCAATGCCGGTTTTACAACAGGCTTATATTTTCGGTGATGTGGCGCGTACCGGCGAGGGTGACGGGCGGCTGTTTTATACCGCAGGAAATGAAATTCTCGAACTGGATTTGACGCTACGGGATGAACCGGGTTTTTGGGTGCTGGGGTTTGGACAAGATGCCCATGGCGAAATCTATGTGTTGGGTAATGCCGGTGGCGTTCCGTTCGGTACCGAGGGCTCGGTTTATAAACTTGTGCCGAATGCCGAATTCAGTGCGGGCTTTCTGGATATTCCGGCTGTTGATGTGTTGTCAGACAATAGCGGTTCGACAGCATTCCGAGCGCGTTTTCAGTTGGTCGAAGGTAGTGATCCGTTACGCTTTGTGCTGGCCGATGCGGAAAAACTCAATGATGGTTTTTTAGGTGATAACGCCCAATTTGATTCACAGACTGCTACATTGACGCTGCCGTTTGTCAATGTCGTTCAGGCGGGCAAAACGATATCCACCTATGCGGCGGAATTACAAAGGGTTCCTGATCAACCGGTGTTGACATTTGAACTGAAACAGGCAACTTTATTGAAATGACGATGACATCATTTAACGTGTTAATTTTACTATTGTGCTGAAAACCATATGTCGCCGTACCATGCTGTGGCTGTTGCGCCGGTATTGTCGGTATCGGTCATGATCGCTACGACTTTGACGTTGCCCGGCTCATCACCGAAAAATTGCCGGTAATCAGCCAATACATTGCGGCTGTACGAAACCCACTGTTTGATGTTATCCGTGCCAGATGCAATGGCTATCATACCGGCATGATGCGTAAAGGCGTTGGGCCAGCTGCTGCCAACAGGCTGGTTGTTTGACCAGACATAGTTTATTGCGCGTGTACGCCAGAACATCAAACCGTCGGAAAAGATGACGTAGATGCGTGCGGGATAATCATCACCTGAACGCGTCTGCTCATCATTACCCGTCAGAATATTATCGATTTTCCAGGACCAATTGAGTATCGGTGTTTCAGTTAAATCAATTGCAATTTCCCGATATAGCCCGGAGGCGGATGCATTACTTTGCGCGAATAATACTATGCGATCATTATCATTTTGCAGCGTATAAATGGTTCTGCCAGAAAAAATTTTTGTTTTCCATCCTGTTAAGTCACCCTGGGAGAACCGGGCAATATCAATGCGCTGCTCGGCTGTACATAGTGCGGTATAAAGAATCAATAGGATTGCTAGTGATAATTTACCTAGATCATGCGTGGCATGTGGATTAAAAATCAATTTCAATGGCCATGACATCCGCAAAACGATTGAAAGCTATAAAAAGCTCCATTGCGCCCAATGCCTCCAGCATTTCAGATTCGGAGATACCGAGATCAAGCAATTGTTGTCTTTCTGCCGAATCGATGGCATGCCAATCCTGATTGACTTTGCATGCAAACCGAATGAGTGCTTTTTCCTGGTCAGTCAAACTATCCGGAAGATTGCCCTGAAGTATCGCATTGTACTTTTCCCAATTGGTTAAAAGCAGAGCCGGATTTTTGGCATATGTTTTGAAAATATTGAGCAGGTGACCCACGAATGTTTTTTTTATATCAAGCAAAATAGCCTTGATGGTGGATAAATCGTGCGCCATGGCAGAAACTGTTTATAGAATGTAAGAAAAGTAATTATTTGGCTTTTATTGCATTGGAAATGCGTTGTTTTGCTTTTTTGCTTAATTTGAGGTGTTCATTGATTCGTGTGTGGTGTGCGGCAGCCTGGAGAAATGCAAGTTGCTTTGCGAAATTCTTGCAACTTCTGCATAACATCAGATGCAAATTCAACATGAATTTGCTTCCGAATGGCAATTTTTCATCCAATGCGCGTGATGCCAGCAAACTCGCTTTATTACAATTTAGCATATGTTTTATTCAGTCTATCCAGTTCTTTTTTAAACATTGTATGAGTGACAGACGGGCACGGTGCATCAACACCCAGCAATTCGTCGAGGTTATTGACAGATGCTTACAAATCTCATCATTGCTCAGGCCGTAGAATTCTTTTGAAACAAAGACCTCCGCTTGTTTTGGCTTTAGACCAGCCAGACATTGTTGAAATACATGCCAGAATTCATTGTGTTGAAAAGCAGACTCAGGATCAGGAAATGCTGCCGGTTTCTGAATCCAGTGTCCATTGGCATTGAAAAAACGATCGAGTGATGCGAGTTCGTCATTTTCAACCCAATCATCAATGGCGATAGTACGGTTCTGACGCCTGAAATGATCAATGATTTTGTGTTTAAGTATACCGATTAACCAGGTCCGGACTGACGATTGACCTGCAAATGAATCTTTTGCGGCTATAGCGGCAAGCAGTGTTTCCTGAACCAGATCTTCAGCAATATGGGTATCCTTGATTTTGAGCATCGCATAACCAAACAGATAATCACCATGCTGTTCCAGCCAGGTTTGCGGGTTTAATGCAGGTTTTTCAGAAGTCATTAATAATCGATAAGCTAACGTAAAACGATGTTTAATAATCCTGTGATTGAACAGCTATATGTTCTGCATTGCAACAGGCTTCACCAATCTGTTTTGGCGGACACTTGGTAGTGCCAAATGAACAAAAAACGCAGCAATCTCCCGGCTTGGGCCGTAATATGGTATGACAATGTGAACATTCATAAAAATACTGGCATGCATTGGTAGGCATGATTTCTTTTTTGACAAAGCCGCAAACGGGGCAGGTCAAAGTGGATTCTAGGGTAACTGTCATATTTTTTCGTTTTCTTTAATAATTACTAATTTGCTATACCATGTAAAATCCGTAAATCCTTAATCAGTTGACGTTCGTCGCCTTTCCAGATGCCATGATTCCCGATATACACATCAGCCAGCACTTGATGGTTTAAGATTAGTCGGATAAGTATGATAATTGTAACGCCGTTTGGATCGAGTTTGGGATGATATGGTAACAGCAAGGTCGGGCTGAGTGCCGCAGTACGATATCTTCCATGGACAGCGCCGTGCCTTTTGGTAATAGAAGAACTATTTCCTGCAGGACATAACACATTGCTTGTACATTGACAAACAGACTGAACCCGGTTGCATAATTGCAACGGATGGTATTATGACTTTGTAATGGTCTTAGTGTTAATTTGGCTAAATTAGACGAGCAGGCAGAAAATTGTTATTAATCTGAATTTGGCTGATACAATTCAATTTACAATAATGACGTGTGGATAATGGTATATGCCTGAAAATAAATCTTTTCTCGGAACCGGTTGGGCCTTTCCGCCGGAGTTTGGCAAGCAAGGTACCGTAAAACGCGTGGCTGGCGAGAAGGACATCGAAGAAAGTCTGCATATTCTGTTGTCCACAACACCGGGTGAACGGTTGATGCAACCGACCTACGGCTGCGGACTGAAGTCACATGTTTTCGATGAAATCAATGAGAGCACGATTACGGTGATAACTGATCTGGTCAAGCGTGCGATTTTATTTTTTGAACCGCGTATTGTGGTTGAACGAATCACGGTAGATACTGGAAACGAAGAAGATCATCGTAATGGCCTGATTCGAATTCATGTCAGCTACATCGTCAGATCCACCAATAACCGTCACAATATCGTCTATCCGTTTTATTTCACGGAAGGTACCAATGTACGTCTTTAACCATGCACTGAAATAATTCCGATTTCAATCATGAAAAAACATTCTGGCCCGGATTCAACAATGCGTTTGCATATTCGTGACGGTACGAGTCAAACCAGCCGGATATTACCTGCACTGAAAGATCATTATTTTGATCTGGTCGATATGCGTTTCCATGCTTTGATGGCAATGGCCGTTGATTACGCCGGAAAGATGAGATTTATCAATCTGAATCTGGAGCAGGAGGGCGACTGGAAACCATATTTTACCGCAGATGAGACAATCATGATTGCGCTGATGCTTTCCACCGATACGAACAAGCTGGTCACGTTGTTTAAACACCGCCAGTATCCGGTGAAATACCGGCCTGAGGCTGTCCGTGCATTGCAGGCTGTTTTGCCGGCAGAATACAGAAATCAGATTATTGCACTGTATTGTGTTACCGGAATTCTGGATAGCTGGCTGGTCGCGTTGAGATCGTCGGACACCGTTACCGGCCATGAATTGCACAAACTGATTGCGGGAATTGTTTCCGGTCTTGGCAATGATTTGCAATTGCTTATCGGTTGCATAAACCGGTATTTTCCGAAAGAATCGTTAGATTATTTTTTTTCGAAGGATTGGATCAAATTACTGGTTGTACCCCGGTCAGGTAGTACAGGAGGGGCAATGATGTCCCATATCAATACCATAAGCCTGTCTGATCCGGTTGCGTTGCGTTCGACTTTCCATGCCCTGATCAAAGCGATAGAAATGATACAAACACGGGCGGCCAAGCTGTTGCCGGCAACACTACAGAATCAGCAGCATGATCCGGGGGCGGGGTTGCTGATTGCGTTTGTGCAGTTGTTCGAACGGTTGCAACAGAAGATAAACCGGTTCGCTTCAAATAATATCGATTTTTATTATGAGCAGATTTTGGATGCACAGTTGCACCCGTATACACCGGATCACATGTATCTTGTTGCGCGGCTGAGTCACAAAAAACAGCCTGTGCTGATTTCCAGAAATACCATGTTCCCGGCAAAACTGAATAACAGTCAACAAGCGGTTTTTTATACAAGTGAAGCCGATGTTTATGTGAACGGTGCGACGGTTGAAACGATACATACCTTGTTTTTCAATCGTGACCCGCTGAATTCACCTGAAAATGCCCTTAACGAACAAATCGAACCGGTGGACGAGCAGGTTGATTGTCCGGATAGTCCTGTAAGAAGACGTCAATTGGTTACCGAATGCCGCTGGAATACGATACCGATTCTTACAGAAGAAAGTATCGAAGAACAGGCCAATAAAAAAGCGGGTTTTCTAGCCTATCCGATTTTCGGAGCGCCCAAGGACAATGATCGGCAATATTTTTTTGGCGAGCATGCCCGTGTCGGTTTTGCACTGGCCAGTAAAACGCTGTTGCTCAAGGAAGGCAGCCGGCGTATCCATATTACGTTGAAATTTAGTGACCCGGAAGTAACGGACGAAAGTAAAACGCTGACAGACTGGATCCGGGAAATTGCCATGGTATTAAAGTCTTCTGCTGACAAAGAAGCAACCACTGCTGTGTTTTCGGAGGAAGAGGAGCATGACTGCTTTTACAAGATTTTCAGCAATCTTTTCATCATACACTTGTCGACAGAATCAGGCTGGTTGTCAGTCGACGAATATGTGCCGGCGTATAGCGGTGTTGAGAGCACATTGAATGAAAACAGTTTGCGGATCGGATTGACGTTGCCCCCGGATGCCCCCGCTGTCCTTCCTTATTCCGGTTCGATTCATGGCGAGCAGTTTGAAACGCAGCTGCCGGTAATCAAGTTTATGCTCAATCCCAGGGGATATCTGTATCCTTATGGCATACTGGACAAATTAAGTTTGAATTCAATCCGGATCGATGTTTCTGTTACCGGTTACCATTCGGTGATACTGCATAATCAGTTGGGGCCATTGTCGACGCAGGCTGCTTTCAGTCCCTTCGGGCCCCTGCCGGAGGTAGGGAGCTTCTTGGTGGTTGGTTGTCCTGAAGCGGTGGCTAAGCAACTGACCGGATGCAGTGTGGAAATCCAGTGGGGCGGTCTGCCTTCCGGGATGGGCGGATTCAAGTCCTATTACCGGGGGTACAATGGTCCGCAGGATTATACTGATTTCAAGATTAGTAAAGCCGTACTGAGCAAATGCAAATGGTTTCCGGCAAATAGCGAGCCGGCTGTAAGTGATACGCTGTTTCAAATCAGACATGCCTCTGAGTCCAAAGACATGCTGCATGACACCCGGATAATAGCTTGTAATGAATTATTACCGTACTGGAATGCCGCAGAATATCAGAACATACCGAATGAAACAGGGTATACGCAATCCAGGAAAAACGGATTCTTTAAATTCACACTCATTGAACCCACGGATGCATTTGGGCACAAAAAATATCCGCAAATTTTGTCCAGTGTGCTCACACACAATGCGCGGCAGCGTTTGATGAAAAAACTGAAAGAAGAACCGAATGCGCCTTATACCCCGTTAATTAACTCGATTCACGTGAATTATCAGGCATCAGTCAGTTTAACGGGAAAAAAAACGGGAACGGCGGTTCAGCGGGCTTTTCGTGATCAATTGATTCACCTTCATCCCTTGGGGTGGGAAAACGACGTATTAAAACCGGGCAGAACGGTTTCACTGGCTCCGCATCTTCCATTTTCCGGCAATCTGCTGATCGGGCTTAAAGATTTTGAACCCGGCAGGGAATTGACGCTTTATTTTTATTTGCGTGAAAATGCATTACCGTCCAAGACTGTCATTCGTCAGAAACTGCACTGGTTTTGTTTATCGTCTAATCAATGGGCGCCTCTTACTGATCGGCAGATCATTTCGGACTCTACGCAGGGTTTCATGACATCAGGGCTCGTGACGCTCGATATACCCTCAACCATTAACCGAAACAATACGATTATGCCGGATCATCTCTGCTGGTTGCGCGTATCCGCCGATACTGATCTGGAAAAATTTTGCAGCCTTTATTCGATTTATGCACAGGGAATCAGAGTGGTTCGGTCAGTAACCCGGAATGAACCGGATAACGGTAACCGTATTTTATTCGATCCTGTACCGCCGGGCAGCATTAAACAGCCACAGCAGTCGATACCGGGGCTGGATAATGTCTGGCAGATACAGCCGTCGATAGGCGGCAAATCCACCGAAGATAAAAAAGCGTTGCGTGTTCGCATGAGTGAACGGATATGGCATAAAAATCGTGCGATACAACCTGTCGATTATGAACGGATGATTCTGGAGTATTTCCCGCAGCTCTATAAAGTCAAATGCTTTGCCAATCTGCTGCCAGAATATAATGTCGAGACGCAGCATACTTCACCGCAAATTCGTCCCGGTCATATCACGCTGGTATTATTACCCTTTCCGGATCATCGTAAACACCATGACAACCAATTATGGGTTAGCGGCCATCTCATCAGCAAAGTCCGTGAATTTGTTGCCCGTTATATATCCGCGTTTGTTAACGTGCATTTTGTCAATCCGGTTTATGAAACGGTGCAGGTGCGTTGCACGGTAAAACTGAAGCGCAAACGGTCAGTCGGCAAACTCATTGAACAATTGAATGAGGCTGTTTCCGCGTTTATTTCTCCCTGGAATGATTCGTCAGGGTATACCACGCATTTTGGCTGGCGCATCAGCAAGCATGAGTTGCAATCGTATATCCAGCAACTGGACTATATAGACCGGGTTACGAATTTTTCACTGTTACGCATTTCGCCACAAGGAAACGCATTGTTTGCCTTGACGGATAGTGCGGCAGAAGAAAGATCGAGCGCCGGGTTTTGTGAAATAACACCACGATATCCCTGGAGCATTGCCGTTCCCATGCGGCGGCATTTTATTGAAGTCGACGACAGCTTTGATATGATAGCGCCTGAAATTACCGGATTGGGTGAACTGGAAATTGGTTCTACATTTGTTATTTCAGACTAAAGCTATGCTTTTCTTCTGTTTTAACGTCTTCAATTACAACTTCAAAATCGATTACAGGATTATTAGTTCGGTTAACCAATTATTTTAGGCATAGTGTTCATTCCCATAGAACTATTTGATACCATTTGTCAATTAACATTATTCAGATGCTGTACAGGGTTTAAGTTCATATGAAGCTCGGTGGAAAATGGCAAAACAAAATAGAAAAACACTAGAGGCCAAATTCAGGAATGGCAGTATGCCAACTGAAACTGCATTTGCCGATCTGATTGATTCAACATTGAATTTGATTGACGACGGTTTCGAGAAAACCGTAAAAGACGGGTTGCGTATCTTCCAGCTCGGCGATGGAAAGTTGATGAGTTTTTATCAGAAAATGGAAACGCTCAGCCCGATGTGGTTTGTCAAACTCGATAAAAAATCTTCAAATCTGACGTTTGGCAATCAATTTAATCCATCTGTGTTGACACTTAGTTGCATTGGTGATGCGGATGACGGAACGCAGCAGTCAGAGCGTGGCGGCGTGGGCATCAACACAACACAGCCGCAGTATGAGCTGGATGTGGTCGGAACAATCGCTTCGCATGGCAGGGTAGGTAAAAAAGACGAGTTTGCCGTACCTGCAGATGGGCACTGGTACGATATAACCGGTGTACTGACCGGTTGCCAGGCGTTTGAAATCGTTGCCGGTGTCGGCGGGCGCGATACTGACGGTAAATACGCGCTAATGCATGCTTTTGCAGTAAGCACTTATCATGCAAAAAATAACATCACGTATCATCAGGCGCATTTTGGCGCCAAATGTAATCAGCTTGAACTACGTTGGCAACCGCTTTCAACGGATAGCGATAATTTTGATTATGTATTGCAGATGCGCACCGGAGCCTCCTATGGCGCAGACATCTGGGTCAGATATCATATAACCCGGCTTTGGGACGATGTGGTTATGTTTGAGAGTGAAGTAAAACCGGATAATACACCGGTTGCCTCCAAAACCAAGAAGTGAAAAGCCCGTATGGAAATGACTGAGCGGACGGTATCCATTGAGCTGAATCTTGCTGAGGGTAATCTATTATTAAATGCGCTGGCAGAATGCCCGTTCAAAACGGTTTTTGAATTAATCGGCAAGTTGAATCGCCAGGCGCACCTGAATTTTGGTGAAGTCAGCGATCAATCAGTTCGCAGGCCGTTCGATTTTACCGAACAGGAAATGTCCATATCGATTAAAGCGTTGGAGAAATTGCCGTACGAACTTGTCCATCATTTGCTGGCCCGTTTGAATGCGCAGTTGGCGGCACACAACAGTGCGGAAAGTGATCGATAAAGGATATTTTAGACGCATGCAAAGCGCTGAACCTATTAAACGTAAACGCAGCGACCCTGATGCGCTGGACTTTGCAACGCTCAGAAAGGATGCGATTAACCTGGTGCAACAGTTATGCGGGGAAAACTGGACGGATTATAATCTGCACGATCCCGGCGTAACGATACTCGAGCAACTTTGCTTTGCGTTGACGGATTTGTCATACCGGTCCGGTTTCCCGGTAGAGGATTATCTGACCAATGAAAAAACCACGATCGATTATGAGAAACTGGGATTGCACCAGCCGTACGAGATCCTGCCAAGTTCGGCAGTCACTGAAGCCGATTATGAAAAAATCCTTTACGACGCCATTCCGGAAATTGACCAGGTACGATTTGTGACGGTTCAGTCCGGTGATCACGAAACATATGGTTTATATACGGTGTTTGTAAAGGCGGATATGGAATTGTTCCGAATACATGCAGAAACTGATACCGTAAAAGATCCCTGTATTCCATCAGAAACCGTTGAAACATTATCCGCAAAGCTTCAGGAGTTGACAGGGACTATCGATTATTCTCACAGTTTATTGGATCGGATAGCGGTTAATTTACAAATACGTCGCAATACTTTAAAGCGCTGGCTGAACCGTGCGCTTCGTTCCGGTCAGATAAACCGGGGAGAGGAAGTCGAACTCGGCAAGCCGGATCAGCGTATCGGGATGATACGGCCGGTACTGGAAAGCGCCGATAACTGTCTGGAACATCTGGAAAATCAGATAGCAGAGCTTCTCCGTTTGCAGACGATTATTAATGACATTTTTCCGCAATTTCCGACCGCATGGAATAATGCCGCTGCTGCGAATGAACAACTTGTTCAGTGGCTGGAAAATTCCGCATTACTTTTTGCCGATTTACACACCATCAATGAACTTGAACGAATTTCTGCCGCACTGGATCAGCCGCTGCAGAAACTGGACGACCTTGTTCCCTTGCTGGATGACTTGCTGCCACAACTGGTGGCGCTTGTCGGCCAGGTCTCTCAATGGACTAAAATTAGTAGTGATGGACTTGTGCCGCTACAGCACCATGCTGAATCCTGGTGTGAAACACGCCTCAAAAATGAAGTGTTACGTGTTTTCTCGCGTCATCGCGGTTTGTGTGAGGATATTCACCATATTCATCTGGTCGAAACAAAACCGTATTTTCTGGTGGGAGAGGTTGAAGTCGATTCGTTTCATAATCCGGCTAAAGTCTATGCAGAGATTTTCTTTAAATGTGCACGGCATATCTCGTCAAATATAACGATTGATCATTATGCGTCGGTTCTTGCTACCGGTGCGCCCTATGAAGAAGTTTTTTCAGGGCCGCTAATGCAACATGCCTATATTCAGGACGGCGCGGTGGAAATGCCGCGTAACAGTGTTACGATAATGGAGTTGATGTCGCTGATCCGGGAAATTGATGGTGTTCGGCAAATCCTGAATCTTGAGCTGGCGGATAGCGATGGAAAACGTTATGAAAGTCTGGACTATCAACTGTCGAATTATCAGCAGCATTGTTTCCCGGAACTGAATATATCGCAGGTTGATTACCGGATGCCGGCGCTGTCTTTGTCATTGCCATTACCTGAAGACAACGCTCTCCCATCAGGGAGTGATGCGATGCCAGCGATTGGAAATCCAACACATGAAGCGTTTCTGGACGATTTTAGGCATGAACTGAAAAAACTGACATTCGAGTATCATGCATTCAGAATGAATACACAGTCGTTTGACCAGTTGATTCGACCGCCACAGGGCCAGCAGCGTCGGTTAAACGCGTATTATTCAATTCAGAATTATTTCCCGGCCATCTACGGTATTAACAAATATGGCATTCCGAATTTTAAACCGGTTGACGTTCATGCCAAGGCGAAGCAACTCAAAGCCTATTTGTATCCATTCGAGCAATTGATGGCCAATTACCTGCAAAATCTGCAGTCAATTCCTGACCTGTTGTCCATCGGTTCGACAACGGAAATGACCCACCGCACGCAGGTTCTGGATCATAGCAACATCCCGAAGATCGAATCCCTTTATACCGAAAGTGACATCGATTTGAAGCAATCCATTGATGATGTGCCGGGGCAATATGAAAATCGTCGCGAGCAAAGAAAAAGATGGCTGGATTTGCAACTGGCTTTATATGGTCAACGATTTGATGAAAAGAATTTATTGCGATTCAATGATTACCGGTCTACGGATGCCGAAAGCTGGATAACAGAGCTTAAGATCAGTTACCTGAAAAAAATCCGGGAAATCAGCCGGGACAGAGGTAAAGGCTTCGATTATATGCAGCCGCTGAATAAGCCCGACCAGTCTGATGCCAAAAAACATCTCAAGCCAATTTCATCTGCGCTGCATGCCAGAATCGGATTGTTGCTGGGGCTGCAGACAACCGTTAGCGATAGCCGTATCACAGATGTCCTGGTCGGTAAAAAAAGCCGGGTGATTCCAGACCGGGAACTGGCCCGGAACATTAAGTTTGTGCAAAGTGATACACCAAACACGTCTATTCCGGTTATTCATGGATTTTCAGCTGGACAAACTGACAAAAAGAAACTTCCAGCGCGACTGCCGGTTTTTTGTGATTCGCTGTTTAAAGCAGGTATCAGGCTGGACCGTTACCGGCTGGTTCAGTCTGAGCAAGAGGAAACGCTGATTTGTTTTAAGCCTGAACAGGATTCCAGATTATGGATTCTGTCAAAAGAAACGACGCCCTATAAAGCAGCGGTATATGCACATCAGTATTGCCGGATATTGAATCAACTAAACCAGGCGTGTGAAAATTTTTATATCGTCGAACATATACTGTTGCGCAAGCGGATTCCTCAAAACCATGATTTGAAACCGGTTGACGATGATTTCTACCGCTACCGGGTCAGTTTTGTTTTCCCATCATGGACAGCGCGTTTTTCTAATCTGACGTTTAGACGGTATGCCGAAGAAACCATACAACGAAACCTGCCTGCACATCTGTTTGCGGACATTTTATGGCTTGATTTTATGCAGTTGCAGGATTTTGAGCAGCGCCATGAAGCCTGGCTGGAACAGTTTCAGCACTTTAATCACGTTTGCGATGAAGCATTATTGCCGCAACTTGACCAGGTGGCTGACCAACTGCGTTTGTTTTTAATCGAAAACAGACCGGAAGAAACGTGTGACTACTGGCTCTGAGTATAAAACCAATCATATCATTGATGAAGTTATTTTCGATTGTGCTTGTGATACCGGTAATACCATAGATGAAGCACGCCTTGCAGCATGGGTTGTGGAAGAGTTATTGCCTGCGCTTGAGGCCGTTCTGGATTCCTATGATGATGCAGCTACCGTATTTCGCATCGAAAATATAACCGTAGATCTGGGTGATATCGATAGCGCCGATTATTGGGCGCAAATGCTTCAGCGATTTCTGGAGCAGTTTGACGAAGCGCTGAACAAAATTATCCGGAACAGGCAACCGGTTAAAGCCTCTGTTCAGTTTGCGGTAAATCAAACCTCTATCCGGCAATCCGATGTGAGTCAAACAGTCGAACAACAATCCAGTTCGAATATACACGATCCTGCCGTGCAGCCACTCAGTCTGCTGAAATCCAGGCTCGAGATTCTGCGTTATTATCTTTCCACCGGTAGTATGCCCTGGCACGTCAAGATAACCGAATCAAGGGTTCATGAGAAACTTGTCGGTCAGATATTGCAGGAAGCCGATGGTGCGAAGGCGTTAAACGCGTTATTGACGGAAATGGTAACGACGCACCGGGATGTGCTGGCTAGCCGGTTGATGAGCCAGTTTTCTACTGAATATCGAATCAGGTTGCTGCAAACTGTTGTGTACGATCAGTCCAACCATTGGCCGGATTTGACCGAATCGATTCAACGAGCACTGGCCGAAACCGCACTGAGCGAAGAACAGGCGTGGTTTCGGTTGTTTGGTTGGGCTTTAAACGATGCCGGAAGAAAGCATGAGCCGGAAGCGTACCGGCGGGAAAATCGAGATAACCCTTTGGTGGTTTTTCAGCAGGTACTGAATAAAACGGCGGTAAAGTCATCAAACCATGAAAAACGGCTTCAAAGCGATATCAGCCGGGATGAAGCCGGT
>JAGRFM010000081.1 GCA_020446045.1 Nitrosomonas sp.
TGCTGGAAGCTATCGAGAACGATCATGAAAAGCGTATTAAATAACATTTTGGCAATATGAGCAGTTTACAAAAGATACGCGTTTTACTGTTGGATGATGATCAATTCATATTGGATTTTGTCAGTGAGTTGCTGAGAGACCTGGGTGTGGATGAAGTGTTGGTTGCTCAGGATGGTATGGCGGGATTAAACGTATTATCCGAACAGGTGGCAGACATCGATCTGCTGATCTGTGATATCGAAATGCCTGAGATGGATGGTATTGAATTTCTGCGTAACATAGCCAGCCAGAATTATTGTGGAAATATTGCGTTGTTTTCAGGAATCGACGCAGATCTGCTCAGAGCTGCGGAGCGATTTGCCAAAGTCAGTGGTTTAAGAGTGCTGGGAACTTTGTCGAAACCGGTTTCCCTGGGCGCATTGGCAACTATACTTGAACGCGTATCGCATCCCGAACTTCTTTCAGCAGTTAAAAAACCTATACAACCACCTGACGATAGCAAGTTTAATCTTGAAGATGTTCGCAAAGCAATTGTTGATGAAGCATTTGAAGTTTATTATCAACCCAAGGTAACAGTATCGGATGGTAAAATCGTCGGGTTTGAAAGTCTTGCCCGATGGATTCATCCCCATTATGGATTTATTCCGCCGGATCAATTTATACCGCTTATCGAACAAACACCGGGTTTGATTGATGAGTTTACTCAGCTGATTTTGAAAAAATCGGTTAAACAGCTTGCACAGTGGCTGGATCAGGGGCTGGATCTGAAAGCGGCGGTAAATATATCGATGGAAAATTTAAACCGCTATGATTTACCCGAAATTTTTGCCAAGACTGCTCAAGCGTTTAATGTGCCGCTCAAGAAAATCATGCTGGAAATTACAGAGAGTAAACTGAGTAAAGATTATGCATTAAGCCTGGATATTCTGACGCGCTTTAGAATAAAAGGTTTCGGTTTGTCTATCGATGATTTTGGGACCGGTTACGCAACGATGGAAACCCTGAACAATTTGCCCTTTACCGAATTGAAGATTGATCGCATGTTTGTCAACGGTGCAGTCAATGATGCTTCGGCACGTGCCATAGTGGAATCGAGTGTACGTTTGGCGAAAGAATTCGGGTTGAATATCGTCGCTGAAGGCGTCGAGACCGAGGAAGAACTGGAGCTTATAGGGAAATTGGGTTGTATTGAAGCGCAAGGCTATTATTTTTCCAAACCGGTGCCAGCCGATGAATTTGTTCAATTAAAATCTTTACATGTTTCGAATCGATAGCTTTGTTGCTTTGTTGTACGAGCAACGACGTCTTACCCTGCTTGGATATCAATAATTGATACCCGACTCTAATCAAAAAATGTTCTAACCCCCGTAATTTTAATCTTATTTGATCTATGACTATGTTGGATTCAACATCCCCCAATCGTTCTATCGTACCTTCACCTGATTTTCAATTTAATACGACTGTTTCCGATCTGTATCGGCGTGATGGTTTGTTGAGATTGGATCAGGAATTTTTGGATTTTTTGAAAGAGGGTGATGCGCCGGTTTATGAAAAACTGCTAGTTGCACGCGAACAACCGGATGCTTTGCAGCCCAAGGATGAATCGGCTTTATTAATCGCTGTTGCGCCTTGGCTGGATGATTTTATTGCCAAACTTTTCAATATTGAGTCAGAGATTAAAGTGTTGGCGGCGAAACATCATGAACTGGCGCCGCTTTATTTCTGTAAACGGCAGTTCGTGCAGCGCCGCGCCAAAGGCAAAGTAAAACCTGACGAGCTTGCAACGATCAATGGCCTGACTTTGGAAAAAGAACTGGAGGCTGAATTCGGGGAACCGTTTTCCGAATTGGTGTTTGCGACGCAGGTTGAGAAATGGATGCAAGACGAAGCTGCGAATGAAGCGCAGTTAAAAAAGGCGCTGCATTATGCAGCATGGGCCTTGAGAACACCTGAGGGGCAAGCGCATACGCATGACGGCATTTTGTTTAAATCCCCGGCCAAGCTGAATTTTCAGCACTTGCTCGAACTGGATACCGACGAATCAAAAGGATATCCGTTGCACAAGTTGCATCATTTGAGGCAGCGTGAAGGTTTTGCGTTGACCGATGAGGGCACCGATTTGGTTGGGGCGCTTGATGAGGCGAATTACTGTATCTGGTGCCACGAGCAGGGTAAGGATTCCTGTTCAAAAGGCCTGAAAGACAAGCCCAAGTCTGCGGACGAACCTGCGCCGTTTAAAAACAGCGAGCTTGGTGCGTTGTTGGCCGGGTGCCCGCTGGAAGAACGTATTTCGGAATTTCATAAACTGAAGACACAAGGAGTGGCCGTTGGCAGTCTGGCGATGATCGTGCTGGATAACCCGATGTGTGCGGGAACCGGGCACCGGATTTGTAACGATTGTATGAAGTCCTGTATTTATCAAAAGCAGGATCCGGTCGATATCCCGCAGGCAGAAACACGCACCTTGAAAGACGTGTTGGCATTGCCCTGGGGTTATGAAATTTACAGCTTGCTGACACGCTGGAATCCATTGAATCTGAAACGTCCCGTACCTAAACCGTTGACAGGTAAAAAAGTGTTGGTTGTCGGTATGGGGCCGGCGGGTTATACGCTGGCGCATCATTTAATGAACGAAGGTCATACCGTGGTCGGTATCGACGGTCTCAAGATTGAACCGCTGTCGGAAAATCTTTCGGGTGTCACGATGAAAGGTGAACGTGTGCCTTTTCATGCCGTTTATGATTCCGGAGAATTGGAAGAAAATCTGGATGAACGCATGCCGGGTGGGTTTGGTGGTGTAGCCGAATATGGTATTACCGTACGCTGGAATAAGAATTTTCTGAAACTGATCCGGCTATTGTTGGAACGCCGGGATCAGTTTGCGCTGTTTGGCGGAATTCGTTTTGGTGGTACGCTGACAACGGACGATGCATTTGCCATGGGGTTTGACCATGTTGCATTGGCAGCTGGCGCCGGTAAGCCGACGGTGTTAAATCTGCCGAACGGTTTGGCGCGCGGCGTGCGCGCTGCATCCGATTTTTTGATGGCGCTGCAATTGACGGGTGCCGCACAACGCGATTCGATTGCCAACATGCAGTTGCGGTTACCGGTTATCGTCATTGGTGGTGGTCTGACTGCCATTGATACGGCGACCGAAGCTTTGGCCTATTATCCGGTGCAGGTCGAGAAATTCCTGCAACGTTTTGAACTGCTTGCAGCCGTTCAGGGTGAAGCGGCGATTCGTGCGATCTGGGATGCGGAAGAAACCGAAATAGCTGACGAATTTCTAAAACATGCGCGTGCGATTCGCGCCGAGCGTGAAGCGGCTGAACGTGAAGGACGTGAAGCGGATATTTTGTCGTTGCTGCAATCCTGGGGTGGAGCCACCATTGCGTATCGCAAGCGCCTGATTGACAGCCCTTCTTATACATTGAATCATGAAGAAGTCGAAAAAGCGCTCGAGGAAGGCATCTGGTTTGCCGAGGGACTGACACCGACCCGCGTTAACGTCAATCAATGGGATCATGTGCAATCGGTACAGTTTACCGTGCAAAAGCGCGACGATGAGGGCAACTGGAATAAAACCGGAGAAGTTGAGTTGTCTGCGCATGCATTGCTTGTTGCAGCCGGAACGCAGCCCAACACCGTGCTGGCGCGGGAAGACGGTGATAAATATAAACTCGATGGACGCTATTTTGCAGCCTGCGATGAATCGGGCAATCCGGTTAAACCGGCATACGGCAATCCTAAGTCCGGAACGGCTTCGGTTTTGCTCAGCTATTATAAAGATGCGCAGGACGGTCGTTTCATCAGTTTCTTTGGCGACTTACATCCTTCTTTCTCAGGGAATGTTGTGAAGGCCATGTCGAGTGCGAAACTTGGCTATCCCGTCGTCGATAATGTGCTTGGCAAGGTTGCGCCTCGTTCTGATAAATCAACCGAACAGTTTTTTGCATCGTTTAACCAACAATGGCGCCCCATTGTCCACAAGGTTGAACGGCTGACGCCGAACATTGTTGAGGTGGTGGTCCATGCACCGATGGCTGCGGAACGTTTTCATCCTGGGCAGTTTTATCGCTTCCAGAATTATGCGGCGCTTGCACCGGTTAAGAACGATACACGGCTGGCGATGGAAGGAATAGCCTTGACTGGCGCTTCGGTAGATATTTCACAAGGATTGGTATCGCTGATTGCACTTGAAATGGGCGGTTCGGCGGATTTGTGCACCATGCTGAAACCGGGTGAGCCGGTTATTTTAATGGGGCCGACGGGCACACCAACTGAAATCGAATCCGGTGAGACCGTGATACTCGTCGGCGGTGGTCTGGGTAACGCGGTGCTATTCTCTATCGGCGCTGCAGCGCGTGAAGCAGGTTGCAAGGTGCTTTATTTTGCCGGTTACAAGAAACTGGTTGACCGATACAAAATGACCGAAATCGAGGCGGCGGCTGACACAGTCGTATGGTGTTGTGACGAAGCGCCCGGTTTCGAGCCAGGTCGCCCTGGTGATAAACAGTTTGTCGGCAATATTGTTGAGGCTATGATCGCTTATGGCAATGGTCAACTGGGTGAGCAATCGGTGCCGATGAATGAAGCGGACCGTATCATCGCCATCGGGTCGGATCGCATGATGGCCGCCGTGGGAGCGGCGCGGCATAACCAGTTGAAGCCTTATCTCAAAGCAGCGCATTTCGCGATCGGGTCGATCAATTCACCGATGCAGTGCATGATGAAAGAGATCTGCGCGCAGTGTCTCCAGCCGCATAAAGATCCGCAAACGGGTGAAGTGACCTACGTCTTTTCATGCTTTAACCAGGATCAGCCGCTGGATCTCGTTGACTTCACCGGTCTGGCGTCACGTCTGCGGCAAAACAGTGTGCAGGAAAAATTAACCAGCCGCTGGATTGATCGTTGCCTCGATCGAGCATGACGATTTAATTTAAATCGTGAGCCGGTTTGAGTAGAGTGGTAGGATGGATAAGCATAGCGCCGCCCACTACCGGATTTTCTTTAATTGAATGAATTCCGGCGGACGGCATTTTACTGATCCATCCTGCAGGGGCTGGCTCATAATTTCAGAGAAAGTTGTTGTATTGCAAGACCAGGTACCTTTGCTCCAGTCAGAGGCGTGCCATTAGTATTAGTAACAGAGTACCTATTACCCCTGTATTTTTAAGAGCATCGTATAACGTTGTTGCATTTGTTGCATAAAGTACCAGCAGCCTGACAAGCTACTGCAAAAATACCGGCAATATAAGGTGCCGAGAATGACGCTCCACTATTTGGAACAGATGCTCCATTATAGTTTAATAACGCCACAGATTCTCCCGGAGCAAAGGTGGAGATATTCGATCCAATTCTAGAGAAGGATGCTTTGGCGTCTTTACCGATAGAGATTAGCTGATTATTTGTTGCTCCCACTACGAAAGCTTGAGCAAGTAGCCCGGATGCAACTTGTGGAATCCGGGATGATATGCGGAGTTCACGGACGTAACGTTATCATTCGTTATTAGGCAAATGAATGGTGCAATATCGACGCAATCGCGTTTTGGGTGGAAGCGATGATATTGATTTTTCACGGCATATTGATTATATCCACTATAATCCTGTAAAACATGGTCATATGTAGCAGGTAAGGGACTGGCCTTATTCAAGCTTCCCCCGTTTTGTTGCGAAAAAGATTTATCCATTGAATTGGGGAAGCGCAAATAATTGATAAGTTTGACCAGTATCACTTTGGAGAATAATTTAGCTTAGGGCAGCTTCTATTTTCCCGGATTCCACAAGTTGCATCCGGGCTACTTGCTCTCGCGGATCAAGACCTCATGCGTATTACCAGCTCTTGCTGTTTTGCCGTCAATGGCCCTAATTTCTCTGATAACCAGGGAAATAGAGAACTTTGTATATTCAACCATGCTTGTGATAAAGTCTCATGTAGCCCGTTCATTTGCTGATATTCTTGAGTTTTAGGCGATTCAACGTTATCACTTTTGAAGAGGCTATTTCACTTTTTTGGTCGATCGGGCCAATAATTCGGCTTAATTACCTGATTTTGCAAGTTCCTCTTAAGAGTTTGATTAATAATGTTACATATTGTTTCTCCTGGTTGAATGGAGAAAGCATCTCAATGAAATACTATCAATAAAAATGACTTCATTTTTGCCATTTTCTGATGACTTATCAAAATATCAAGCGTTGATAGATTTATTGCCTGTAGCTATTTTTATAAAAGATGCCGAAAGCAAAATATTGTTGATCAACAAAGCATGCGAATTGCAATGGGGATTAAGTTTAAAAAAAGTGTATGGGACTGATGCCAGCCAATTTTTCCCACCTGAACAAATGGAACAATTCCTCGCCAAGGATCAAGAAGTGTTTATAAATGCAAAACAAGTGGATTTTGAGGAAATAATTTGGAATTCGACACTTGAGCAAAATCGGTTTGTTCATACATTTAAAAAACCCTTGTATGACAAATCCGGAAAACCATTGTATTTGGTTGGTATGTCCGTCGATATTACCGAACGCAAGAAAGCGGAGCAGCGCATCACAGAAATGGCGACCCATGATTTGTTAACAGGTTTGCCAAATAGAGCTTTATTGAAAGATCGTATCGAACAAGCGCTCGAACATTGTCGTCGTAACCAAAAGCAGGTGGCAGTGTTGTTCATAGATCTGGATCATTTCAAGGTTATCAATGACTCACTTGGTCATGATGTGGGTGATTTGTTATTAATGGAGGTCGCGACAAGATTTGTGTCCGTAGTACGTAGTGAAGACACGGTAGTACGCCAAGGCGGCGATGAGTTTATTATACTGCTGTCCAATCTTGACAATGAATTGGGTGCAGAGGAAGTGGCGTATAAGATAATAGATGTTCTAATTCTGCCTTTTCTAATTGATGGCAAGGAACTCAACATAAGTTGCAGTATCGGTATTTCTTTGTTTCCAAGCGATGGGGAAAATATTTGGACGTTACTGAAGAATAGTGATATTGCCATGTATCATGCCAAGAAGAGCGGCCGTAACAACTTCAAGTTTTTTACACCTGAAATGAACAGGCAGGCAAAAGAACGGCATATCATGGAAGTTGGTTTGCGTAATGCGCTAAAGCGCAACGAATTGCAGCTTTATTATCAGCCCATTGTTAACGTAGACGGCTCTAAGATGAAAAGTATGGAGGTATTGTTACGCTGGCGGCATCCCAAAAAAGGACTTGTCTGTCCAAACAAATTCATTCGGGTGGCTGAGGAGACTGGAATGATCGTGCCGATCGGAGAATGGGTGCTACGGCAATCGTGTTTGCAGATAAAAGCATGGTATCAAAAAGGCTATGAAGTTCCGAGGTTGGCAATCAATCTCTCTGCCATGCAGTTCCGGCAGAAAAACCTGGTTGCATGCATTGCTGGCATTCTGGATGAAATTGGTTTGGGCGGACATTGTTTAACGCTGGAAATCACCGAAAGCGAATTGATAGAGAACGTTGAGGAAACGATCAGGACATTGAAGCAGTTAAGCGCATTGGGAATCGAGATTTCCGTAGATGACTTTGGCACTGGTTACTCTAATCTGAGTTTTCTGAAGCGCTACCAGATCAACACGTTAAAAATAGACCATTCATTTGTGCGTGACATTACAACCGATCTAGACGATACTGCAATTATTCATGCTATCATCGCTATGGCGCATAACTTGAATATATACGTTATAGCCGAAGGTGTGGAAACTAATAAGCAGCTTGCTTTCCTGGTCTCGCATGGATGTTCTAGCTTCCAGGGTTTTTATTTCAGCAAGCCACTGCTGGCTGCGGAAATTGAAAGTAGAATGTTATTGGCAAATTAACCTAAAAACCTCAGTTGACCGTTAGAAAGAAGTGCAAACTTGATGAATAAAGATATACATTTCAGGAAAATTCATTACCCTGAATGGTGAGCAACACCATCCAACTGAGGTTTTTTAGGATTAATTCTTGTAGAGTACCCAGAATTTTAGAGTTGCCACTTTATATATCAACTTTTCCTTTTCCTAAGGAGCGGCGATCAGTTTAAATGAGTAAAAATTTCCAAGCCTGTTATCATCTTCCAATCTCCAACTCTTAGAGTCCGGCGATCAGTGGCATCAGCGGTAAGTCCAAGAAGAGTGTGGCTCCCCAATTGAGAACAGACTCTAACCTGGAAGGCTGCGGATTAACTGTCAGTTTCTTCCAGCAGGGTATTTTCTTGCGTGCTGTCGACTAAGGCGCCCATTTTTTCGAGTGCTTTGCGACCCAGCAACATCGGTGTCGAGAAATGGGAGCGGTCAATCAGGTTGACCATAATTTCATGCTGTTTGTCATCAAAATGGATTTTCATCTCTACAACCGGTCGGGTGTTATGGCTGCTTTTATCGATGCGGTCATTTGCGCGTTTTTTAATTCTGGCGTGCCGTGCGAGTGGTAGATTGTAGTGATGCGCTTGTTCTAATTCGGGATGCGCAACAATGAATTTGACGTATTCCTGCCCTTCTTTTTCATACAGCTGAATGTTTCTTGCCGATAGAGAGGCGGTTTCAGCGCCCGTATCCAGCTTGGCGGTTAATGTGACTTGTTTTGCGGCCAATGTGACGGGTTCCAGATAGCCATAAACCGATTTATTTGCCATACTAGTTAACGGGAAAGAAATAATTGCAGATGTGAATAAAATGACAATTGAAAATTGAAGATTTTTTTTGTGTGATTTCATAACAGAGTTTTTCAAAATAATATTAATTTTGATGATGTTCAGTTAGTATGATAACCAGAATATGAGTTCCCTAACCGACAGGGATTAGTGGTTTTAGGGTTCTTTTCGTAAAATAAAACAGAATCAATGCGCTGGCAACGGCGGCAAAAAAGCACCATACCGACACAAACGTTGCTGTATAGACAAAAAATGCCACGCAAAAGCCAATGAAAATAACAAAACCCGTCAGGTGCAGGTTCCTGAAGCTTGAAATGAGAAATGGCATGCAGGTGGCCAGCAGGTAGAGCAGTATGACGATCGGATACGCATGAATATCATGGTCGTAATAAATATTGTGATCGATGATTTCTACTGTGACTGGTTTGTGTATCAGGCTGAAAGCAGTGTATGCTGCTAATGCAAAACCGGCAATGCCTATTAATCCAATGATTTTCTTTCTGAGAATTTCAGTTTCGGCAAAATAAAGCGCCAGGGGTACGTACGGCGGCCAAATAACGCCGACAAAAATAGCGTACAGATTACTCAGCCAGAATTGCATCGCCAGATTGTTTTGCAATAGGGCAATCCATAAAAATCCTTCGGTAGTTTGTTGTGCGGCAAAAATGAAAGGAATCAATGCAACAGGGTAATCTTTTTTTTCTTTGACTTTTGTAATGATGACGCCACCAATCACCAAAAGGCTGCCGCCTACGATAAAGCTTGCTTCTGCTGAAAAACACATGGTGATTGGAATTCTCGATCCTGAACCTGAAAAATAGAATCCGAAATTCTAACATACTCTTTGTTTCTGAGAATAATGTGAGGCTACGTGCATAGCGTGATTGGTCAAACCAGTTTAATGGTTGCACAATTTAGGTATACTGTAGTTTCAATATTTTGAAGGAGGGAATGAAAATGTCGGAACATATTTATAAAATTCTGGAGCTTACCGGTTCATCAACATCCAGTATGCAAGGTGCGATTGAAAATGCGATTACAAGAGCATCAAAAACGGTGCAAGACATGCGCTGGTTTGAAGTGATTGAAACACGTGGCCATATTGAGGAAGGAAAAATCAAGCATTGGCAAGTAACGATTAAGGTTGGTTTTACGCTGCGGGATTAGCGGTTTTGATCAACATCAGCCGTTTGGCTGGATTATTGAAGAATAAACAATCATATAAGGGGTATCTCTAAAAACGAATGCTCTGGATAAAATCTCTACATATCATTTTCATGGTGACCTGGTTCGCCGGCCTGTTTTACCTGCCACGTCTGTTTGTCTATCACGCCATGTGCGAAGATGCGCCGGGCAAGGAACGCTTCAAAATCATGGAGCGCAAGCTGTATTACGGCATTATGACGCCGGGCGCCGTTTTGACCGTCGTATTTGGTGTCTGGTTGTGGCTCGGATACGGGTTTGCGGGTGACTGGCTTTATGCCAAACTGGCATTGGTATTGATATTGGTTGTTTATCATTATTATTGCGGTAAGTATGTGAAAGCGTTCAAATATGATAATAATCAACATGGTCATGTGTTTTATCGCTTTTTCAACGAATTCCCGGT
Organism: Nitrosomonas sp.; assembly: GCA_020446045.1. GTDB lineage: Bacteria > Pseudomonadota > Gammaproteobacteria > Burkholderiales > Nitrosomonadaceae > Nitrosomonas. The sequence goes on from JAGRFM010000081.1 coordinate 10,267, forward strand.
TTTGATTTTATTTGCGGTGGTATTTCTGGTCGTTATCAAGCCTGATTTGTTTTAGCGGATTTCTGGTAGAAAAAGGCCGAGTGGAAAGCCCGGTTGAATTCTAATTAGGGGCGTACAACGTGAACGCATGATGCATGATGAATATGGTTGCTGCTGAACTTAATCATCCTGAGGGGGAAATAGTCGCAATACTGGGTAATGTGGTGGATGCTCGTTTTCCGCCGCCGTTGCCAACACGGAATTTTCAATTGTTGGCAGGGGAATCGAAGCAGACGGTGCTGGAAGTTCAAACCCACTTGGATGCATCGACGGTGCGCTGTATTGCGTTGAATTCAACCAGAGGGCTGGGCAGGGGAATGCCGGTGCATAATGCCGGCGCAATGTTGCAGATGCCCGTTGGTGAGGCATTGCTCGGGCGTATGCTGAACATGTTCGGCAAAGCGATTGATGGATTGGACGAACCGGTTACGGCACAATCATACTGGTCTATCCATCGTCCGTTATTGCCGCTTGCGGAACGGACCACGAGTACCGAAATTTTTGAAACAGGGATCAAGGCTATAGACCTGCTGGCGCCGCTGGAACGTGGCGGAAAATCGGGTATGTTTGGCGGGGCCGGTGTCGGTAAAACCGTGCTGATCAATGAATTGATCAACAATATGGCGGAACAGTACGAGGGCGTCAGTCTGTTTTGCGGTATAGGCGAGCGCATGCGCGAAGCAGAGGAAATGTACAGCGCAATGAAAGATTCCGGCGTGTTGAAAAAAGCCGTGCTTATTTATGGACAGATGAATGAGCCGCCCGGTGCGCGTTTTCGTGTTGGTCATGCGGCACTGACGGTAGCGGAATATTTTCGCGATGTCGCCAAACGTGACGTGCTGTTGCTGATCGATAATGTTTTTCGTTTTGTTCAGGCGGGTACCGAAGTATCGGGATTGATGGGACGTATTCCATCGCGGGTAGGTTATCAGCCAACGCTTGCAACTGAACTGGCGAAACTTGAGGAACGCATCTGTAGTTCACAAAATGGCAGTATTACTTCGGTTCAGGCGGTTTATGTACCTGCAGACGATTTGACCGATCCGGCTGCAACCCATATTTTTGCACACCTTTCCGCTTCTATTGTGTTATCACGCAAACGCGCGAGTCAGGGGTTTTATCCGGCAATTGATCCGTTGCAGACGGAATCAAAAATGCTAACACCGACCATTGTGGGAAAGCGGCATTATCAGGTGGCTCAGGCTGTGCGCAGTACTTTGGCGGAATACGAAGATCTCAAGGACATTATTGCAATGCTTGGTGTCGAAGAGCTTTCCCGTGAAGATCGTATGACGGTCAGTAAGGCGCGGCGTCTGGAACGTTTTTTGACGCAACCGTTTGTCACCACGGAACAGTTTACCGGACATGCAGGAAAGCGAGTGCCTTTGGAAGACACAATTAAAGGCTGCGAGCGTATTCTATCCGGTGAATTCTCGGCAATCGGAGAGAAAGCGTTTTATATGATTGGAACAATAGATGATGTAACTGTTGAAGGTTAATGTTAATGGTCATGGATTCCCAGGAAAACCAGGCTTGTATGCGGTTGCAGGTCATGTTGCCCACTGAGATTCTGGTGGATGAAAATGTCATTAAAGTGATTGCCGAGGCGGAGAACGGTTCATTTTGTTTGTTGCCACGGCATATCGATTTTGTTGCTGCACTGGTGCCGGGTATTCTCAGTTTTTATACGCTGGATGGCGAAGAACATTTTGCGGCTGTGGATGAAGGTATTCTGGTTAAATGCGGTCGTGAGATTTCAGTGTCCACATTGAACGGTGTTCGTGGAACACACCTGGGGCAATTGCAAACATTGATCGGTGAGCGTTTTCTGGTACTGGACGAGCATGAACGCAAGGCGAGAACTGCGCTGGCACGGCTGGAAGCCGGCACGTTACGTGGCTTTAAGGAATTGCAGGACAAAAGGCAATGACGAAATTGCCCGGAGGGCGTCTCTAAAATGAAATACAAACCGGCAGAAAAGCTGGGCGAACAGATCGGTTCGCGGGCCAGACGCAAACAAAAGGCGCGGGAACGGGGCGAACGCACAATCTGGTTTGGTTTGGGCATGTTTGGCCTGGTTGGTTGGTCGATAGCGATTCCGACTATATTAGGTATTGTTTTGGGGATTTGGCTCGATAACCAGTGGCCCGGCAAGCATTCCTGGACATTGACATTTTTGTTTATTGGCGTTGCGTTGGGTTGCTTGAACGCCTGGTACTGGGTGAAGCAGGAGAGCAGGCGGCGGTGAGGTTTAGTAACCATGGCTGAAAGGAGAAAGCGACTATGCACGATTTGTTATTTTTAGCCCTGATGTTTGCGGGAGGCATGATTCTGGGCGGGCTCTATTTTTCCGGGCTGTGGTATACGGTGCAACGTATTCAGCAGGAAAAACATCCTGCTTTCTGGATAATCGCCAGTTTGGTGTTTCGCATGACGTTGTTGCTGATTGCTTTCTATTTCGTTTTAAGCTATGGCAGTTGGGCGCATTTGTTGGCCGTTCTGGCCGGTTTTATTGTCTTGCGCATGATTACGACACGAAAAATGCGGCAATTGATCCAAACTGCGGCGCATGTTCAGGAGTAACCGATATGACAATCAATCCGGATGAAATGGTTTTCTGGCAATGGGGAATTCTGTCGATCAATGCGACAATCGTTTTCACCTGGCTGGTCATGGCGGTATTGACCCTGATTTCATGGCTGGTAACGCGACGTCTGACCAGTGGGCCGGACATGTCGCGCTGGCAGAATCTACTTGAAGTGCTGGTAACCGGTATGCGCGATCAGATTAAGGAAATCAGTCACCAGCAGCCAGGCAAGTATCTGCCGTTTGTCGGAACCCTGTTTTTATTTATTGCAATGGCTAATTTGCTGAATGTGGTTCCGGGTTATATGGCGCCGACTGGGTCGCTGTCAACGACGACCGCCTTGGCTATTTGTGTTTTTGTTGCGGTTCCGTTGTATGGAGTTATGTCAGAAGGGCCGGTAAGTTATCTGTCCCACTACATCAGGCCGACCGTGTTGATGCTCCCTTTTAATATCATCGGCGAAATTTCGCGTACCATAGCGCTTGCCGTTCGTTTATACGGCAATATCATGAGCGGTACGGTTATTGTGGCAATCCTGTTGAGCCTGACACCGTACTTTTTCCCGGTAATCATGCAATTGCTGGGTTTGTTGACAGGTATGATACAGGCTTATATTTTTGCTATTCTGGCAATGGTTTATATCGCATCGGCAACCTCAACACAGGCCGGTCATCAATAAATTCAGTATTGCGAATATTACGGAATAAGGAATCGGATATGGATAGTATTTCACTCATTGGTATGGTCTCCATCATTATGGCAGGTTTGACCATCGCAATTGGTTCGCTTGGTCCTGCATTTGGCGAGGCGCGCGCTGTTGCACAAGCACTGAGCGCTATTGCCCAGCAACCGGACGAGGCAACGACGATTACGAGAACCCTGTTTGTCGGGCTTGCAATGATTGAGTCTACCGCGATTTATTGTTTTGTGGTGACGATGATTTTGATCTTTGCCAATCCTTTCTGGGATTATGTGACAAATACTGCCGGAGGGTAGTTCATGGATATTGACTGGATAACGGTTTCAGCGCAAATCATCAATTTTCTGATCCTGGTCTGGTTATTGAAGCGTTTCCTGTATCAGCCAATTATCAGTGCCATGGATCAGCGTGAGCAACGTATCGCTGAACAGATCGGTGAGGCGGAGATACGTGAACGAAAGGCCGATGAAGCGGCGGCGCAATATCATGAAAAAGCCAGAATGTTGGAGTTGCAGCGCGACGAAATAATGGCGGAAACGCATCGGCATGCGGTACAACAGAAAAAACAACTGCTGGATGAGGCGCGTGAAGAAGTGGATGAGGTGCGCGAACATTGGCATCGGCAGGTACAGCTCGAGAAAGCGGAATTTCTTGATGACTTGCGGTGCCAGATGTCAAACGTACTACAAAAGATTGCGCGAAATGCCCTGACGGATTTGGCTGATGAAGTGCTTGAAGAAAGAATCATTCAAGCATTTCTGAATCAATTGACTGCCCTTGATGATGAATCCCGTCAACGGCTGCTGCATGCTGCCGATACATCGGAGCCGGTTCGAGTTATCAGCACATTCACATTGGATACATCAACACGCAGGCATATTACACAAATGATTCATACCCATCTGAAGGAAGGCATGGTTGTGGAATATGATGAATCGCCGGAATGGTTGTGCGGCGTGGTGCTGAATGTCGGTGAACATCAGTTGGGCTGGAATCTTGCGAAGTATCTGGAGCAATTGAATGAACAGTTTGAACAAGTTCTGGTAACGACGGCGACTGTTTCACCGTCAACTTCTGCCAAGAAGCTATTTTCGAATGATTTGCACACAAAAGGATAAATGATTGTTATCGCATTTGCTCGGAGAAACATTTTCGACGTTTAACAAAATCATCGAGCAGCATACGCTGCATTTGCACTTGCAGGAAACCGGCAGTGTCATCCATGTAGGGGGTGGAATTGCACGCATCAAAGGTTTACCCGGAATCAAGTCCGAGGAGCTGGTGCGTTTTCCGGGCGGTGTGATGGGGGTGGCGGTTAATCTCGAACCCCATGAAACGGGCATCATTTTGCTCGGGGACAGTGAGCAATTGACGGCAGGTGAATCGGTTCATGCAACAGGCCGGGAAGCAGACGTGCCTGTGGGTGATGCATTGCTGGGCCGCGTCATCGATGCGACAGGCCGTGTTCTTGATCGCGGTAAACCGCTCAGTTTCAGCGAGCGATACCCTGTTGAACGGAACGCACCCGCCATTATAGCGCGTTCACCGGTTACCGTACCGTTGGAGACAGGTATTAAAATTATCGATGCCCTGGTTCCTATTGGACGTGGGCAGCGCGAATTGATTGTAGGCGACCGGCAGACCGGTAAAACCGCAGTGGCGGTCGATACCATGATCAACCAGCGTGACAAGGATGTTATCTGTATTTACTGCGCAATCGGTCAGCGCGGTACCGCTGTAGCGCGTGTCATCAGTACGTTACGCCATCATCAAGCCCTGGACAATACGATTGTCGTCGTGGCTTCCGACGATGATCCGCCGGGTTTGCGTTATATCACGCCTTACGCAGCCACATCAATGGGTGAATATTTTGCGGAAAAAGGAAAAGATGTCCTTATCGTGTATGACGATTTGACACGGCATGCGCGTGCGTACCGTGAATTGTCGCTATTGCTAAGGCGTCCGCCCGGTCGGGAGGCCTACCCAGGCGATATTTTTTATCTGCATGCGCGATTGCTGGAGCGGTCAACGCACTGGCATGAGCGCTATGGCGGTGGTTCCTTGACAGCGTTGCCGATCATAGAAACCCAGGCGCAGGATATATCAGCGTATATTCCGACCAATTTGATTTCCATCACGGATGGGCAAATCTATCTTTCACCGGTACTGTTTCATAAAGGAATTTTACCGGCTATTGATATTGGTAAATCGATTTCACGCGTGGGCGGTAAAACCCAGTATCCGGCATTCAGAAATGTTGCGGGTGATTTGCGTTTGTCGTATGCGCAGTTTGAGGAGCTTGAAACCTTCGCGCGTTTTGCGACCCGTCTGGATGAGGAAACGCGCGCGACAATCGAGCATGGAAAGCGGGTTCGTGAAGTATTGAAACAGGCAGAGCATCAACCGCTGCGGAGCAGTCAGCAAATGGCGGTATTAAAGGCAGTGAATGCAGGATTGTTTGACCGGCTTCCACTGGACAGTATTGCGGATGTCGAAGCGCTGATTCAAAAGCAGATACGAATTGATTTGCCGGAATTATGCGAAGCTATGGAGGCGGGAAAAAGATTGACTGAAGAACAGTGGGAACAGGTGCTTGCGCTGGCGCGCAATGCGGTATCGACATTTGATCACATACAGTAACCATAGAAAATGGAATCCCAGGAACAGTTGGCCAGGCAGCTTGAAAGTCTAGAAGATTTGCGGGCTATCGTTAAGACTATGAAAGCGTTGTCAGCGGCCAGTGTCAGGCAATATGAGCAGGCGGTCAAAGCATTAACGGGTTATTATCGAACGGTTGAACGCGGTTTGCATGTGGTTTTGAAAAAAACCGGTTCATTGCCGGTTGGAATCCATCATTCGCATTCGCGGGAACCTTTGAGACTGGGCAGTATCGTTTTTGGGTCGGATCACGGGTTGTGCGGGCGGTTTAACGAAGACATTATTGCGTACACCCTGGAACGCATGAAATCGACACCTGCCGACCCGGAGAATCATGTGTTGCTTGCCGTTGGTGCGCGTGTGGCTGCCGGTCTGGAACATGAAGGTCAGATGGTCGAAGATATTTTTCTGGTTCCGGGTACGGCACTGCAAATTACAAGAACCGTACAGCAGATTCTGCTCAAAATAGACGAATGGCAGGTGCAAAGCGGTGTGCACTATGTTTATCTGTTTTATAACCGCCATTCGGGCAGCAAAACCTACCGGCCAACCGGTTTTGAATTATTGCCTGTCAACTTGCACCGTTTTCACCGGCTGGAGGAAGAAGTGTGGCCTTCCCGCAGTTTGCCCACGTTCAGTATGGATCATGATCAATTGTTTACGCGTCTGTTGCGGCAATACCTTTTTGTCACGTTGTTCCGTGCCTGTGCTGAATCGCAGGCCAGCGAACATACCAGCCGATTGTCGGCAATGCAATCGGCGCAGCGCAATCTGGATGATCGCCTGGAAGAAGTGACATTGGCTTTCCGCCGTGCTCGTCAGGGTGTGATTACCGCCGAATTGCTCGATCTGGCCGCTGGTTATGAGGCGATTACAGGCAGCAAGGGCAGGATGGGGTAGAATTGTCCTTTTGAGTTTTTAGTCTGATATGTCCGGAGAACAACAATCTTCACCGCTTCCAGCTACTTTAACCACACGCATTCTCGCATCGGTCGAAAGGGTCGGCAACAAATTGCCCGACCCGGCATTTCTGTTTATCGTGCTGTTGTTAGTTGTCTGGGTGTTGTCGTGGTTGCTGTCGTACGTCACATTTGATGTCGCCGATCCGCGCAGCGGCGAAGCACTGGTTATCAACAACCTGCTATCCGGCGCGGCGATAACCGAATTTTTGTCGGTGATGGTGACCAATTTCTCGCATTTTCACCCCGTCGGCGTGGTGCTGGTTGCAATGCTGGGCATCGGCGTGGCCGAGCATACCGGTTTTATCAATGCGGCATTGCGTGCGTTGTTGAATGTGACGCCCGGACGCTTGCTCACACCGATGGTGATTTTTGCCGGCATTGTCAGTCACTCGGCGGTCGATGCTGGGTATGTACTTGTAATACCGTTGGGCGGGGTGATTTTTTATGCGGCGGGGCGGCATCCGCTGGCCGGTATCGCAGCGGCATTCGCGGGGGTATCCGGTGGATTCTCGGCGAACTTTGTGCCGTCGTCACTTGATCCTTTATTGCAGGGCTTGTCGCAAGCCGGAGCGCGGATTCTCGATCCTGAAATTGTACTGAATCCGTTGAACAATTATTTTTTCACTGCAGCGTCATCGTTTCTGATCATCGGACTGGGCTGGTACATTACCGAAAAAATCGTCGAACCGCGATTGCAAGACACGAAACTTGATGGCGATCTGAACGATTTGCCCACCATGCAGGCGCTGGAACCGAATGAACGTAAAGGACTGCGCGCTGCGGGAATTGTTTTTCTGCTTGGCGTTGTTGTCATGGTCGCAACGGCCTTGCCTGCCGATTCGTCATGGCGCGATGAAACCGGCGATCTGACTTCGGGTGCTGCGCCGCTGATGCGCTCCATCGTCGCGCTGATTTTCCTGCTGTTTTTTATTCCGGGTTATGTGTACGGCGTTGCGGCGGGCACCGTGAAAAGCTCCAAAGACCTGATCGATGGCATGACCAAGGCCATGCACCAGATGGCTTATTATCTGGTGATCATGTTTTTTATCGCGCAATTCGTCTACGCGTTCGGCCAGTCCAACCTCGGGATTCTGATTGCATTGCAGGGTGCCGCGTGGCTGAAAGCACTCGCCATGCCATCGACAATCACCATTGTCGGCATCGTGATGATTACGGCGTTTATCAACCTTTTCGTCGGTTCATCGAGTGCTAAATGGGGGCTGCTCGCCTCAATTTTCGTGCCGATGCTGATGCAGTTGGGCATTTCTCCCGATCTCACGCAGGCCGCGTACCGTATCGGCGATTCGAGTACCAATATCATCACGCCGCTGATGCCGTACTTCCCGCTTGTGGTGGTGTACTGTCAGCGGTATGTGAAGCATACCGGAATCGGCACGTTGACGGCGATGATGTTGCCGTATTCAGTGGCCTTTATTGTGACCTGGACAGTGTTTCTGCTGCTCTATACCGCTTCGGGCCTGCCGCTGGGTATTCAGTCGAGTTACAGCTATCCTTGATACAGCATATCAGATCGCTAAAATACCCGGTGTATTGAACTAAGGGCCTGATCCAGGTGAAATGTTTGGGTGTCGTCTAATTTAGTTTGTTAATTTCCAGGAATGGTATGGTAAGGTTGTGTCTTTTAAAATCAATTGAAATAGCCAATGACCAAAACGAAACGAATAAATAAAGATTCAATGACAAACGGGATAAGAAAGCAGTTAGTAGCATGGATTTTGCCGATATGCTTTCTATCGTATGCAGTGAGTGCAAACGCTGAAGAATTTATCATTGATGATTTCCTGTTATCGGATACCAGCAAGGAAAAGCGCGTCGGTGAGGCGTATTACCGTGCCGACCAACAATGGATGGTTTATCAGGCGGAAGTCGCCGATGAGAATCCTTTTTACCAGATTTATCTGAAAAATCTGAGCAACGATCATATTCACCGGGTTTCACCCGGCATCGGTAAGACGACCTGTTCATGGCTTCATCCAAAACAGGACAAGGTGTTGTTCTCGTCTACGCATGACGATCCCAATGCCCTAAAAAAAATGACCGATGAACTCGAAGAGCGGAAATCGGGGGAGCGTAAATCCTACGCCTGGGATTACGACGAGTATTACGATATTTACGAAACCGACCTGGAAGGCAATAACATCAAAAATCTGACGAATGCCATGGGATATGATGCCGAAGCATCCTGGTCGCCTGACGGTAAATATATTGCCTTTGCTTCCAATCGGCGCGCTTACACAGAAGAATTGACTGAAGAAGAAGCAGAGCTATTCAAAAAAGACCCGTCTTCGATGATTGATATTTATATCATGGACGCCGATGGTTCAAACGTGAAAAGGCTCACGCATACCCGTTCGTATGATGGCGGCCCGTTCTTCAGCCCGGATGGCAAGCGCATCGTGTGGCGGCGTTTTTCTCCGAATGGGCGTGGAGCAGAAGTGTTTACCATGAATATTGACGGTTCCGATCAGAAGCAAATTACTAATTTGAACGCATTGTCATGGGCGCCGTTTTATCATCCGTCCAATGAATACATTATTTTCTCGACCAACATCCACGGGCACCGCAATTTTGAACTGTATATCGTCGATGTGAATGGCGATAAAGAACCGGTGCGCGTGACCAACAGAGCGGGATTCGACGGCTTGCCGGTATTCACGCCGGATGGTAAATACCTGACCTGGACCAGTGACCGTGTTCCGACCCGGAAAGGCCACCTGTTTCATGGCAAATGGGACCATAAAAAGGCAATGCAAAGCCTGTCATTGAATTAATGCAGTACTGAAAGCGGGAAAACACTCGATAAACACGTTCGGGTGTTTTCTTTATGTGTCTTTATTTGTATTAGCTCAAATCTGATCTGGCACCCTGTTAAATTAATCTTGATACGGTCTGATAGACTGCTATCGGCCAAAACCAGCCGGTCAATTATTTCAAAAATATCCTATAATCTGGCGAAAAAAATATGAGATGATCAATACTGTCATAATCTTCATAATTGTATACCCCCCCAATTAGAATGATATAAAGTTAGCAAACCTGATAGTAATAACAACTCGGTTGCGATTTATGGCAAAAATATGGAAGATTTACGGAAACTGTATAATTACTTGTTATGTGGCTCAGAAATCACCAGGTTTGCTGGCCTTTAAAGAATTCGACCTTGAGGGGTTTGTATGAAAAATCGAACTTCCAAACTGTTTTTTACCATTCTGGTTATATTTACGTTTTTACTACCCGCGAATACTGTCGTAGCCAATGTGACGTTTGAACTGAAGGTAAAGGAGGTAATGGAAGAGCTCCGCGAATGGTTCCGCTCAGGTTGGAAAGTGTGGACAACAGAACAGAAAAATGATTTGAAGGAGAACATACCAAGATTGGTAACGTACTTTTTGCGCATGTCGACACAACTAGATATCTTGGCAGATCGCTTAGATAACTTGAGCATTGATTTTAGCCTGAGTGGTGATCCAGAATACCTTGAGAGATTGAGGAAACAAAGAACGGCATGCGAGAAATATCAAAATCGAGATACTCCAATCAGAGGCGAAGATTCGTTTAATTACGATGCCTTTAGGCAAAATTGCCAGGTGAGGTATTCAAGGGTTATTGACATGGACGAACGACTAACCCTGATTAGGGACGATATCCAAAAAACTGGGAAGCTCCTCGGTGAAATTGTTGCGCTTACAAACAAAATCGATGTCCACTGGGCAGTAGAAAATGTCAAACTGTCACAAAGAATTTTCGACACAATAGGCTCGCGCAGCGTTGCACTTGCCGAACTAGAGCTAATATTCTACAACAGCAATCGAGAACAAACTCTAAGCGCCAGTGACATTTGGGGGTTAGTAGTGCGTTTGAGGGAGATTTCTAGCAAGACAAAAACTGTTGCGCTGGAAATGGCTGATGTGGTTCTTAACGCATCTCCGCCCACCGAATGAATCGACCGCTTCGGGTCGAGAGCCGACTGTGCTATTTATCGTGCTTATTGAATGGGAGTCTAATCCGAAAAAAAACGTTTTTTCTTTTCCTGCTCACTCATGTAGAGTGTTTCATCGGGCTCCATCGCATGCCCCCATGCCTGGATTTTTGCCCAGGTTGCAGGAAACTGTTCCAGCCGTTTGAAACGTAGCGCCTGTTTTCTGAATTCATTCTTTTTGTTCTGATCGTGCAGAATTTTAAAAAGCATTTGCCAGCCAATTTCAGAACGCTTGTTTTTAGACAGAAACGATTCAAGCAATTTAAAGGCTAATTCCGGTTGTCCTTTTTCTATAAACGATCGGGCATCGGCAATGGCTGAATTTAATGAATTTTTGGCAGTTTGTTTATATTCATTCTGCCGGATCACAATGGTGGCGTCATCTTCCGAGTCTATACCCTTGGCAGCCTTTTTGAGAGCGGTTAGTTTCTGAAGAGCTGTTGTGGATTTGTTATCGCCTTGATCTTTTTCTATGGGTTCATCGATTTCTGATAGGTCTAAATCATCAAATTCACTATCGGCTTTTTCACGCTTTCTACGATATATTATCAATGCCAGTAACAAAAAGAGAATGGCCAGTCCGCCCATAGCCAAGATTCCGTAATCACCTGACAGGATAGACGATAGAAAATCATGTTCCTGGTGATAGCCGGTTTCGTCCTCAATCACGTTAACCTGGGCCGGTTGTATGGGCTGTGGTGCGGGTTGAATAGGTTGAACAGGCTCAGCTTGAGCGGGTACAGGTGCAGTGACTGCGCTTGTCTGCAATGCGGGTTCATTGGCGGATTGATCGGTATGGATTACGGTGCTTTGCTCAATGCTTGATTTTACCGCCAGGTATTTTTTTTCCAGACGGGCAATACGTTCATCGAGTGCGGCCATGGCCTGAGCTTCTTGTTCAAAGCTGCGTTCCAAAGCAGTGAGATGTTGCAACAGTTGTTGCACCGTCGCATGATCACCCAGTGGCGGTAATTTTGAAGGCACCGTATCGGAAGATACGGTGCCGGAGAATGAAAACAAAACAAAAAAAATCAGAAAAACTTGTTTTGTCAAATGGATTGTCGTTGCTGAAAATTGTTTTGCAAGCATTAGTGCAGTATAAATTGCTCAAATTGGTTATGTACAATATTCTGCAATTGCCTCGTTTGCCTCTTTGATTTTTTGATCTCGTACATTATCGTCCACATAGGACAAACCACCTTGCCCATCCGGCATCCGTAAACGCGGTGACTCTAAAAATACCCTTAATCGGCTTTGCGCGTCAACACATTTCTGCTTGTTTTCTGCAACTTTTGCTTTTTTCTCGGCTTCTTTTTCCATTCGTTCCTGACGGCGTTGATCGTAATCGGCTCTTTCGTCAGCAAGCGTTCTCGGTTTGTTTGCATCTTCTTCTTCGTCATCTGAAAGAGAAACCGCTGCCAGCGCAGAATGTATTCTTAAGCGTTGCTCTTTTTGCACTTTGGCAGAGAGTGGTGGCTGATCCGAATACTGCGTTTTACCGTTTTCATCAATCCATTTGTAAATCTGTGCCTGTGCAGGTATGCACAAAAACATGAATGAAGCCAGGAATACCAAATAACGCATTTTTTTCTCCAAAAACAATACTATTAAAACTGCAAAAATAAAAAACATCAGTATTACTTACGGTTAAAACAAAAACAAAATAAGCTTTTAAAGGGTAAAAAAGAGTGGCGTTGATGGTTAAACACTCGCGAATTACTGCAAAAAAAACATAGGATTTGGATATAATACCGCTTTGCAAAGAATAGATATTCACTATGCAGTTAATTCAAAAAGCGCTCACTTTTGATGATGTCTTGCTGTTACCCGCGCATTCAACGGTTTTGCCGCGAGACGTCAGTCTGGCCACACAGCTTACGCGAACGATTTCTTTAAACCTTCCATTGGCTTCCGCAGCTATGGATACGGTTACCGAGGCGCAACTGGCGATAGCTATCGCCCAGGAAGGCGGAATAGGCATCCTGCATAAAAACATGCCCATCGAACAACAGGCCGCGCAGGTTGCCAAAGTCAAGCGTTTCGAAAGTGGGGTCGTCAAAGATCCGATTACCATTTCTCAAAACATGATGGTGCGGGATGTTCTGGAAATGATTCGTACGCATAACATATCCGGATTGCCCGTTGTCAGTGGCAAAAAAGTGGTTGGCATCGTTACCAATCGCGATTTGCGTTTTGAATCGAATCTCGATCAACCGGTCAAGAACATCATGACGCCCAAAAAAAAGCTGGTGACAGTCAGTGAAAATACCAGCCGGGAAGAAGTCATGAATCTGCTGCGCAAGCATCGTCTGGAACGCGTATTGGTCGTTAACGATGCATTTGAACTGCATGGCCTGATTACCGTCAAAGACATCACCAAAATGGCCGAACATCCATTGGCTTGCAAGGATGATCAGGAGCGCTTGCGTGTCGGGGCAGCTATCGGTGTCGGGGAGGGTAGCGACGAACGTACGCATGCTTTGGTCCAGGCGGGTGTGGATGTCATCGTGGTCGATACTGCGCACGGCCATTCCCAAAGTGTTATGGATCGTATCAGCTGGGTTAAAAAAAATTACCCGGATATTCAGGTGATTGGCGGTAATGTTGCCACAGCCAATGCTGCGCGGGCGCTTGTCGATAGCGGTGCTGATGCAATCAAGGTTGGCATCGGGCCAGGTTCAATCTGCACGACGCGTATCGTGGCCGGGGTCGGTGTGCCTCAGATTACAGCCATCCATAATGTGTCAGAAGCCATAAGCGGAACCGGTGTGCCGGTCATTGCAGATGGGGGTATTCGTTATTCAGGTGATATTGCCAAAGCGCTTGCGGCAGGGGCCAATCTGGTCATGCTAGGCGGTTTGCTGGCGGGAACGGCGGAATCACCCGGTGAAATTGAGTTGTACCAGGGACGCTCGTATAAAAGCTATCGCGGTATGGGTTCGCTGTCAGCCATGCAACAGGGTTCCAGTGATCGCTATTTTCAGGAAAAAGAACAAAAAAGTAACGACAAACTCGTGCCTGAGGGCGTTGAAGGCCGCGTCCCATTCAAGGGCAGTGTTGCCGGTGTGATACATCAGTTGATGGGCGGTGTGCGTTCAAGCATGGGATACCTGGGTTGCGCCACGATAGCGGAAATGCATGAAAAAGCGGAGTTTGTCGAAATTACCTCAGCGGGTGTGCGTGAATCGCATGTTCACGATGTGCAAATCACCAAAGAAGCGCCCAATTACCACATCAAATAAAACCCAATTCCATGCATCAGAAAATCCTAATCCTGGACTTCGGCTCCCAGTATACACAGCTTATTGCCCGGCGAGTCCGTGAAGCGCATGTTTACTGTGAATTGCATCCCTACGATGTAACCTCAGAATTTATCCAAAACTTTGCGCCTGAGGGTATTATTCTGTCCGGCGGCCCGGCATCCGTGACCGAAATGGAAACGCCACGTGCTCCGCAGATTGTGTTTGAACTCGGTGTTCCGGTGCTTGGTATCTGTTATGGCATGCAGACCATGGCGGCGCAACTCGGTGGGCGTGTTGAAAATGCACTGGTACGTGAATTCGGTTATGCGGAAATCCTTCCGAGTGGAAAGGGCGCGCTATTCAGCGGCATTCAGGATCGTACTGATTCGCATGGCAACTCCATATTGGAAGTCTGGATGAGCCATGGCGATAAAGTTGAATCAGTCCCGGATGGTTTTGAGGTTATGGCATCCAACGCAGCCGCACCGATTGCGGCCATGGCTGACGATAAACGCCGGTTTTGCGGCATACAGTTCCATCCCGAGGTTACGCATACGCCACAGGGGAAAGCCATCATTGACCGTTTTGTCCATGAAATATGCAATCTCGGTCATGACTGGAATATGCCTGACTATATTGAGGAAGCCACCGCGAAAATCCGTTCTGCAGTGGGTAGCGACCAGGTGATCCTCGGTTTATCGGGAGGTGTGGATTCATCTGTCGCAGCCGCTTTGATCCATCGGGCCATTGGTGATCAATTGACATGCGTTTTTGTCGATAATGGCTTGTTGCGCGCCAATGAAGCCAAGCAGGTGATGGGTACCTTTGCCAATCATTTGTCGGTGAAAGTTATTCATGTGGACGCCAGCCGAAATTTCTACAATCAATTGAAAGGGGTTACTGACCCCGAGAATAAACGACGTATTATTGGCCGGGAGTTTGTTGAAGTATTCCAGGCTGAATCGGCCAAAATAACCGATGCAAAATGGCTCGCGCAGGGCACTATTTACCCGGATGTCATTGAATCGGCAGGCGCCAAAACAAAAAAGGCCAATACTATCAAGTCGCATCACAATGTCGGCGGCCTTCCGGAAACTCTCCATTTAAAACTGCTTGAACCGTTACGCGAATTGTTCAAGGACGAGGTTCGCGAACTCGGTCTCGCGCTCGGCTTGCCGCGTGAAATGATCTTCCGTCATCCATTCCCCGGACCTGGACTGGGCGTGCGTATTCTGGGCGAAGTGAAATACGAATACGCCGAATTGCTCAGACAGGCGGATAGAATCTTTATCGAGGAATTGCAAAATTCAGGCTGGTATGAAAAAACCTCGCAAGCCTTTGCCGTTTTTATTCCGGTCAAATCGGTCGGTGTCATGGGTGACGGACGAACCTACGAATATGTTGTCGCCTTGCGGGCAGTCCAGACGCAGGATTTTATGACGGCGAACTGGGCTGAACTGCCGTATGCATTGCTGGGCAAAGTATCGAACCGAATCATCAATGAGATACGCGGTATAAACCGGGTCGTCTACGATATTTCAGGAAAACCGCCGGCGACGATTGAATGGGAATAATTTTTGCGCTTTTTTAACAGCGAGCGTCAAAACGTTATCACCTATTCACATACAACCATCCTCTCCTGATCATCCATTTTTCGATTTCAACCACGAAGAACACAATGGAGGCCAATAGTACGCAAATGCCCAGATCGTAAATCGGTAATGGGTCGGTTTTAAAAATGGTGTTGAATGCTGGCACATAGATTACCATCAGCTGCAACACGACGGTCAGCAATACCGCACCGAGCAATTGCGGGTTACTGAAAAGACCGATCCGGAACAATGAATCGCGTTCCGAACGGATGGCCATCACATGGAATAACTGCGCGAAGGTCAGTGTCGTAAACACGGCAGTCTGCCAGTAATCAACGCCGCGAGCCAGCATCCAGGCTTGTGCACCGATTGAAATGACGCCGATCAGGATACCCACAAACACGATATGCTGCCACATGCCATGGGCAAAAATATTTTCCTCGGGCGGGCGTGGGCCGCGTTGCATCACTTTACGTTCGGCGGGTTCGGATGCCAATGCCAGACCCGGAAGGCCGTCGGTAACCAGATTAATCCATAAAATGTGGATCGGCAGCAACGGCAACGGCATGCCCATCAGCATTGCCAGCACCAATGTCCAGATCTCGCCGGAATTGCTGGTCATGGTGTATTTGATGAATTTGCGGATATCGTCAAATATACGCCGCCCTTCTTTTACCGCCGCAACAATGGTGGCAAAGTTGTCGTCGAGCAACACCATATCCGCAGCCTCGCGTGCAACATCTGTGCCTTTTTTTCCCATCGCGACACCGATGCCGGCGCGCTTTAATGCCGGTGCGTCATTGACGCCATCACCCGTCATGGCAACAAACTCACCTTGATCCTGCAGCGCTTTGACAATACGGATTTTCTGTTTTGGATCCACGCGTGCGTAAACGCGAATATCACGTACCTGGCTGGCCAGTTCGGTATCGGAAAGCTTTTCCAATTCCTGTCCGGTAATCACGCGATCCTGTTTGTCCGCGATACCGAGCCGGATGGCTATACTCCCGGCCGTTTCAGGATGATCGCCGGTGATCATGACCGGAACGATACCCGCCGCACGGCAATCGGCAACTGCCTGCAGAACTTCTTCCCGGGGTGGGTCCATCATGCCGATCAATCCTAAAAACGTCAGATCGGATTCAATGGATGAAGATGTACAATTCTCTGGAATGGACTTGAATTCCCGCGTTGCGATTGCCAGTACCCGGTAACCCTCAGCAGCCAATTCTTTTGCTTGTTGCAAAACGGTTTTTTGTTCCCAATCTTGCACGCCCTGTCGCGTCAATTGGTTTTTACACATGGCAAGTATCACTTCGGGCGCACCTTTGGTGAAGCTGATTACAACCGAATGATCCTGATGCAACGTCGTCATGCATTTGCGCTGCTCGTCAAATGGTAACTCGGCGACCTGCGGTAGTTGATGCGCCAATGCAGATTTAATATGCCCCGCTTTTTTTGCAGCCAGCAACAATGCTACTTCGGTTGGGTCCCCCGTTGGAACTGTTTCGTCCCTATTAGCCGGTTGATCTGCGACGGTATTGTTGAGCGCCATAGCCTGTCCCAGCCGCTGCCAAAGCATAACCTCATTTTCCTTATCAGGTATTTCATACAACCTGCGTTCATCTGCAAAATACGCTTCCACATGCATTTGGTTTTGCGTCAGCGTACCCGTTTTGTCCGAGCAGATATAAGTGACTGAACCCAATGTTTCCACTGCCGGCAGCCTGCGTACCAGCGCATTGCGGCGGCTCAGTTTGCGTGCACCCAACGCAAGTGAAATTGTTACGACAGCGGGAAGTGCTTCTGGAATCGCTGCGACGGCGAGACTGACCGCAGTCAAAAACATTAACAATACCGGTTGGTGCTGTAACAGGCCGATAATAAAAATAAGCGTACAAATAACCAGAATGGCCAAAGCCAGCTGCTTTCCGAACCGGGTCAGGCGAATCTGTAACGGTGTTCTGGCGCTTACTTCTTCCTGAAGCAATTCGGCAATATTACCTATTTCGCTATTCATGCCGGTTGCCACAACAATGCCTTTGCCATGTCCGCGTGTGACCATGGTACCGTTAAATGCCATGTTACGGCGATCACCAAGGGGTAGCCCGGTGTCGCTTATTACCTCAATAGATTTTGATGCTGCATGCGATTCACCGGTTAGTGCCGACTCGTTGATTTGCAACTGAACGCTTTCATATAACCGCAAATCAGCCGGAACAATATTTCCCGCTTCCAGTAATACCAGATCGCCCGGCACTAAACTGGTTGCAGGAATCGATACTGTTTCGCCATCGCGGATGACTGTCGCTTCAGGCGCCGCCATCTTTTGGAGCGCAGCGATGGCGCGCTGCGCACGGTACTCCTGAATGGTGCCGATAACCGCATTCAGTATGACAATGACGACTATCGCAATGGCATCGCGCAATTCTCCAACCACACCTGACACAATCGCTGCGGCAAGCAGCACCAGGATCATGAAATCGGTAATTTGCGCAGCAAAAATACGAAAAACGGTGCGTTGCCCGCCCTGTCTGATTTGATTGAGGCCATAGCGTTCAAGGCGAGCTTCAACTTCTGTTGAACTAAGGCCAGTTGTTAAATCACCACTAAGATCTCGAACCGCCTTTTCTATGGTCGAACTGTACCAGGCTTCTTTTTGCATGTTATTGGTATTCTATCCATATGATATTGCCGGGTTCAGTGTGAATTTGTCAGTGTACATGACAAGGCGTGCCTTGCAGGAAATAGTCATTCAATTGCTAAAGTACCGGTACTTTAGCGGCTGTAGAAATTCATTGAAATCTTTCGTTGTAATCACCCAAAACAAACAAGATAAGCTAAAATTCATGCTGTCCTACAGTTTGGGTGATTAACAGTTAAATAATATTTTGTATCAAAACAAAACACAATGACAGATTTAAAATACGCCGGCATTGAGAAAGACGAAAACAACGGCTTAACGCATCTGGGCCGTATCGTCCGGGATGCCTGGGTGTTCGGGATTCTGCCTGAAACGGAAACCTGTGCAGGATGGAATCATGCGCAGATGCAAAATTTATACGAAAAAGTATATGCGGCATGGGAGCCTTATGCACATCTGCCCAGCCGTTTGCCGGAAGCATTGCAACAACGTCACGCTCAGATTTATAGTCAGGCGATATCATCCGCAAAAGCAAAAGGCTGGGATCCCGAACTGAAAGATGACGATTGATCAGCGTTTGTTATTTGATCGCCGGAACGGGATAATATGCGTCGTACTTTTGATCGGTGTTTTATCCGCTAATGCACGTAACGCCAGTGGAAATTCGCTTTGTAGCCGGGTCATGATTGTTTCAGAATTGTCCCGATAATAGACTGCTTCGTAGGTAACCGGTTGATCAAGCGCCTCTCGATCATGCCGTTTGAAATTCTGCCAGGCGATATCGACCCAGCATTTGCGTTCGCCATCGATAAAAACAAACTCTTCCGTATCGATAATCGCCATATACTGCATGCTGCGGATGGGAACAAACAATGGCTGACCTTCGCAGCGCGCCAGCTGCGTGATAGCCAGATTATAAATACTTGCCGGTAACTGCCGCGAATTCCGGCTTATTTCCTCATCACGGTAACAGGTGATTTCCATAATGACTGGTAAGATTCTAGAAAAATGATTTTTATATTCTGCTGAAATACTTTTTTTGCATATCCATCGATACGCTATAGCCTATAGAATATACAAAAAAGTTATTTTTCGGAATCCAACAATACAAATCAAATGATGACCCAAAACAGTTTTTTCAATAATCTCCTTTCAAAACTGGGGCCGGGATTGCTCTATGCCGGTGCGGCAGTCGGCGTGTCCCATCTCGTGCAATCCACGCGTGCCGGCGGTATGTTCGGGTTCGATCTGCTTATCGCTATTGTCATCATACACCTGATTAAATACCCGTTCTTTGAATTCGGTTCACGATACACGGCGGCGACCGGGAAAAATATTCTGCACGGCTATTACAAGCTGGGTAGCTGGGCGGTATGGATTTACCTGTTGATGACCATTGCAACCATGCTCATCGTTCAGGCTGCGGTAACGGTTGTCACCGCCGGATTGTTTACCCATATTTTTGGATTTGAAGAACTGGGTGGTTATGAACCGCAAGTTGTCGATGCGATTATCAGCAGCCTGATCTTGCTGATCTGTTTTACGCTGCTGGTCAGTGGGCGTTATGCGCTGCTGGACAAACTGATGAAAATTATCATTCTGATTTTATCGGTAACGACGATTGCCGCCGTTATCGCTTTGCTGCTTGACAATCCCGGACATTACGCTTCCGGCACACTTCATTTTGACATTTCAGATACCGTTCATCTGCTGTTTCTTGCTGCATTTCTGGGGTGGATGCCAGCACCCATCGAAATTTCCGTCTGGCATTCGGTCTGGACAGAAAGTAAAAACGAAACAGATGGCAAGGTTGCCAGTATGAAAGACACGTTGTTTGATTTTCGTGTTGGTTTTATTGGCACCGCGTTTCTGGCGGTGTGCTTTCTGTCTATCGGTGCATTGGTGATGTATGGCAGCGGTGTCGAATTCAAGACTGGCGGAGCGGCATTTGCGGAACAGCTGCTGGATATGTATAAACAGGCGCTCGGTGATTGGGCCTATCCGATTGTTGCCGTTGCCGCACTCACTACGATGTTCAGCACCACCCTGACTTTGCTGGACGCTTTTCCACGCACCATCGCTATGTCGCTCGAATGCCTTGCACCACAAAAATTCGAGCACCGTAAGAACAAATCCATTTATATCTTTTGGCTCCTCACCACGATTGCAGGAACGCTTTTATTGTTGTTCTTTTTTACGCCGTCCATGAGCGAAATGGTCAAAGTCGCCACGGTGATTGCCTTTGTAGCCGCCCCTGTGCTGGCAATACTCAATACACTGGTGATGTTTGACAAATCGATACCCGAATCTTATCGACCTGGGAGGTTGATGCTTATCTGGTGTGTTCTGGGCCTGATGATATTGATTGGCTGCTCGATCGGTTATTTGTTATTGATGTAGTGCTGTATTTTCATTCAGGCTGCATGAATCAAAAGAGGAACGTCAAGAAAATTGCTTCACCCAAATGCTGAACTGCATTATGATATTTGTATTGAAATGGATTTGTTGGCAGTGTTGTAATTTGTTGTATCGCCCTTTTGTTACACTCTATTGTCTTGCTCTGAATCAGAGCGCTCCAAGTATCATCCATGTGGGGCTTTTAGGATGAAAAATCAAACCGAGTTGCCTAGAAAACAATGATTTATAAATTAGTAGGTCTTTTTAAAGCGTTTGGATTCCCGGTCGGATTATATTATTTGATAGACAGAATTTTATCCAAAATATCACCAGATTTAAGATTGCTAAGTTATGATTTTGTGGTACAGCCAATCGTTCCAGGCCCTCTTTTGCCCAAGACTTTTGTTAAAAAATTAGAAATCCGCGAGATAACAAAAGGAGACCCGGAAGTTGAGCGTATGCCCGTCAGGCCAGATATAAAACAATCCAGATTTGATCAGAATGCAACTTGCTTGGGTGCATTTAAAAAAGATGTTGCGATTGCTTATATGTGGTTTTGTTTTCGTTCATATCAAGAAGACGAGTTTCGCTGCAATTTTGTTTTAATGCCGCCAGAAGAATCAGTATTTGATTTTGATTTCTATGTCTACCCTGAACATAGGTTGGGTATCGCGTTTTTAGGATTGTGGAATGGTGCAAATGAATATCTTTATAACAAAGGAATAAAATATACGTTTAGCCGTATTACGAGGACAAATATCGCATCAGCAAGAGCCCATAAAAAACTGGGAATGAAAAAAATTGGAAGTGCAGTCATTCTGAAAATTGGCAGTATTGAAGTGATGTTGAGTACGATTAGCCCGCGTTTCCATATATCAGCAAGCGAAAAAAATAGAGTCAATATCCTTCTTAGGCCAAAATAACAATCGTAAAAAATTTTTACCGTCCTGATTGCAGCCACTCAAGCGTCCATTCAGCAACTTGGTCGCGCCATGCGCGTTTTGAATAGGTATGATTTGCATCAGCCAATTCATATGTCATTACTCTGGGTTCGTTCATAAGAGCCTGCCATGCTCGAGAGTTTTTTACGGCATCTCTGAATTCATTTGCGGTGATATCGTCTCCGCTTAAGATAAAGAGTAAAGGGCCCTTGTAAGCATTTAAACCTGCATACATTCGTTCTGGTAGCGGGCTGGATTCGGCATCTGGTTGAAAAGATTTGTTTTTATTTTTTTTGGAATTACTAAAACCAAAAATTGTGATAATCATTGAAGCGAGGGATTTTATTGATTTTATGACATCAAATTTGCCTTGAATAACTTTTACCCAAAAATTCCGTTCGAATAGGCGTGAAAAATAATAGTGTTTTATATATGTTTTGGCCATACCCGAATCAGTTCTAACCCAGGGATTTAGCAGCACCAAACCACTTATACGGTTATCTGTATGCGCATAGAAGGAAGCCGCCGATGCAGCATCACACAATCCCCAGATGGCAATGTCATTTAAGCCAGTCACTTGATCAAAAAATTCATCTATAGCAGCTCGAATATCATCTTCAATCGACTCAAAAGTATGCGTCTCACCATCGCTATCACCCATGCCGCGGTAATCAAACCGCATAACCGGTATTCCTTTTCGCGCCAGATAACGTCCTAACAAAACAAATTGGCGATGACTGCCCACGCGATATTGTGGCCCGCCAACAACAATCAGTATGCCGCGTTTAGAATATGTTGCCGGCAGATGTATAATTCCATAAGCATTATCTTTCTTGATGCGGAAACATACTGGAATTTCTTCAATAATCATTCAGTTATCCACTGATTGCAAAAAACATTCACCGTTGCATCTATTAGCTTGGGTACTACAAAGATTTCCTGCGATGACCAAAATGGCACGCCGACCACACGATCCGTAGTGACATTTAGCCCTTGCTGATGCCAGCTATTTAGAACCTGCTTGCTTGCGGGTAAAAAATCACGTCCTTCTTCTGTCACCAATTCTATCCAATGAACTCGCTTTATGGCGGAAGTCAATAATGTTTGTAGACGCAATACATCCAAGGATTTGAATAAAGCGAGTGATAGCTCATAGCCTGCCACTTCGAATGTCTGATCGTTTTCAAGTAGATCACTCATTTCACGCTTTGTTTCTTTATTTTGTGTATCCTCCATTAGGTTGGCCGCAAACCGCAAACGTAAAAATTGCTTCATCATGACATTGCCGCTTGTTACTGGTTGCCAAAGTACAGCAATATCAAATTCATCCGATAATTCTTTGGCGCAGTATAATCCGAGTAACGCGCCAAAACGTAACCCTAAGATACCAATCTTCTTTGCACCATTTTGTTTCATATATTCGATACATGACGCAACATTATCTTTCCAGATTTCTAATCTGGCTTCTGAAAAATCACCTTCACTATCTCCGGTGCCATACAAATCAAAAATTAGTACATCAAATCCAAGCGCAGAAAGCCTGTGAGCCAGCAGCGTATACGTACGGCGGGATTTATTCATTTCTTCTGTAAAAGGAGGAATAAGCACTATGCCGACATGAATCGAGCTTTTAATTTTTGCGGGGTAATGTAGACAAAAAATACGCCCCGCAACACTTTCTAAAAAAAAGGGGAGAGCACATGAATTACTGTTTTCTTCTTTTGTTTGACTCATATTCACACCGCCTGGGAACCAGTCGAATTTAAGGGTAATCAAGTTCGCCATTGGATAACGGCTCGTTTTTCTACTTGGCTCATAGCGATTGTTTGAATCCGGTGGTTCCTGCAAATTTGTCGACTGATAGGGTTACATAATTGCATATTACCTCTTTTCTTCACTCAAAAGCGAGAAGTTCTACTAGCATTAATTTTTCATATAGCGATCATGTGAACAAGGTTAAAGCCGGTATGTGTGTGCGATGAAATAGCACCACTAGTATACAATCTTCCTCAAATAACCGTTATTGTCCAGGATCTAATCGTGATTTTTCGCCGGTTGTTGTATCATAAAGCCCGTAGTGCATTAAGGTTTTTGAAGTCATGGCATTAACATGCTGTTTTACAAAACAAAATAATAA
>JAGRFM010000012.1 GCA_020446045.1 Nitrosomonas sp.
CCAATACGCTGAGATATTCGCCAAATCTGTAAGTGTGTTGGAACGAATGCAATCGAATTCCACAATTCGGCATCAAAATTTAAGAAAATTAACCGACTGTCTTGGGTTCGTGCAATATTCGGGCTAGCATTCAGTTGGCAGTTTCTCATACTATTGATTGGAGTGGGTGTTTTGTTCTTGTGGAGCGCAATATAACTTTCAGCTTCGGTGTTTTTATGTATTATGTTGCAAGACGATTTTATCGATTCTCGCAATCTGGAATCGAATCAGAACAGGCGAATCCCGCTTTTTACAACCAATC
The DNA here is from genome assembly GCA_020446045.1 of Nitrosomonas sp. Classification (GTDB taxonomy): domain Bacteria; phylum Pseudomonadota; class Gammaproteobacteria; order Burkholderiales; family Nitrosomonadaceae; genus Nitrosomonas. The sequence goes on from JAGRFM010000012.1 coordinate 302, forward strand.
AGAATATCTGATGCTGTTTGGCTATTAGCCTAATTCTATGCCATAAATCTTCTATTTTTATTCACGCTTGATGGCCTTAATTTTCAAAACACCAATACCAAAAAATATTGCAATTTTTTATTTATTTTTTTTTAATTGCACAATTTCACCTGGCTTTGTTAGTCCGCCTGCTGCAAGCATTGCACTTGTGGCTGTATTAACAGAGTCTCTAACCGGATCAAGATCAAGTCGCGCATAAATCGCTGTTGTATTTTGGTTCTTATGATTAAGTGATTTGCCAATAATCGCCAGTGATGCGCCGGTCTTTGCTTGCCAGCTTCCCAATGTGCGCCTTAGATCATGAAGTCGCAAATCTTTTATTCCTGCGCTTTTTAAAATGCGTTCCCACCCTTTTCTTGGTTCCTGAAGGTGTCCTGATTTACCGATACCGGGGAAAACAAATTCACTATCATCTGATTTTCGGTTTTGCAAAACCTCAACTGCTTCAGGTGAAAGTGTGACCGTTTGAGGTGTATCGTTTTTTGTTGCTTCAATGCGCCATTCAGCGCGTTCGAAATTTATATCCTGCCATTTCATGCTACATACATTTGATCTGCGTGCACCGGTCAATAGCGAGATTAAAACATAATCTCTAATCGTTTCATTTGGTTCTTCTGCGAGTGCCTGAAAGAATCTTGGCAGCTCATCACTCTGAATAAACCGGTCTCGGCTTTTTTCTTTATTACGCCTGATTCCAATAGCAGGGTTATTTTCCCAAAGCCCTGCTGATATTGCCCACCCAAACACACTTGAGATCAAAGCTAAAATCCGATTGGCCGCAATTGGATGTCCTGCTTTGGTTATATTGCTATGAATGAGTGATATTGCTGCCCGATCAATTTCTGATAATTTTCTTTTCCCCAGTGGCTTTTCGATATGATTCTTGTATTTTTCCAGATCCTCAGTCCAGGTCTTTTTCTTAGGCTTTGAATGTCTTTCCAGATATTCTTCAAACAGTTCACTAAAAAGTAATTCAGATTTCAATTTTCGTTTGGCTTCAGCAGGGCTTCTCCCATCGGCAATAGCCAAGTTAATCTCCATGGTTTTGCGCCTTGCCTGATCAATCGTCATGTCAGGGAAGCGTCCCAGTGTTATGCGTTCGGGGTTGCCGCCTCTGATTCGTTTGAATACACTAAATGTCTTAATGCCGGTTGATGAAATGCGCAGGTGTAATCCACTTACTTTTGTGTCTTGGTATGTATCCCGTTTCCCACTCGCGGGCAACGTGAGAGAATCAATTTCAGCTTTTGTGAAGTTAAACTTTTTGGTCATGGGGATTCGGGGTTACACTGGGGTTACATTTGAGGTGCATTTTGGCGCATTTCTATCAATGTGCGTTAAAACCAAATTTACCCTGAAACGCTCTCTGTGTAAACGTTGACGTATTTATATCAATTCTTGCAAATACGCATAAATATGTGGAATTTGTGACTCATAATCCCTTGGTCGTTGGTTCGAGTCCAACCAGACCCACCAATTATAATTACCCTGCCCAAAGTCCTCCAAAAGGGCGAATGGCAGGGCGTATGGGGCGGTTCTAAAACCTTCATTTCGACAGTAAGATAATTTATCAGCAAAAGCCAGTTTTAGCACTGTTCTTTTGTTCTCCAGTCTGTCGGAACACCATATTTTATGCGGGTTCGAGAGAAACGAGAATGCGGTTCTAAACGTTTCATCAAAATCCGGCAACACTGTGCCGCATTTTCTGATTTTTTCATTCAGTTCAGCCTTACGGTTTTCCAGTTCCCGGATGCGGTTTTCATAGGTGACGATGATGCTGGGGCTATCGATTTCAACGATCCGATCCAAAAGCTTGGCGATAGAGCATACCACCTTTTTTGATGTGGTCTAATAGACTCGGACACTCCAGTTAAGAGAGAATAGACTTAATTGGAGGAAGGAATGTTGAAAAGAAAACAATACACAAAAGAATTCAAACTGGATGCGATCAGTCTGGTTGTGGATCAGGGATTAACGATAGCAGAAGCGGCCAGGAGTCTTGAAATTAATGCCGGCATGCTCGGGCGATGGATTAAAGAAAACCAGGCTGATAACAATGGTCAGGCATTTCGAGGCAATGGAAAACTAACACCCGAACAAGAGGAGATCAGGTGTTTAAAGCTGGAAAATAAACAACTTAAGTTGGAGAAACAGATATTAAAGGAGGCGGCGGGTATCGAAGCGAGAGAAACGAAGTGAAATATTCGTTCATCACCCAAAAGAAGAAGACCTGCCCGGTTGACACAATGTGTCGGCTATTGGGTGTCAGCCGCAGTGCTTATTATAGCCATGAGCAACGCCGTAGAAATCGCCCCGATTGAATCGACAATTTACTGCGACCGGGCCGGATCAGGCTTATGTTTGCGATATTACGTACGTTTGGACTCAGGAAGGCTGGCTCTATCTGGCGATTGTCATTGATTTATTTTCCAGAAAAGTGGTTGGTTGGAGCATGAGCTCGCGGATGAAAGCAAGCCTGGTGTGCGATGCACTGCGAATGGCTATCTGGCTGCGCCGACTGTCTCGCGTCAACTATCTTGTCCGGTTTGGCGACAATTATGATGGCCGGTTGAGTTTGTTTTTATGATGTCATGTTTTTTTCTGGTTTTTCCTCCTGTAACTTTCACTGTCGATTTCAATAA
>JAGRFM010000082.1 GCA_020446045.1 Nitrosomonas sp.
CATATTGGATGCGATCACGCAAAATTCTTCACCACCTAAGCGAAATGCGTAATCACCGGGGCGTTTGCAAAGTTTCTTTAAAGCCTGACCAACTTTAATCAAAGTTTTATCACCCATACTATGCCCATAGTTATCATTGATTTTTTTGAAAAAATCGATATCAATGATCAGTAGTGCCGCAGAAGTTTTTTCGCGCCTGGCACGCTTAATTTCCAGTGCAAAAACATTATTGAAGTGGCGCCGGTTAGACAATCCCGTTAAATCGTCAGTGATAGATAATGATTCTAGTCTGGCATTAGCCTGGCGTAATTGTTTATTAGCAATTTTAAGTTCTTGTTCCATTCTTTTTCGCTGATTACTTTCACGTACGAGTGCCAGTGTTCTGGAAGATAAACTGTCATACATGGTCAAAACAGTTTCGATAAGCCCTCTTATAGAACCACTCATTTTTCTATCGGCTGAAATTTTTGCTTCATCGAAGGCCATTCCTTTTTGCATGTTTTCAATAAAAAATGCCATACGTTTATCGTTGTCCAGAATGTGAAATGCGAGCCAGCGAATTAAAAATAAGATGATACTTTCAATAATCTCTGATTGGTTTTTTCCTCTATCCTGGTTTTTGAGTTCGAATATCTTGGGGAGAAAAGAAGAATGACTCAATTGATGTGAAGATAACCATGAATCATTATGGAGGTACTCAATCCAAATTTCTTCTTCGGATTCAAAATGAAATTCGGCGTATTCAATTAATTGTTTAAAAACCCGGTTTATTTCGATCGGATTATTGTATGTCAAAGTTAGGGCGAGTTTATTCAGTATTGAAATCAGTATCTTATGCTGATCGTCAATGCGGTCGATTCCCGTTTCAAAATTTTTATTCCACGGAAATACTTCTAATTTGTCCATATTATTTATCAAAAGAGATTAAAGCTACTCATGAAGCCAGAAAAAAACTATTATTTAGGTGTGTGCCTGAATTAAGCAATTGTACTGAAAGAGATGAAGAGGTGAGTACATATCTCTCCAGTTCTTCCTGGCATGAATTTTTCATATTTTTTTATGCTAAGAAGAACTTTAAAATATGCGCATTTATTACATGAGTACCGTTGATAAAATCTAACTCCCCTAAATTTATAGTAACATAATAAGTCTGATGACGGTCTTATGTTGTTCATAAAATAGTACTTATAGCGAGAAATAGACGAGATGGAATCAAGAGGGATAGATAAAAACAGTAGCCAGCGGGAACAACAGGCAACAGACAGTGCAGAGACAAATGATAATAATACAAAAAAATCAAGCGCGAAACCGGATGTGGTGAGTGCCGGTCATATTAAAGCAGGTCAGGCCTTGCATAAATTGAGTGAAACGCGTCATGATATGGCGGCAATACGGCGGACCTTCGAAACGGGCGAATATCCCTATCACACCCGGATCAAGCGTTCTGTTTACGAAAAACAGAAATCCCGGTTGCAAGTTGAATTGCTCAAGGCGCAAAAGTGGGTAAGGGAAACAGGCCAGAGGATTATCCTTCTGTTTGAAGGGCGTGATGCTGCTGGAAAAGGGGGAACAATAAAACGTTTCATGGAGCACCTTAATCCGCGTAGTGCTCGTGTCGTGGCGTTGGAAAAACCCACGGACACTGAACGTTCACAATGGTATTTTCAACGTTATATTACGCATTTACCTTCCGCTGGTGAAATCGTGATGTTTGACCGTTCATGGTACAACCGTGCAGGGGTTGAACGTGTGATGAATTTTTGTACGCCAAACGAGTATCTTGAGTTCATGCGGCAATGTCCCGAATTGGAGCGCATGATAACCCGGTCGGGAATCTGGTTGTTCAAATATTGGTTTTCGGTAACTCAGGACGAACAACGTAAACGTTTCGAATCGCGTAGAGAAGATCCGCTCAAACAGTGGAAGTTGTCGCCAATTGACGAAGCATCTTTAGATAAATGGGATGACTACACTGAAGCCAAGGAAGCCATGTTTTTTTACACGGATACTGCTGATGCGCCGTGGACTATCATCAAATCAAATGACAAAATGCGCGCACGTCTCAACTGTATGCGGCATTTTCTTTCAAAGTTGCCTTACGATGGTAAAGACAAGAACATTATTAAAGAACCCGATCCGTTGATTGTAGGGGCTAGTGTTCATGTGCTCGCTAACAGTGAGCATATCCTCGGCAAAAGCCTACATCCGGAACAACGAAAAACGAATTCCGATTAACCGACCGATAGGTCCGGCTTAAGGCGTATAACTAAGCTTACGATTACGATAAAAGGTGATGCATACGCCTGTTGCTAAACAATACCTATGATCAATGGGCGTGTTCACCGGGTGGCGGCATGATTTCGTCTTCTTTGTTGAGCAGACCGAGTTGCTGCGTCAGTGCATTGTTATTTTGGTAGCCGAATCCTTCAAACTGGGAATTCCATCGGGCGCGTAAATAACCGAAGCGGTCGATGATAAATTCAATATGTTCCGGCGTGAGTCCTGGACCATTTAAATCCGGCACGGTTCTGACACGGCGGTAGAGTTTGTAGGTATCGCTGATTTCCGACCAGCCGTCGGTGATAACCGGAAACGGGATAAGTTCGCCGACATCCTGTAATTCTTCATCGGTCAATTGCTGCATCGGCACGGCTAGAAAGGCAGTATTGTATTCACTGTGGATACGATCATAAACATGTTTTAGCTGCAATAAACGCGGCTGCGATTGTGGCCAGGTAAATAACACCAATACGACATTTTGATTGTACCGGAAGTCTTTCAAGTCCCCACTTGATCCATCATTTGCGGAATAATAGAAAACGGGCGCTCCAACTGCGGGATTGTCCGGAATGATCTGGGTGCCGAGCAGACGCGCATCAAAGCCGCGTGACAAGGCGTGCATAAAATTGACGACATCCCAGATATCTTCATCCATCAGTTTATCCTTAAAACCGGGCATGTCCGTATCGGGAATACCATATGCGATCTGATGATAAAAGTTACCTACCGTATGCCTGGCTGTGTGCGGCTCGGTTAGCAGATCGGTCGGTGGCGTAGACAACGCTTCGGCGCGTTTGCCATTACCCTTGCCCTGCGGACCGTGGCAATCCGCACAATGTTCTGCAAACAGATACGCACCATTGGAAATCGAAATGGCATCCAGTGGAACATCGGGCTTCATATATGTTTCAGGATATGCCTCGATAGTGATCGGCGGTAATGCAATCGCCATGCTGATGACTGCCAGGGTACTTGGCGCCAGAACAGCTTTTTTCCAGTGCCATTCATACTTCAGGCTGATCCAAACCATCATTACGGCTATCGTAAACAGCGCCGTACCCAGCCAAAACATTTCCTCAACACCGGGTTCTTCCCAGTTTGCATCTATCGAAAAACGGAACGGAAAAGGCCAGTTGTTGATTTCTGTGTGCTTGCCGGGGAGTGTATTGGCCAGTATGGTTGCTACTAGCATCAACAGCAACGCGATGAGAAATTCAATACGTACCCATTTTTTAAGATGCAGGCTGCTTTCAGTTATGCGGTCAACATTGGATTGCCTGGAATTGCTAATTTGTAATGGTTGTGAGAGCAACGGCAGCCATTTATTGCGTGCTTTATAAGCAATGATCAGTATGACTGCGAGTAAAGTCAGCTTGAGACTCAACAGCCAACCGTAAGGACTGGCAACCAGTGTATGGTAGTAATTTTCTATTAGGCGATCGGTAACAATCAATCCCGTTACTAAAAGCAGTAACATTGCAAGTATTGCGATATTGGAAAAGGTTTCCAGGCTTAAAATATTCGTTTGACGTTTTTGTGTGTCTGTTTCAAGATGATTACTGAAAACAATCAGCAAAAACGCTGGTAACGCGCCAAACCACATGCCCGCAAACAGGAGGTGCAGTACAAATGGCGCAATGGCATCAAATGACATTTCATCTGCACTGGAATGACTCACAAAAGCACCGGCGATAAGCGGCAAAGCTGCGGTCAAGGATAGAAACGCATATCGCCCGCGTGAACGGGGTTTCAGCAAAGTATAAGCAACAACGCCAAGTAGAAAAAGAGTCAGCAGGATTCGGATCAGTGCAATCTTGCCGACCTGAGCATTATGGATGAATTGCAGCCAGGCTTTGAGCGACCAGGCATTGGCTTCATCGCCGGTAGCACTGCCGGTTGTTGTGGCCAGAATGCCAACCAAGCCGAACAACATAAGTATTGCCAACCATGGAAACATTTTTTCCACACGGGCTACCCATGATGCTTCGGATAAAACTTTTTGCGACCCGACTAAGACCAGAAAAAAACTGCAGCCAAACAGAATCAAATTCGCTGACAATTGTGACCAGCGCGAAAAACTAGAAATGATTTCAAGCATAATAATTACACATTGGAGTTGATGCGATCAGCTATCAAAAATCAACCGAACAAAGCACTAAATTCAGAATAACCCTGATGCTGGAATGCGTGACATTTTACCGTGCGCAGAGGGATATTCAAGTTAATTTACATTATGTTGTGTGATTGGGTTGTGTTGTGTAATCAGAATTGATGTAAGGTGAAAGTATTGAACCTAAAAACCTCGGTTGATCGCTATAAAAAAACAAACCAAATGAGAAAACAGAGAAGGTTAACCCGAATATTGCACGAACCTAAGACGGCCGGTTAATTTTCTAAAATTTTGATCTGAATTGTAGAACTGGATTTCATTTGTCCCGACACGTTTGCAGATTCGACAAATATCTCAGCATATTGGGTGGAAAGCTGGAATTATGATGTCATTTCTCAATTAGAAAGAGCAGTTTCTGGTACGGACAGCAGCTTGCGAGCAAAAAGCGAGTACGGTGGGTATTGCGCAAGATGACAGCACCGATTTTGATTAATTTCAGGCGTAATGAACTCACATCTAGGTTCAAGCCAGTTCGGTGCCTTGCTGCGCAACACGGCGTATGGCTTCCAATAAGATATAGGCGAGGGAAGACAATAACAGCCGGAATTGATTAGCCCACCAGAATGGCAACTGGTACGGTCGGCATAATTACTGTTCTTTGGTGTGGTGTAGATAACTGAATTATAAAAGGTTTAGCAGGAATTGTCCCCTTCTTTCATGCAATATTTGAGCTAATTGGAACTGCTAATTCATTTAACTGCGCTATTGATCAAACGGTCGAACAAATCTAAAACGGTTATTAAACGCTTTTCGCAAAACAATGTTACAAACAAAAATATCAATTAATCACGTTTTTCTCCCTTAAATAGTTAACCCATAGAACTTCAAATTATGATAATTTATCGTTCAATCAACTAAAATCTAAGTATTTAACTTGTATTGAGCTTGTGGAAAACAATCCTAAACAGCATTTACTCACGCAAAACAGTAGAACACTCAAAGAACAAGCATTCAACTGGTCAAAAAACCTGTCTCTTCCCGAGGCACGCGCTTTGGCCAAGCGTTTAAATGAAGAAGAACCACCTACTAAAGCCTTCAGACTAGCTATTATTCATACGTATACCAGCGATTTGCTGGAACCCTGGCTGAATTTCCATGCCATTGTTCAGGGTGTCGATCTAAAAACATATCATGCGCCGTTTGGGTTAAACCTGATGGAAAGCCAGAAGGGTTCGGGACTGCATGCTCATGCCCCCGAAATGATTTTATTTATGCTGACGCAAGAAGATCTACATCCGGAATTTTCAAAACCGGATTTTACATTTGACCTGAAACGTCAGGATGCGTTAATCGACGAAGCAATAAAACGTTTGACGGATATACTGGTCATGTTTCGTACCAATATATCAGCGCGTATTGTGTTGACATTATTGCCGCCGGTTATGCCGCTGGCGCTCGGCATTTACGATATGCAATCGGATTATTCGGAAAGCTTGTGGCGAACATCACTGAAAAAACAGCTGATCAGCACATTGAACAAGACACTTGATTCCTGTTCCTTTCTGGATATGGATCAACTGCAGGCTGAAATTGGCGGATTGCATTTTTTTGATTTTCGTTTTTGGTATACCTCACGTTTTCCGTTTACACCATTGGCGGCAAACGAATTTGCCCGCCGCTTGGTCAGCCTGATGACGCTTTCTCTGTATCCCAAAGCCAAAGTTATCGCGTTAGATGGTGACAATACCTTATGGGGAGGGATTATTGGAGAAGATGGCATAAACGGTATAGCGATAGGGCCAGAATATCCCGGCAATACCTACATTGATTTTCAGCGGCGTCTGCTGGATTTTCAGAAACGCGGATTTGTTCTGGTCATCTGCAGCAAGAATAATGTGGAAGATGTGTATGAGATACTGGAGAATCACCCGCATCAGGTGTTGCGCAAACATCATTTTGCAGCGGAACGCATCAATTGGCTTCCCAAACATGAAAACCTGCTGTCGTTATCCGAAGAATTAAACCTTGGGTTGGACTCATTCATTTTCGTGGATGACAGCAGTCATGAATGCGACATGATACGTACCCAACTGCCACAGGTGGAGGTGATACAAACGCCGTCAAAACCTGTTGAAATACCCAGGTGTCTTGATCAGCTCAACCGGCTTGAAATACTGTCATTGACCGAAGAAGACGCATTGAAAACACAACTTTACGCACAGGAAAAACAACGCAAGCAATTCAGGCAAAATGCAGATGCCGTTGGAGGCGATCTAAGCAGTTACCTTGCCTCACTGAAAATGCATATGTACATCGAAGTCGATTCCACAAAAAATATTGCCCGACTGGCGCAATTGACCCAGAAAACAAACCAGTTTAACTTGACAACCCGTCGCTATAGTGAACAACAAATAAGCGATTTCGTTGAGTCAAAAGAGTGGATCGTAAGCTCATTTTCGTTAAACGATATTTTTGGTAACAGTGGTATTGTAGGCTTGGCCATATTTAGAAAGCTAAGTGTTAAAGCCATCGAGATCGACAATTTTCTGATGTCGTGCCGCGTGATTGGTAGATCGGCTGAAAGCGCTTTTTTGTATGCTATGTTGGATTATTTTGCTACGATAGGCATTATGCAATTTACCGCTTGTTACATACCCACGCAGAAGAACAATCTTGTGGCTGATTTCTATATGAAACATGGCTTCATCGAAACAAATCAGCAAGGCTGTTATATAAGAAATTTATCAACTTCTCCAATGGACAAAAATCAATTTCCACCTGTTGAAATTGAATTCGAAACAGGAAGATAATGGATACTTTAATTTCAATTAACGTGCAGGTTCAAGTAAAATGAGTGTTACGGAGCAGGTCATACAAGTCGTGGCAGAGACATTAAATGTTTCACCATCAGCCATTACACAAGAAAGTACCGCCGATAATACTACCGGCTGGGATTCGCTTGCGCATGTCAACCTGATGATTGCGCTCGAGCAGACGTTTGATATTACATTGGATGTCGAGGACTTTGCAAAACTCACTTCGATTCAATCGATCACTGATTTTATTGAAGCAGCGCAAAACTGACTGGATTAAACCGGCTATGGATTGGCTACATTCTGTCTCCAAAGCAGCGAAACGTGTACTCCCTGACAATGCCTTTCTGAAAGTCAGGAACGGCTATTATGCCGTGCGCAAAGCGCTCACGCCGGTAATGAAACTGAGATATGGTACGTTTGACACCGCTGCGTTACGCCAGCATCTTGAAGAAACGCTGGATCCCGATTTTGAAATTCTGATGGTACACAGTTCAGTTAATCATATGCTGCCTTATTATCAAGGCAATCCATTAGAACTCGTACGCATGTTGATCGATTTTTGCGGCCCGGAACGAACACTCGTAATGCCAGCTTTCTATTTTGGCGACCCGAAAATTGGTTCCCTGATCGATACGCTCAAAGTAAAGCCGGAATTTGATCTCAAAAAGACGCCGTCACAAATGGGATTGGCGACAGAACTGTTCAGGCGAACAAAAGGCGTGATTCAAAGCCGTCACCCGGCTTACAGAGTCTCGGCGCTGGGACCGTTAGCCAAGGCGTTAACGCAAGGACACGAAAACGCGTCAGGACCCGCAGGAAAAGGCTCGCCTTTCGAATATATGGCTGCGCATAATACATTGATTATCGGTATCGGAAAATCGTTTGATGTGATGACACAAACCCATCATGTAGAAGGCATCATGGGTGATGCTTTTCCAATACCCAGGAAGCCTGAACCGGATGATCTGGTCGTTACAATCATTGATGACCAGGAACAAGTCCCGGTAACTATGCGCGGTTCAGGCATCCAGGGGCATTTTAATATTGCCAAATTGCCGCAATTGCTGGACAAGGAAGATCTGAAACTGTGGAAATTTCATAACGTTCCCTTTTTTGCCGCAAAAGCACATACGGTAACCAGAAAACTTATTGCGGCGGCAGAGCAGGGAAAAACGTTGTACGACCCATTCTAGAAGCCTGGTTTTTCACACCATTTTCTTTAGTTCTCTGCGCATCACATCTAAAACCGGGTCGCATTTGATCGGAATAATGCTCGAAGTCTGGTCGGTCGACATGCGCGGCAGGCGCGGTGCTAAAAAAGTAAAATGCGGATACTTGACTGAAAGTTGTTTGCACAGCACCTCTCCGGCACCTTTGGCAACAGCATATTCGGCAAACCCTTTTTCCGGTTTCTCTACAAAAACAGAGGAGGGGTAAAAATAAGTTACAGGATTGCTGGTTGGCGATGTATGTTCAGCATACAATGCAACCAGACTGGAAAAAGCTTCGAGATAAAACCGAGCGAAATAATCAAATAGTGCTTGATTCCAGGCCGTAGCTCGATTAGCCGTAATATGTGGTGATGCAAAATAGTAAATATGTGTTGGCAGCAATTGTTCTTTAAATACAATCAATGATTGCGTCGACACAGTATTAACGTCAAACGCAGCAATTTGACAATGCCCGTTGCCTGCATTGATTTCCTTTGCCACTTTTTCTGCCTCTTCCCGGCCCTGGTTATACGTAATAATGACATCTGCGCCACCAGCACACAGTAGTTTTGCCGTGGTTTCACCGATACCCCGGGAACCGCCGATCACCAATGCGCGCTGATTGGCAAATCGGGAATCAGTGATGATTGAAGAAATTTCAGTATAAGTCGGTTGTTGTACGGGCGCGGGGCGGAAGAACGTATTTAACTTGCCCTTCATACCCGCTGAGTCTACCGCTATATTGACCATATTGACGCGTTTGTCACTGTAAGCAACGGAATAGTGTACAGCATCTTTATTATCGCCGGAGAAATCGGAACTGAAATGTAACTGAATGCCCGAAAAAATTGAATTCAAACCGGGGCATTGCATCCCGACAATGCGGGTACAAGCAATAATCTGCGCCAATTGCTGCGGCGGCATATAACGCATAAGACCAGGAAATAGCTTCGCTGCACGTGATTGATCAAGGTGAAGTTGACACTGGCCAGAATGTCCCTTAGGCGGAAAATCCAGATTCAACGATTCCAGTTTAGGCGGACATGTGGGCAATAATGAATACTGTGGCAATTCATAGCCCTCAGAGAACTGCAATTTCAAGGCAAGTATTTTTTGGTCTTCACAAAAAGCGGAAATGACCGCAGCGTGCTGTTCAGGAAACAATTCAGCGCGGTATTCGATCATTTGCCCCCAACGTACCGGATTGGGAAACGATGCAGTTAGTTTGGAAAGCCATATGTTCGATGCGTTATCAGGAAACAACGAGGACGTATCAACCGCATTCCAGGCGCTCAGCAGGTGATGAATACCATGAATAACCGGGCGTCCGAACTGTAATCGCCGCGCATAAACAGCATCGACATGCAGCGGGTTATAATCGCCCGACAATTCTGCAAAGGCTTGACTCTGTTGCTGTGATATCGTGTAATGTCCAGTGTGCTGCAATAAAGCTCCCCTTATAGATAACGCCAAGTTCCCGGGTTATAAAAGAATGTCCGTCATCTGCATATGTTTAATGATACAGAAATCCGCGCAACACCTGCTCCCCATAGCGCAAAGTCGCCGGCATTAAATTACCCGCAACAATTGACGGTTGTGGTTGTATATCTTTTGGCTCTAGATCGTGAAAACCTCTAACGTTAAATCGATCTCGGTTTTTATCCAGATACTGGCAAAACCGCTCAAATCGCTTTCTGACAATTTTATCGACCCTGGTTTTGTCGCGACTGAGCAACTCAAAATTGTGCGTAACGACAACCACCGAATCCCACTTCTGTTCAAAAGCAATTTCCAGATAGTTAATCAATTCGGCCAGTGACAACGCGTTAATCTGAACATTGCGGTAATTTCCCCGTATCGGATCTTTTATGACCGAAACAGGATATTCATAGACGTTATCGATATACCGCGGGTGGTTTAAAAGCTCATTCGTCGCCATATCAGCAACGCCCATAGGTCCTGAAAGATTATAGCTGGTATCAAAAACAAGATTATTTTCAGCCACTGCATGCAAAGTCGCGCGATTGGCACAGAAACCGCCTGCCCTGAACGCGGTAATACCCTCGGCTCCAGCTTCAGCCATACGAGTGATACCCCACCGGATCAACTGAATTTGTTGTTCCTTAGTGCAATACGTCATGTTAGGGATTTTCTTCGTAACCCCCTGCAGCAGGCGGTTACCGGCTTCATCGACCCATTCGGGGTGCATGTGGAGTTGGATCTCCTGATTTTTTTCCTGAAGCAGGCCAATGATTTCTTTTAGTGGTTCAATGCCAAATTTTTCTGAAAACAGCGGTTCAACGAAAAAAACAGCGGGAAGATTATATTCTTCGAGAATTGATAATGTGCCTGGCAAGGCGAAGTTGCCTTCCGAAGTAGGCCCATACACGTAGGATTTAAAGTATTTGGGAAATTTACGATCCAGATCTGTCCATCCGTCACACCAGATTTCAGTATCAACCGTTATAAATACATTCAACATTTTTTTGTCTCGCATACATGTTCAGCAGTATAACCACCTGAACCTCTTTTACAAATCACTGTTTTGTCAGTTTACCAATACAATTGCTGAAAGTAACATGAAGGACAGTGGAAATAATAATTTTCGCGGTAAGTGATCGGCCATAAATGTATGCCACTGGCTTTAATCAACGGCAGTCTGGTACTGCCACGACTGACAGAAGGTTCCTTTTTAGCAATGATACCCACCGCAACCAGTTCGCGGCCCTCTGTATATTGTTTTGGATCAAGTGGTTCGGGACTTTTGATGACAAAATAGCCTTCACTAGAGTTATCAATATCCGGGCGACCATAACGGTCCAGTGGATAATACATGACTTGCAGCGTACTTTGATTTGTATCGTTTTCCAACCCGATTATGACCCCCCCCCATCGGACCAGCGTATCCTCAAAATCCTCTTTATTTTCCAACACCTGGGTATAGGAAATATTTTTAATGTTTGAGTCATTGAAAACAGGCGGCAAAACAGAGCAGGCACTCAGCAAAAAACTGATCAACAGAACATAAAATTTCATTGTATTACCCAGTATCTGAAAATATCTGCTATGTTAGCAGAAAAACGATTTTATTCATTCAATGTCCAATTCCGGAATTATTCAGTATGCGTCACATATATGAGATTGCTGCAACACTGAATTTGCAACCCGATGTGCTGGTGTGCTACGGCGAGTACATGGCCAAGCTTCGCTTGCATGCCTTGCCCGAGAAAAACGTCAAACCGAAAGGAAAAATCATCCTGGTTTCAGCGATAAACCCCACGCGTAGTGGTGAAGGTAAAACTACGGTCGCTATCGGCCTGGCACAGGGTTTGGCCCGTATCGGTAAAAAAACAGCGTTGGCGTTGCGCGAGCCTTCGCTGGGACCTATTTTTGGCGTCAAAGGTGGCGGAACCGGTGGTGGCCACTGTCAGCTTGAACCTTCAGCTCGTATCAATATGCATTTCACCGGTGATATGCATGCTATCGGTGCGGCACATAATCTATTGGCTGCGCTGCTGGACAATGCGATTCATTTTCGAGGTGAACTGGATCTGGAACACCGCCAGATTTTCTGGCGTCGAGTCTTGGATATGAATGACCGCGCGCTGCGCCAAACGGTAATAGGACTAGGCGGAAGAATGAATGGAGTGCCGCGCGAAACCGGATTTGACATCACCGCCGCTTCGGAAATCATGGCAATTCTTTGCCTGTGTGAAGAAATTGCTGATCTCAAAACTCGCCTGGGAAAAATCCTGGTAGGTTTTGATCGTTTGAATAAACCGTTCACCGCCCAAAGTTTACAGGCAACAGGTGCCATGGCGGCACTGCTGCACGATGCCATACTGCCAAATCTGGTTCAATCCAGCGAGGGTGTTCCTGCTTTCGTCCATGGCGGCCCATTTGGCAATATTGCACATGGTTGTAACAGTGTTTTGGCCACACGTGCCGCAGCTACTTTTGCCGACTATGCAGTCACCGAAGCCGGTTTTGGTTTTGATCTGGGGGCGGAAAAATTCTTTGATTTGAAATGCCGTAGTTCAGGTCTGTGGCCCAGTGCTGTGGTACTGGTGGTGACCGTGCGCGCCTTGCGTATTCATGGCGGAGGGAATCCTGGGTTTCCTAACGATTTCGGCGCAATCAAACGCGGCCTGGAACATCTCGATCACCACATCCATAGCGTACGTATTTTTGGTTTTGAACCGGTAATTGCTATTAATTGCTTTACAGATGACCGGGAACAAGAATTAGGTATGATTGAAGCGTGGTGTGGCAGAAATAAATTGGATTCAGCTCGCTTTACAGGGTTTGTCGATGGTGGTAAAGGTGCTGAGGAACTGGCGCATGTTTCTGTCAGTGCGGCCGCAAAACCAGTGCCAGCAGTGCGTTATCTTTACGATCTGGAATCTTCTCCAGAATCGAAAATTACTGCCGTGGCTAAAATGATTTACGGTGCCAGCAGCGTCGAATTCAGCCGCACTGCCCGGAAGGATCTTGAGCGTATCAGGGTACTGGGTCACGACAGGCTTCCGGTTTGTATTGCCAAAACCCATTTGTCACTTAGCGGCGATCCTGCATTGATTGGACACCCACGTGGATTTGTGCTGTCGGTCGAATCGGTGCGAATCGCCGCTGGCGCGGGTTATTTATTGGTATTGACGGGCGATATCGTCACGATGCCCGGGCTACCGCGTGAACCGGCTGCTAATCGGATTGATCTGACCGATGATGGAGAAATTACCGGTATTTGACACACAATCCCAAATGGTGATTTCGTACGCCATATTTTCATTTATATACTACCCTCAAGTAACAACACGCTACCTATAGTGGTAATTGCTTCATCACTATTGGCGATATCGACGGCGAGCCATTCGCGTGTGATTTCTCCGTTGTCCAGCCGGGTTAGCTGTTGATTCAGTTCGGTTCCGGTAGCCGATCTGCCGAGTGTTTGGGTATAAAGCGCTTGAATGTAATCGGCATCGTCCAGTGTACTTAAACTGGCATGGGTTTGGAACCAATTCAGAATTAGATTGGGGTTAACGCCGTTGGCCAGTGCCTCGCGCCCGAGCTGCCATTCGGCAATGGTTGCGTCGCGATCGAAGAACGTTCGGAACAGGCGACCGAGAATACCTTCTACTTCATTATGTGCAAGCAGAACATTTTCACCGCTGTCGAACGCGACCATTTCTGCATTGCGCAGGTTTAGCATCGCGCCGTCTTCCAGGCGAGTGATTTCGAGTGTGCTACCGGTTTGTTCAAGATGCACATCGTTGCGTGCATTGTGCATTTTGAGCACGTCATGTCCGCTGCTGCCGTCGACATTCCGTGCCAGTCCCAGTTGCAGATAACCCTGGTTGTTATTATCATTGCCAACGAATTCACGATTAGCGTTCAATCGAATGATAGTGGGATTTTCATTCAGCCCGGCGAGCAGATCTTCGGTCGTCATGTTCTTGAAATCAATAGCATCTGGCAGACTCCGGAATGCGTTGACAATATTGTGGTTATCTGCGCCGACCCAGTTCTGTATGGCGTTGCCTTCGGCTACGGTCAGATCGCGTCCCAGCCAAGTTTTGACCAGGTGATGCGCAGCTGTTTCTGCTTCAGAATGTGTAATCGAGAGACTCGGGCCAGATTCAAATTGCACCAGTTCAACGTCGGTCAGCGTATCCGTTTCGCCATTGCTATGCGTTAATATGATTTGATTGCCGTTGATCGTGATCTGGTAATCGATCAGTGTGCTGGGTTGAACGGCGATATCAAACCCGAAACCGCCGTTGAGTGAATCGTTTCCGGTTCCGCCCGTCAGAATGTCGTTACCTGTTCCGCCATAGACGATGTCGTTTCCCGCATCGCCAGAGGTCTGGTCGTCACCGCCCAGGCTGCCGATGGTATCATCGCCGCCGCCGCCGAACAAAAGATCATTATCTTCACCGAGGACGATAAATTGACTCTGATCATCACCAACAACAAAATTTTCTCCCGCGCCTCCCACCACACGAACTGCGCCAACAATGACGGCAAAGGCGACATTGTCAAGCTGTAAGACAGTTCCCGACGGCAGGTTGCTGGCATCAATCACCAATGCTATTTTTCCGTCGCTGGGTAGCGTTGAACTACTGATGATGATAGGCTGGCTTGGTGGTGTAACGCTGCTGATGATCGGTGTGATGGTTTGTACCGAAACTTTTTCGTCAGTTGACAATGATGCGATAAAGTCCTGACCGCGCACCGTCATATCCGGCAAAGTATTACTGTCGGTGGCGGTTTCCTGCGCGATACGATTAACCAGGTCGTTGATGGCGTCTTGAGCACTCAATGGTTCCGTTTGCCCGTTCACACTCAGACCTACGCCAATCGGCAGGCTGACAGTCAGTATCGGGTCGTCAGCATCGTTGGTCAGAACGGGAATATCTGCATGTGTGTCCAGTAAAGTATTCGGATCTTCTGCGCGGGTTTCTTCGATCACGGGTACGGTCAGTGTAGTTGAACCGTCTGTTTCAGTTTGTGTGGTGATCATCGTGCCATCGACAGTTGTCGTTGTCGGAGCCGGAGGCGTGGTTGTTCCACCGCCACTTCCTGAAGGTGGCGGTATCGTGACGGTTATGCCGTTACCTGCTGTGTCAACGATATTGACGGTCGCATCTGCGCCGGTCGCCCAGTCTTCTGCAGCGGCAAGATTGTACGTTGTCGTGTCGCTGGCCGCAGTGCCGTTGGCATCCAGTAGTGCGTTGACGGCAGCCTTGTCGGTGGCGCTCAAGGTCAGTGTAAACGCGGTAACGGAAGTAATGTCGGTATCGGCAGTATCGGTTAACGTGTAAGTGCCACCACCCAAACCGGTAAAGGTAAACAGGCTAGCGTCAATGTCATTGTTCGCCCCTGTCAGTTTGAGTAAACCGGTGCCGGTAACTACCAATACGCCGGTACCCGTATTATACGTCGCAGAAGTGATGGTTGGTGCTGCGACATTACTGACGGTAATCCCGTTGCCAGTCGCATCAACGACGTTAACTACCGCATCTGCGCCGGCTGCCCAGTCTTCTGCTGCGGCAAGATTGTAGGTTGTTCCGCCTGTGGATGTCGTGCCGTCTTTATTGATAATCTGATTGACTGCAGCTTTGTCGGTTGCGCTTAAGGTCAGTGTAAATGTTGTGCCTGAGGAAATGTCTACATTGGCGGTATCGGTCAGTGTGTAGGTTTCGCCTCCTTCGCCGGTAATGGTTAATTTATTGGCGATGATATCGTTTGCTATCCCAATGGAACTTAAGAAATCTGTACCAGTTACCACCAGAACGCCGGTATTTGCATTATATGTTGCAGCGGTAATAGTTGGAACAGGTAAGTTGATAACTGTTATGCTGTTGCCAGTTATATCATCAGCAACATTTATGGATGTATCCGCTCCGGCTGCCCAGTCTTCTGCTGCAGCGAGATTGTAAGTTGTAGTGTCGCTGGCTGCAGTGCCACTGGTATCGAGCAAAACATTAACCGCAGCTTTATCGGTAGCACTTAATATAAGTGAGAATGTGGCGCCTGAGGAAATATCTACATCGGCTGTATCGGTTAAAGTGTAGGTGCCGCCACCCAAGCCGGTAAAGGTAAACAGACTGGCGTCAATGTCATTATTTGCACCCGTCAGTTTGAGTAAACCGGTACCGGTGACTGCCAATACGCCGGTACCCGTATTATACGTCGCAGAAGTAATGGTTGGTGCTGCGACATTACTGGCGGTAATGCCGTTGCCAGTCGCATCAACGACGTTAACCGCAGCATCTGCGCCGGCTGCCCAGTCTTCCGCTGCGGCAAGGTTGTAGGTGGTTCCGCCTGTGGATGTCG
>JAGRFM010000083.1 GCA_020446045.1 Nitrosomonas sp.
AGCAAGTAGCCTGGATAAGTTTACGCCATCCAGGAATATTGAATGTGTTTTCACCAGCAATCTGTGGATTCTCAAATCACGCAATTGGGGCCGCTTCATTGTTTCACCAATTGACTTCATGAAGTTGAGAACAGCCCCTAGGATTGGAGGGAAATGTTTCCATGACTAATGTATAAGGGGGCATATGGTATCGGCAAATAATGAAAAGCGGGCTATTGTGTTCGTTCACGGCATTCTGGGATTTTCTTCATTGGGTATTCCGGGAATGAAGGTTTATTATTTTCGTGCTTTGCCTCCGAAGTTGAGTGATTTTTCATGCCCGATTTATTTCCCGGCGTTACCGAGTACGGGACGTGTCGAGGAGCGTGCACAGGCTTTGGCGCATTTTCTTGAAGGCATTGATGCTGAACGTATTGATCTGATAGGGCATAGTATGGGTGGTCTGGATAGTCGTTATGTGATCAGCCGGCTTGATCCGCACCGGCGCATTCGTTCTCTGACGACACTCTCTACGCCGCATTGCGGTTCGTCTCTGGCAACTGTGATTCAGCACAGTAAAACCCCCATTTACGTTCTATTACGTCTTATGTGCCAGCCTGGTCTTGCTGATTTGACACCGGAATCATATGCGCGTTTTAACGAGAAAATTGTTGACCGCCCTGATGTTATTTATCATTCCTATGCCTGCCATCGGCCATTGGATGAAATACCGTTGATCTTTCAGCACTGGGCGAAAGTCTTACAACGTTGTGACGGTGATAACGACAGCCAAGTGCCTGTATCTTCGTCTGCCTGGGGAAAGTTTCAAGGGACGCTACGCGCGGATCATCTGGAACTGATCGGCTGGAGTTTTGCTTTTCCTTCCAAACGGAAAGTACGCCCCTTTGATCATATTGCTTTTTTCCGGAATTTGGTGGAAGAATTGCTTCAACGTACGGATTAGTCAAGAAAATAGCTTTCCATTTGCCTGGTTTTCTTGCAAGCCCGGATAAAACCCAACCCGGGATGCTTTAGCATTTTAAAAGTGACTTGCTTTTGAGATGTCCTTTACCGTTCGGATACTTTATAGTTAGGGTATTGTTATCATTCAATGAGGAGCCGGGTTTATGAGTTATACGGAATACAAAATTTTGCATATTACCGAGGGCGGGCTGGGGACGATTCTTCTGGGGGCATCGGGTTTGCCGCTCAAAAAGCTGGAGTCGATATTGAATAAAGAAGCTGCCGATGGCTGGCAACTGGTTTTCCAGTTGGTCGAACAGAAACGTTTTATGCTGTTCTGGAAGCGTGAGGCGGTTATCATAACGCTAGGTCGTTAAGTTCCGGGGTTAAACAACATGTTGTTGTTAGACGAAGTAAATGCAGAAGAAGAACGCATACGCAAACTGGTTCGGGAGTTACCGGAAGACAAGCGGTTTGCTTTTTTTAAGGAAACTGAGAAGCAGCTCAAAGATCCCGATACGTATGCGGTTTTGAATTATCTTTTTATTGCCGGGTTACACCATTTTTACCTCGGAAACTGGGTGCGTGGACTGATAAATCTTGTTGTTTTTTTGACGGGAATAGTCATGTTATTTACCCCGATGATTGTTGTCGGCATTCTGGTCATCATTGCAATCAGTGTAATTGAGCTGTATGCGCTTTTTAGAGCACAAGCTATTGTACAAGCACATAACAACGCTGTGATGAAAAGGATTTATGAGAAAGTGACAAAAAATTGTTTACGTACAAGGATGGATTAGTAAAATACTCTACCGTATCGGGTTGTTTCCAACAGTTTGCGGTGTATTGCGCTACGCTTAATGACATACTGTGCTACACGGCCATAAGAGGAATAACGCCAAAACAAAAGCTTGTACAATTAACACGTTAATTGCTGTCTTTAGCGTCGGTTAGTATGAATGGGACAACCGAATCATGCAGCTTCCGCTCTTTTTCTCGCTGGCCTGGATAATATGTCGTTTAAATAGCGTTGCACGTTCGGAAATGGTGCGCAATCGAACCCGCTATTTAATGCATAAGACAAGATGCCGGCCATATTGATATCGGCAATCGTAAACCGGTCGGCGACTAAAAAGGCTTTGCCGTCTAGCGTATCGTTCAGAACATTTAGTGGTTTTGCAAGAAGCTTTTCAGCCGATTTGGCAACAGTTACCTTACGGTCTTGTTCAGGCAGAGCTTTACGGTGCAGAATCAGATTAATGCAATGCGGTTCAAGCTGCGTTATGGCGTAAAAAGTCCATTTATAAATCTGCGCTTCATCTTCAAGCGATTCAGCCCATAACCGGTTTGCACCATATTTACGAGCCAGATAGAAATTGATTGCCATCGATTCGGTGAGTACAAAATCGTCGTCAACCAGCGTGGGCATTTGGCCCAAGGGATTCAACCTGAAATAGTCAGGATTGTTTTTTTCATCTTCAAACGGATTATAGGAAACAACGTGATAATCCAGTTCCAGTTCTTCCAGGGTAAACAACACATAGTTCGAACGCGACCAACTGATGCCATATAACGTAATCATAATTAAATCCTAAAATTCAGGTTGAAAAGTCTTTATGTTAGGGGGTTAACTGCTTTGAGAAATAATATTGTGGACTACTCAGGTATTCATTTTACTTCAAATATTCATTGAATACAGCGCTGATTGTGGCGGCTGGAAAATCACATGGTCTCTGGGTGAAGTGGCCGGTTCGCAGGGCAACTGGATAACCGGTGCGTATACCTCGGACAAGAATTTGCTGGTGGGCGCCAGAAACGATCTGAGGAACGAGACTTTCGAACTGGACGGTACCTATAAAGTGTCGCCTGAAATATATCGTGACGAATAAACCCATGATGATGTCCGGATTTTGTTTGTAACGATCTTAGGGACGTTCACTTGGCCAAAGGGGAGTGATCAAAGGAATCAGGTAATACGGAATTATTGTTCTAAAGCTGCCAGGCGGTGATGACTTTGTCTGTCGCATATTCTTCAATTTCTCGATTAGACCCGGTTTCATCGGTCCGTTTAAATCTATCGTTGTCCCAGATTAATGCAAATGTGTGAGCGTGAGTATCCACATCCAGTATCATCGACTTGTGATTATCAAGTGAAGCGAGATAGTTGTTAACACTTTGAACACCACCTTTGACAGTTGGCGTGAATCCGGCCAGTTTTCTGATCGTTGCCGCCGTTTTGTTATCGTCGTAATCTTTCAAATTCAGCGTCTTCCGCAAAATTCTATGTAACGTTTGCGGGCTATTTGCACCTAACCAGCCGGGTTTGATCGCTAAAATCGAATATAAAGAACAGGCCAGCAAAGGGCTCCACTCATCACCGACCGACATACCGTCGTCTACGCCACCGTCCTCTTCATAAAAATCACCGGTAGCTTCATTTTCAGCTAATGTTTCAATGTCAGCTTCAACATCGGTTTTCCGGAAATCCAAATCCCATGCGTGTTCGAATTCTCCCAATTCCGCAACGAAAGCTCTCGCATTAGCCACGGCGATATCGATTCCTTATCCCGCATCAATTGCATTGGTTAATGCAAGTTTTAATGCTGTTGCTTGGGTACGGTATTTATCTTTTCGATTATCTAATAGCGACTTTTGCTGCATATCAGCAAGAGAGTAGCCATCGGGTTTTGCCGTTTCATAAGCGTTCAACCGTACAGTCAATCCTTCTAGTAAATCGAGGTAACTATTCGCATCTCCGCCTAGTGCTATTTCAATTTGATATTGCCTGATACAGTTAGCTTTTCAGTGTTACTGGCAAGGCAGGTCTTGCAGGCAATGGTTATTCCCTTGTCAAAAGACCTAACGCAGTCAGTGGCACTGAAAAGCTAACCCAGCGGGCACTCACAAGATATCCTGTCACTGTGTTGCAGCACTTGTCAATGGAATA
>JAGRFM010000013.1 GCA_020446045.1 Nitrosomonas sp.
CATATTGCCGGAATCGATCAAAACAGCCAAAAAATTTCACCCCAGGATTTAAGCTGGTGAAAGCGCTGAACCGCAAGTTGTTACGCGATCTATGGCATATGCGCAGCCAGGTTTTGGCGATTATGATGGTCATCGCCAGCGGTGTGGCAACCTATATCATGTCGGTAACGACGCTCGAATCGCTGCAACGCACCCGCGCCCAGGTTTATGAAGAATACCGTTTTGCCGATATTTTTTCACCGCTAAAGCGTGCGCCGGAATGGGTAACGGAACGTCTCGCTTCGATCCCGGACGTGCGCGAAGTGGAAAGCCGTATTGTCGCCGAAGTACGGATGGAAGTTGAAGGTTTTGCAGATCCGGTCATTGGACGATTAGTGTCCGTTCCCGATCAGCATGAACCGGCAATGAACGCGTTGTTCCTCAGGAACGGGCGCATGCCGGAATTGGATCAGCCGGAAGTCGCGGTTTCGGAGCCTTTCGCCAAAGCACATCAACTCAAACCGGGCGATACCATCATTGCCATTATCAACGGTCACCGTCAAAAACTGCGTATTAGTGGTATTGCCTTGTCCCCTGAATATATTTATAGCCTGGGGCCCGGCGCGATATTTCCGGATAATGAACGGTTCGGTATCCTCTGGATGAAACGTAAAGCATTGGCTACAGCTTACGATATGGAGGGCGCGTTCAATGACGTAGTGCTGAAACTTTCCAGAAACGCGATGGCTGCGGATGTGATTGAATCTGTCGATCAACTCCTCACGCGCTATGGCGGCAACGGAGCCTACGCCCGTGAAGATCAGCAATCGCATCATTTCCTGAGTCAGGAATTTCATGGCCTTGAAACCATGGCAACATTATTTCCAGCAATTTTTCTCGGGGCTGCCGCCTTTCTGCTGAATGTTGTGATTACGCGCTTAGTGAGTACCGAACGTGAACAGATTGCAGTTCTCAAAGCCTTCGGTTACAGCAATACGGCTATCGGCTGGCATTATCTGCAACTGGTATTGATCATTACCACGTTGGGTGTAGTTACCGGTCTGCTTTTAGGCCGTTGGTTGGGCCAGGAACTGGGCAATATCTATATGGATTTTTTTTATTTTCCCTACCTTGATTTCCGGCTGGACACTGACCTGGTCATCAAGGCTTTTTTGATCAGTTTTTTAGCCGCCGTACTCGGCACGCTGCACGCGGTTTATCGAGCCGTCCGGCTACCACCGGCTGAAGCCATGCAACCCGAACCGCCTGCACGGTACCGGGAAAGCTTTCTGGAGCGTAGCGGCATGAAACGTTATCTTTCCCAGCCGTCACGCATGATTATTCGATATTTGAGTCGCAGGCCTTTACGCACGGCATTTACTATCCTTGGTATCGCCATGGCCGGCGCGATTATGATGGCCGGCAGTTTCTGGGAAGACGCCATCGATAACATGCTGCATATTCACTACAAACTGGCGCAACGCGAAGACCTCACCGTAACCTTCAACGAACTGACCTCGCGCCGCGCAATGTACGAAATCGCCAGCCTGGACGGTGTGGAGCAGGTTGAACCGTTTCGCCAAACCGCCGTACGCATTCACTTCGCTCATCACCAGCAACGCACAGTCATGCAGGGATTTGAAAGTCATGCCAAATTGCATCGTATTCTGGATGACCAGTTGGAACCTTTTGAATTGCCCAGAGAAGGTATCGTGCTCAGCGATTATCTCGCAGAGCTGCTTGGCGCAAAAGTCGGTGACCGCATCGTTGTTGAAATCCTGTCCGGAAGCCGTTCCACGGTCGAGATTGAAGTGGTGGCAACGGTCAGCGTATTAATTGGCATACCGGTATATATGCATCTGGATGCCATGAATCGCCTCCTGGATGAGGGCGACGGCATTAACGGTGTTTTTTTGGCGGTAGACTCGGATTTCAGTGACCCGATTTATCGGGAATTGCAGGACAGACCCAGGGTTGCAGGGATTACACTCACCGAAGCGGCGATAAAAAGCGCCTATGCGACAATGGGTGAAACCATACTGATTATTACGTTTATCCATACCATCATGGCCACAGCGTTCGCCTTTGGCGTAATCTACAATAGCGCCCGCATTGCTTATTCCGAACGCAGTCGTGAACTGGCCAGTCTCCGGGTATTGGGGTTCAGCCATGCCGAAGTGGCTTATATTCTGCTTGGCGAACTCATCATCCTGACCTTGCTCGCAATTCCGGTCAGTTTTGTAATCGGCGAACAAATCTGTGCCTTTTTTGCAGACCATATGAACTCAAAACTGTATCGTATTCCTCTGGTCATAGAATCTGCATCGTATGCTTTTTCAGCTACGGTTTTACTGGTTTCAGCGTTTCTCAGCAGTTTGGTTATCTGGCAGCGATTGAAACACCTCGACCTGGTCGCCGTCCTAAAAACCAGGGAATAACACGTATACGTGTCTAAAAACCACACCTGTATGGAACTGTTCTTTTATTGGCATCAATCATAAACGATATTCTTTTACAGCCTGTTACAATTAAAGCGTTTTTTATCGCAAAATACGGTAAGGTTTAATGTGATTTATGCTCAAACCACCTGAGAATGCAGCATCGGTTGTTTTTTATCTCATTTGTATTCTTGCGATTCCTGTTGCCTTGACATTGAACGCAGTCGAAACACCCGCAACAATTGTTCAAAACGCCGATAATCCTACGCCACTGGGCTATACCATCAGTCTCAGTCTGTTTCTGTTTCCCATGGCCGGATTGTTTTTCTGGATGTTGCGGTTTGAGAAACTCACATTCCAGAAAAAAGCGTTCGGGTACACCATCGCACTGCTCGCGCCCGCCGGGATTATTATGGATGTGCTGTTTGGCAATCAGTTTTTTGTGTTTGAAAACCGCAATGCGGTACTGGGAATTTACTTTCCCGCTGTGGGAGGGCATCTTCCTATCGAGGAAATTGTGTTTTATGTTTCCGGCATTACCACGGTTCTGCTGATTTATGTCTGGTGCGACGAATACTGGCTGGAAAAATACAACGTGCCGGATTACGCGGCAGCCTCGGCCAACATTGAAAAAGTGCTGCAATTTCACTGGCCGTCCGTCCTGATCGGCTGCGGATTGATTCTGCTGTCCATTGGGTATAAAAAACTGTTCTCCCAAAGCCCTGAAGGATTTCCCTGGTACTTCATTTACCTTACCGTTGTTGCGGTAATCCCATCGATGGCATTTTACAAAAGCGCCAAAGATTTTATAAACTGGCGCGCATTCAGTTTCACCTTCTTTATTATCATTTTCATCAGCCTGATTTGGGAAACAACATTGGCTCTGCCCTACCAGTGGTGGGGATTTCAGGATCACGCCATGATCGGCATTTTCATCGGAGCCTGGCACAATCTGCCGATCGAAGAAATCGTCGTGTGGTTTTCGGCGAGTTACGCGACCATTATCGTCTATGAAACGATTAAAATCGCGTTAACGCTCAAAACGCTGCAGAGGAACGCCGCATGATAATTCAACGTAAAACTGCGCTGATCATATTAACCCTTTTATTGATAGGCGCACTGGTGTACGGTTTTATGCCCAAACCCATTTTGGTAGAAACAGCAACCGTCCAACACGGCCCGTTTCAGGTCACCATCGAAGAAGAAGGCAAAACCCGCGTCAAAGACCGCTTCAAAATTACCGCGCCAGTCGCCGGAACCATGCACCGCGTCACTTGGGAAGTGGGCGATACAGTAACTGCCGGTGAGAAGCTTTGCGAAATCACACCGCTGAAATCCGTGCTGCTCGATCCGCGCAGTAAAGCCGAAGCCGAAGACCGCGTTGCAGCAGCCGAAGCTGCCTTGCGAACCACACAGGCCAGGGTTACGGCGGATAAAGCCAGCGCGGAATTTGCGCAGGCCGAATATCAACGCATCCAGAAAATATTCGACAAAAAACTCATCGCGCTCAGTGCACTGGAGCGTGCGGAATCCGAAAAACGCCGCACTGCGGCCAATCTGGAATCATCCCGCTATGCGGTAGAAACGGCGCGTTATACCTTGCAGGAAGCCCGCAACGCACTCAGTCATTTTGCTTCAAAAGGACAGGAAGAACTGGGTGAGCATGTCGTCATTCATGCGCCCGTTGACGGACAGATCCTGGCCATTTACCGCGAAAGCGAAGGCACTGTCGCTGCCGGACAGGTATTGATGGAAATTGGCGACGCCCATGCGTTGGAGGTCGTCGTTGAAGTATTATCACGGGATGCCGTGCGTATCCAGCCCGGCATCCCGGTCAAATTCACCCGCTGGGGCGGCGAGCAACCGCTTGAAGGCCGTGTTCAGGTCATTGAGCCAGCTGGCTTCACCAAAATATCAGCGCTCGGTGTCGAAGAACAGCGCGTGCGCATCATCGTTGCATTCACTTCCTCGCCGGAAGAATGGGCACGACTCGGTGACGGTTACCGCGTCGATACCCGGTTTATCCTCTGGCAAGAGGATAATGTCCTGCAGATCCCACAAAACGCCCTGTTCCGTCATGAGGATGGGTGGGCGGTTTTTGTCGCAACCAAAGCAAACAAAGCCGAACTCAGAACCGTCGAACCCGGCAAACGCAGCGGTTTAAGCGCGCAAATCCTCAGCGGCCTTAAAGTAGGCGAAACGGTCATCACACACCCGGATGAACAACTTGAGCATGGGAAACGGATACGAATGGAATAAGGCGAGATATTTCCCGAATACGTTGTCGTTTAATTGATGTAAAATTTAAGCAAATTGCCTGAAAATCCAAATCAACAATAATGTCAACACTATTCATCAACTATCGCCGTAAAGACGCATCAGGTTATGCCGGCCGTCTTTATGACCGGCTGGCTAAACATTTCGACCGTGATCAGGTTTTTATGGATATCGACCAGATCGAACCGGGAGAAGATTTCCATGAAGTGATTGATAAAAAGCTGAAGTCGGTACAGGTCGCCGTGGTGCTGATCGGACGGCATTGGCTGGATATCACCGATGCTGCCGGGAAAAGGAGGTTAGATAATCCGGACGATTGGGTGCGATTGGAAATCGCCGCATTACTTGAACGTAACATCCGCGTGATTCCGGTTTTGGTTGGCGATGCCGTAATGCCGCAATCCACCGAATTGCCGGAATGCCTGAAGCCGTTAGCACGACGCAACGCCTATGAAATCAGTGATCTACGATTCCATACTGATGTTGACAGACTCATCCAGGTATTGGAAAAAATTACAAATGTGCAACCGTCGCAATCTTTTTGGGAATCTTCCAACGTATCCGAGATAGTTGAAGATTTGCAGCCGTCTCAGCCATCCTCTCAACTTTCAGAGACACCCAAAGACAATCAAGAGTTGGAACCATCGCAACAATCTGGTCATCTATCCATACCGGCTAGCCATGCCAAAATTGAGCAGATTGACGAAACACAGCCGGTACAATCGTCTTCGCAATCTACCAAGACATCCGAGATCGTTGAAGACTTACAACCGTCTCAGTCATCTCAACCTTCCTCTCAACCAACAGAGAAACCAAAAGAAAATCAAGAGTCAGAGCCATCGCAACAATCTGGTCATCCATCCATACCGGCTAACCATGCCCCAAATGAACAGGATGACGAAGCACAACCGGTGCAACCATCTTCGCCATCTTCCAGCGCAACCACGATGGTTGATGATTTGCAGCCGTCCCAGTCATATCAGCCATCCTCTCAACCGTTAGAGACGCTAAAAGATAATCATGGATTGGAACAGCCATTGCAGCAATCTTATCAACCGTCCAAATCGACTGGTGATACCAAAAATGAGTTCCCCTGGTTTACTGCTATTGCGGTGACTGCCGGTATTGGCATCACGGTGAATATTTTGTTTAACAATTCCCAAGAGACAAAATACGATGATGACACGAATTCTGTATATTCAGACGATTGGGGGGCAACAGAATCATCTGTTCCTGTACTGCCGATTTGGAGGACAACAGAATCATCTGTTCCTGTACTGCAGATCATTGAACCCGAAATGGTACGTATCCCTGCCGGCACATTTCTAATGGGTTCACCTGAAACTGAAGAAGGCCGGTCTTATAACGAAGGCCCGCAACGCGAAGTAACGATTGCATATGCATTTGAAATGAGCAAATACGAAATCACCTTTGACGAATATGATGTGTTTGCTAATGTAACTAACAGAAATTTGCCGGATGATGACCTTTTGGGGCGCGGTAGGCGACCGGTAATCAATATTTCCTGGCATGATGCACAGGCGTATGTGCAATGGTTTCAAAACAAACCGGTAAAAAGTTTCGTTTGCCGACCGAAGCCGAATGGGAATATGCTGCAAGGGCAGGCACACCGACCCGCTATTGGTGGGGTGATAATATTGGTAACAATAATGCGAATTGCGATGGCTGCGGCAGTCAATGGGATAACAGACGAACTGCACTGGCTGGTTCATTTAAATCGAATCCGTTTGGACTTTATGACACTGCAGGTAATGTCTGGGAATGGGTTCAGGATTGCGGGAGCTGGGACTGGGACGGGGGCTGGTATAAACACTACAGCAATGCACCTATTGATGGTTCCGCGTGGCTGAAAAACGGTAATTGCGATAGCCGGGTGATTCGGGGCGGGTCGTGGTACGATGATCCAATGAAACTGCGGTCGGCTTCCAATTACTACCACTTCGCCAGTCTCTCGAACATCAAGATCGGTTTTCGTATCGCCAGGGATCTTTGATCATGCGCTTTTGCCCTTTGCGGGGTGCAGGGCAATTTTCGATGGATGGCCCCTGCCGATTTTTTGGGGTTTGGGAATAATTGTAGGGTGGATCAGCGTAGCGTCATCCGCCATTGCCGATGGTTGAAACAGCCTTATGGTGAATGGCGTTCCATTCTACCCCAGCACCCTATCCATACGTTGATTCAGAACGAGGAAAACTGACCCACGCCAGCCCATACAACAACAGTGCGAGCAGGATCACCGCGTTAAAGCCGATTGAAATGGCAAGCAATGTGGCCAGCACAGCGCTGACGACCGAAGCGCATCCGTTAATCCCCCAGGCCCAGGGAATCAGATTCGGCGCAGCATCGCTTAATTTCGCCAATGCCAGTGGAAAAGGCATACCCATGAAAAAAGCCAATGGTGCGATGAGCAGGATTGTCAATGGGATTTTGAGCAATAGGGTTGATGCCATCAACGCTGTAAAAATGTCCTGAAGGAACAGCATATACAACAGTCCAAGTACGGCAATTCCGGCGACTGACAGCGTAATGGCATGCTGATGATATTTCGATTGCAATAACCGCCCGGAAAATCCACTGCCCAGTCCCGCAAAAACCAGGAATGCGGTCAATACCAATGCGACGGCATACAGCGGATGATGCAGAAACAGGATAAATTTCTGGATAAATGCGATTTCGACGAACAGAAACGCCAGCCCGATGGCTGAGAAATACGCTAATATTTTCACTTTACTGACGGTTTTCACCGACGCTTCTAATGCTTCTGACACCGCCAATTTCGACTTTTTCACCACCTTTGCAACAAAAAACAGCGGCAACAGAATCAGGATAATACTCGCGACGATGGCCTGCATCAGCGTTGCAACGAGCACCAGGTAACCCCCTTCGAGCAACGCTACTCCCCCGCTTTCACGCAATGAAAGAATCTCCGGTAACACCGACCATTTAAAAAAATGAAAAAAATACGGACGGTCATCGGTTGCAGGATGCAGATCAAACTTGTACCGCTCAAAAAACGATGCCCGTTCATCGCCGAGTATCGCAATAGCCGCCTGGTAAAAATAGGATTCCTGCAAGCGGTTATATCGATTGGTTTCTGCTTCCTGTATACCGGGATACCAGTCGAGATCAAAGGAACGCGCTTTGGCAAATGTTTTTAAGACATCGATGTCATCAGGCGAAACCGAACCGTTTTTGATCAACAAGGTTCCGGTTTGCCAGCTACGCAGAAACATGAGCTGCTGACCGGGATTTTCCACACTGTTTTGTTGCAACGCATCTACCGCGGTGGCGAAAAGCTTCAAGCTGTCACGCGGCGGCAGTTTAATCCAGCGCGTGATGACAAGAAAACCATTGGGCTTCAGTCTTTTGAGCATATCCTGCAATGCTTCGACGGTATACAAATAGCTTTCATTTAATGCATACAACCCTGCCGAAGATGCCGCGAAAGAATCGAGTAAGGCAATTTCGATCAAATCGTAGTGCTTATCCGAACTATCGGATTCACTCACAAAACCGCGCGCTTCCCCCTGATACAGCCGGACATTGTCAGCATTCAGCAAATTGCCGGTAAATCCCGCATATTCGCTTTGTAGCAACTGAATCAACTGCGGATTCAATTCGACAGCATCAATCTGCGGCACAGTGTGATATCTTGCCTGCAGGATACTGCTGCCACCACCCGCACCCAGTATCAATACATTATCCGGTTGAAAAAGGTGATATGGTGCGGCTGACGTAATCTGATCGAGGTACGCATAGTCTGCAGGATTCTCGGTTTCCCGCGTAATCGCTGTCATGCTGCCGCCATCGGTAAAAACACCGATTTGTTCGGGCGGTTCGCCCGTTGCATTCAGGCTCAGTCCGGGTGCGTGCCGCAGCGGTATGGTATGGCTGTGTAAAACCGAGAGCAAACCCAGTGGGCTGGAATGTTCACTGACAACTTCGGTGCCCTGTACACGCAACATTTGCGTCAATTCCTTGTATGGCGACAGTTGCAGCTCACTGCGGTGATCGACAATTGCCAGAATGACGCCGATTAGCATCAGCGCGGTATAAATCCGGTTTCGCGCAACCACCTTCAGCTCCCACGCGGCCAAAGTTGTCGCCGCCAGCCCCATGCAGCCAATAAATAACAAAGCCTGCATTGGCATAGCGACAAAAAGCAACAAAACAATGCCCACACTGCCCAATCCCGCGCCGAGCAGATCAAACGCATAAATGCGTGCGATACGCTGATGAAAGCAGGTCAGCGCAAGTGCAATGGCATTGGACACAAAGAAAAATGGCAATGCCAGCAACAGATAAATGGCGAGCAGGAGCCACAATTGCTGTGTGTCCCACAGTATTTCATCGGGATTGAACGGTATCGACTGCGCGAGTAGAAAACACGCGACGCTACTCACCGCAAACAAGGTGGTATTACCCAGAAAAAAAAGTGAAAACCGTTTACTGAGCG
>JAGRFM010000084.1 GCA_020446045.1 Nitrosomonas sp.
GCCCTAATTTCCGATTGAGGGGATGTGAAAATGCCGAGACCACCGTTTTTTCCTCTGAAAGCCGCATGGATAAAGGCCTCTGAGAGAGGCGGTCGGGAAGGTGGGCCGAAGTCAGGCCCGTTAAGACCAATATACGCGTGGCTGGGTATGAACTTTTTTGTCGGGAAGGTGGGCCGAAGTCAGGCCCGTTAAGACAAGAATCTAGCCTTTACAGTAACGTCGCACCGTGTCGGGAAGGTGGGCCGAAGTCAGGCCCGTTAAGACTTGGTTCTTTTCAATGGGGACCAGTCAATGGTCGGGAAGGTGGGCCGAAGTCAGGCCCGTTAAGACCAATGCTTGTTGTTTGTAATGTTCCAATCTGTGTCGGGAAGGTGGGCCGAAGTCAGGCCCGTTCATCCGTAGGGTGGATCAGTAAAACGCCATCCACCGGATATTTATTCCCCTAAACAGTGGGCGGTACAATACCTTCCACACTATTCTGCAAGCCTGTTAAAGTGTCGTTTTGCTAGTTGGCCGATGAAACGATGAACGCACTACACTCCGAAAAACCGGCGGGTGACGCTACGCTGATCCGCCCTTGTCTGCCTGTATCTTTTCACAAATATGAATAATTCGATCCGCTGGAAACAACGCTTTGAGAATTTTGAAAAATCGTATGCTATTTTTCAGCGGCGAATTATCGAATACCGGCAATCTCCCGACAACGAAGCATTTCAGATGGCTTTGATTCAATCGTTCAAAATGATTGTGGAACTATCCTGTAAAACACTGAAAGATTATCTGGAAAGCGAAGGATTAAACGTCACCACACCCAAAGACGTCATCCGGCAGGCTTTTCAGTCAGCGGTTATCAATGACGGAGAAACCTGGATGGAAGCACTCAGGCAAAGAAATCTCAGCAGTCATACCTATATTGAAAATACCGCCAGCGAGATGCTGAAGTTTATCGATCTGCACTTTGATGCAGCCGTACATCGTTTACACGGCGCACTTAAATCACGATTATGAAATACGGATTGTCCGAGCATCAGATAGGTGAGATTATCCATATTCTGTCCATATATCCGGAAATAGAAGAAGCGATTCTGTTTGGCTCCAGGGCAACCGGCACCTTTAAAAAAGCGTCGGATATTGATCTGGTCATCAACGGAAAGAAAGTTGATGGCGCATTAGCCGCTAAACTCAAGGAACATTTGGAAGACGAAACCCATCTTCCCTTTTTCTTCGATGTCATTGCCTATCCATCGATTACTGCTGAATCACTCAAAAAACAAATCCACGATTATGGTATCGTTTTGTATCATCAGGCACGGAAATAAGTGTAACTATCAGTTTAATAATACAATCAGCCGCATGGATAAAGATTTCTGAACGGTGCGTTGGGAAGGTGGGTAGAAGTCAGGCCCGTTCTTCCGTAGGGTGGATCAGTGAAACGTCATCCACCGGATGTTGATTCAGGATATTCATTCTTCTAAGCAGTGGGCAGTACAATGCTTATCCACACCATTTTGCAAGTCTGTTAAAGTATCATCTTGTTAATTCCCAATAACATAATGAATACACCAAATTCAAAAAATCCGGCGGATGACGCTGCGCTGATCCACCCTGCTATGCTGTGATCCATAAATTTTTTTCATTTTGTATTTAACACCACGAAGATGCTTTTATAATTATGAGCGAATCTTTTCACAGCAACCGATTTAACAAAATAGTCTGGCTAACCAATCACGCCATTGAATCTATGGCAAAACGGAGAATCACACTGAATGAAATTAAACAGTTGATCGAGAAAGGTGAATATCAAATAAAGGATGAGCCTCATGGATGGATTTTTCATCATTTTTCAGCACGCTCGGATAATTTGATTTGTGCTGCGATAGTTCATGAAAAAACTATTATTATTAAAACGGTAATGATTAACTGGCGAGAAAGGACGGAACAATGAAAATTGTATATTATGAAGAAGATGACACCCTGTTTATAGAGTTATTCAAAGGCGAAATCGTGCGGGATGAATCGTTAAATTGGAATATTAATATTGGTTATACCAAAGATGGCATTGGTGAAATAACCATATTAAATGCAGCAGAAAATGGTTTCTATCCATTACAAATTGAACGTGTCTTGGCGGATGTAGCTTAAGGACGAAACTATTGATGGAGTATTCTTGAGCACAAAACCAATTGCTGAAAGCAGATTTCACTTTTTCCTCGGTGGATATGACCTGGAAATGCTCACCATCCGTGAACTGGTTGAGCAGCATACCAATGCGGTTATCCACGATAAGCATTTAAGTTGGGGAGCGAGTGCATCTGATTACCGGCAGGAAATCGACTCGGTACTGGCATCCGGGGCTACGCCCGTTCTGATTGAACTCACACTCGATCCGGATTTGCCTGAAGATAAAGTTTGCATCATCGATCACCACGGCCCGACAGCCGGGCACGACAAACCCACCTGCCTGGAACAGGTTTTCAAGCTACTCAATCTTCCGAAACACCAATGGACAAGGCATCTGGCACTGGTTGCTGCTAATGACCGGGGTTATATTCCGGCAATGAAGGAGTTGGGCGCAACCGCTGAAGAAATTCAGGCTATTCGCCTGCTGGATCGTCAGGCGCAGGGTATTACCGATGAAGAAGAACAAGCGGCGATTGCCGCTCTGGATAGCCTGGAATATCTGTGCGATGACCGGTTGGCTGTTGCTTACCTGCCGCACAGTAAAACCGCCGCATTGGTCGACCGCCTGCAACCGGAAGCCGGTGGCCCAGGCGCGACAAACATTCTGATTATTTCACCCGGTGAAGTGAATTTTTTTGGCAAGGGTAAAGTTGTGCAAGCGCTTGCTGAAGCGTATCCGCAGGGCTGGTACGGTGGTGATTTGCCGGTTAAGGGGTTTTGGGGGATGGCGGATAAGGAATTACCGGCCAATTCACTGGTTCTTTTTCTGCAAAAATATCTCTAAAGTATTCGAAAGTATCCGGGATACTGGCAACAGTTGCTATTACACCTATAAACGCTAAAATTGCTCCAACTATCGTCAGCCAATGAATTTTTTTATTGAGTTCTGCTTCCTCCTCAAACTGAAAATACTCATGAGAACTTCTGATTTCTTCCTCGACTTCCTTGAATAATTCCTCTATATCCATACGCTTGCGGATCAGTTCGTACATTTCTATTGCCTGTTGTTGATTGGAAATCAACGGAAACTGGTACAGGTTGGTAAAGATGGCAAATTCCCGACGCAGTATCTTAAATTCCTCGCGATGTTCTTTTTTAAAATCCGGCGTGCCTCTCATTTCTGCCGATAAACGCGTCAATTCCCGGCTAAAACGAAATAAAGTAATGCGCAAATAAAGCAATAGCAACGTCATATCGAAATAGTGGTCATGAAAATGGTGCACTATGGGAGGGTCATCACATGGTCCCGCCAGCATCACCCCAGCATGATAATTAAAACCATATAACGTGCCGTAATGCAGCCAGCGATCATAAAAACGCCCTTTCCCCCATTCTTTTTCAAAAACAGTAGCTTTATTAATCCATTCCAACTCACCCGGTAGATCGACATTGAGAAACTTTATCCAGCCGCCGAGATTGATGGGTGAATCATCATCGCTGATTTCTGAATTGTTCATTTGCTTGAGCGCATTTGCACCATTTTTGATAATTGCACAACTCCAAACAAACGCACGAGTATCCGAATGGCAAATCCAGCCCGAATCATCTAGCCGTTTATTGTCATAAACAGAATATTCCAAGTCTTCTAATTCGGCAGACCACCATTGGCTTGCTGCACGATCCCAGGATTCAGGAAACAAACGATAAACAGCAGAATCAGAAGCCACCATTAAAGGAAGTTGCAGCAATTCTTGCCAGCGCCGAAAATAAAAATCTTTAGATGTATTCCAAAAAGTTCCCCTCATTGACTTTTCCATGGATACCTTATGACCTTGAAAAGGTACCCGCCAGTAACGGAAAAGCTCATTAAAATGAAGCAAATCACGATAGCTAGGTGAAATCTGACGCCTTTTTTGTAAAAAGCTTGCTTTGACCACAAGAAATCCGGTATGAAACAAATCCAAAATATCTCTTGAACGATTCTCAGGATTTACTTGCCATTCATATAAAATCAAGCGTGGGGGATGAATTCGCACTGTCATTTTTTGACGGTTTGAATTATAAAAACTAATAAACTTGGGATAATCAAGCTTTTCCCAATCGTTGTCCGGTAACACTAACCACTTTGTGTTTTCGAATAGAACCTTTGCCGTTTCGGCGGTAAAGTATCGTTCGCGACTTATCCATTCATGCGAATGCATAGGTATCGGCTGATAGTATGGCTTGTCATTTTCTACTACATTCTTAGCATCGTAATAAGAAAGAGGATGCGGTTTATACCGAAACGGCAACACAAAACAAGTAAATGACGCTCCGCCTTTGGTATACAGTGGGTCGCCCGTTACGATAGGAATGTCTTCAGCCATAGTCAAAATTTGCTTTTGTCCAATGCAGTATCAAAATAATGCCTCAAGCGTATTATGGTAACATGCCGATTGGACAAACCCATCATCATCGTTTCAAACAGTCAGCATAATTGACACCAATGAAGTCCGTGGCGGCAAAAATGCGGTGTGGTGGGGAAGGTGGGCCGAAGCCAGGCCCGCCTTTTGCAGGGAAAGTCGGTTGTGGTTGGTTTCGAAAACAAAACGCAGGCGGAGCATATCATGGCTGTCCTGGATCGCTGTCCAGTGCATCCAGCTCCTGCCGCCATTGCACAGTGAAGTTTTCCAGTGTTGCATAAAGCCGTTTGGTGATAATCGCCCGGGCAATGTCATCGTTAATATCCAAATAATCATGAACCAGCACATTACGAAAACCGATTATTTTGAGTAATGCCTGGTGTTGCTGAAGATTCAGGTCGCCACGGCTTTTCAATTCATCTAGCGCTTCGCGGGATTGGCTCACGGACAAATGATATTTCTGTTGAACAAAATAGCGCGCCATGCCAATAAACGATTCGATATAAACCTGTAACGCGCGCTGAATTGCCAGAGCATCGCGCTCTGTCCAGGTATCTGCATCTTCCTGGCTGTATTCATCCAGGATGCGCAGCATCTTGCGCTGATGGCGAAGTAATGCCTGTTCATAAGCAATATCTCTCATAATCCTTTTCCCATTTGGACAAAATGCTTTGTTCAATGCGCCTGACATGCGGCACGTTTCGATCGAACGATTTAATTCCGGACACTAAAATAGTGTGTTGCAAATAAACGGGAACCGACTCCAAATCAACCACGCTGATTTGATTATAAAGTTTCAATTCACGCTCAAGCGCAGCCTCTAACAGTTGCGGGTGTAGCAAACGCGCATTCGCATCCGTTTCGTAATCGCTGAATAAAACGGCAATGTCCCAGTCGCTGTGTTCATGCGCCGTTTGTTTCGCCCGGGAACCGTACAGATAAACCGCATCAACACGTGCGTGCGCATGAATAACGCGTGTTATTGCTTCGATTATTGAATCGTTTTTCTCAGCCATTAAACTTTAGTAATTTCAAATCGTGAATCACTTATACCCGCTTTCCGCATTGACACCCAGAAACAAGCGCAGATGATACGCCCACCAAGGCATCGGAGGCTATGGACATGACAATCCCCGTGAACCGGTTCATTGTAGATAAAAAGGATACCGATGAAAAGTCGGGAAGGTGGGTCGAAGTCAGGCCCGTTTTTTGTAGTGTGAATCAGTGAAACCCCGTCCACCGGTGTTTGTTTTTTGGGAGTGCGGTGTACTGCGCGGTGCTTGTCCATCCTGCTTTGAAGGTGATATGCTTCATAGCTGGAAAAACAGGACACCACTATGCAAACTTTACCTGCACACCTAAAAGAACTGTCAATCAGCGAGCGGATTAAACTGGTCGAGGACATCTGGGACAGTATTGCGGCCGATCAATCTGCTTTGCCGCTGACAGCTGACCAAAGAAAGGTGCTTGACCGGCGGTTGGATGCTTATGAAACAGACCGGATCAAAGGCCGGGAAGCTGCCGGGTTGATTGCGGAAATCAAAAAGCAGTTGTGAAACTAAAAGTCTATTTTCGCGCCGAAGCGGAAGAAGATATCAAAACAGCTGCTGCATGGTAAGAAAAACAATGGGCTATAAATAGCATAGTGTTGCTCACCACTCAGGTTAAAGTATTTTCCTGAAATTTATATTTTTATTCATTAAGTTCGCACTTCTTTCTAACGGTCAACTGAGGTTTTTAGGATTATCGTTGCCGTCATGCATGCAAGCCGCCATCCGGAAAAATGGCAGGCCAGATAATGTAATAGCCGTTACATACCGGCAAACGTCAAAAAGCTAAACCTACAAAATAGTACAAAATTCTGGTAGAGTTTTACCGTTTTTGTTGGTTTATGTAACAAATATGCACTATCTCGTCATTACTGACATTGCCGATCCACGCCGTCTGCGGCGCGCCGCCAAGGTATGCGAGCGCTGGGGCGAGCGCGTTCAGAACAGCGTTTATCTGATGGAGCTTGACACAGAACACCTGCTGCAGCTTCAAACCGCGATGGTCAACATTCTGGATGGCAGTGAAGATTCCGCCCGTTATTATGCGCTATTAGACGACAATTAACCTGTCCGGTCAGACGACAATTATCTTGACCGGTTGAGTGTGGACGCCAGAATAAGTTCTTACCCTATTGAATAGGAGAAAGAACTTGCCTGGAAAACATATCACACCA
>JAGRFM010000085.1 GCA_020446045.1 Nitrosomonas sp.
AAATTATGTCACTCTTTAAACGCGGTAAAACGTGGTGGATTCGATTCACCGCACCAAGCGGCGAGCGCATTAGATGCTCTGCTGCAACAGAAGACAAAACCCAGGCGCAGGAATTCCACGACAAGCTAAAAGCTGAAGCGTGGAGAGTTGCGAAAGCTGGCGAAAAACCAAAATACACCTGGGATGAAGCTGCTTACAAGTGGCTGATGGAAACACAGCACAAAAAAACACAGCATGATGATGTTTCTAAAATTAGCTGGCTTCAGCAATTTTTCCGGGGCAAATATCTTCATGAGATCACTCGTGAGGAAATTGCCAGGATAGGTGAGTTAAAGTTAAAAACAACCACTCCGGCTACGGCAAATCGGTTGTTGGCGTTGATTCGTTCTATTTTCCGACGGGCTACTTTTGAATGGGAATGGATTGATAAAGTGCCAACTATTAAGTTGTATCGGGAGCCAAAGCGACGGGTACGTTATTTGAGTGTTGATGAAGCCAATAAGCTCATACAGGAATTACCGGTGCATTTGGCGGATATTGTGCAATTTTCACTAGCAACAGGTTTGCGGCGAGCAAATGTTACAAAACTGGAATGGTCGCAAGTTGACATGCAGCGCAATGTTGCATGGATACATGGCGATCAAGCAAAAGCTGGGAAACCGATTCATGTTTCACTCAATTCTACGGCTATGGATGTTTTAGCGAGGCAAATTGGAAAACATCCTAAAACAGTATTTACTTATAAAGGTAAGTCCGTTATTCAAGTAAATACCAGAGCCTGGCGTAAAGCACTAAAACGTGCTGGTATTGAGGATTTCCGCTGGCATGATTTGCGCCATACCTGGGCAAGTTGGCTAACCCAAAATGGTGTGCCATTAAATGTCATCCAAGAGATGGGGGCATGGGAATCAGCAGAGATGGTTCGACGATATGCACATTTAGCGCCAGCTCAGTTTGCTGCGCATGCGCGTGTCGTAGATGCTATGTTTTCTGGCACAAATTTGACACAATCGAAATAATGCTTATGTGGATGTGCTTATAAGTTATTGATTATTGGTGCTGTTGCGCGGAATCGAACCGCGGACCTACTGATTACGAATCAGTTGCTCTACCATCTGAGCTACAACAGCATTACTTAGGTGTGGTGCAAGATAGCCAGCTATTATAGTGGCTTGTGCTACGGTGGGCAAATTATTGGTTGGTATGATATGACGCGGGGATAGGATTGATTTATAGTGTGACTATAAGTTTATAGAGTTGTTGTTAAATTCGGTTAATTTCGCTAAAAACTATACTTTTTGGCTATAAAATGCGATAATTATAAATATATCCTAAGAAAGGCTTGTGTGAAGAATATATTGGTTATCCATGGCCCCAATTTAAATCTGCTCGGAATGCGCGAACCGGAGATTTATGGTCGTTTGACATTGGATGATATTAACAGAAATCTGAGTCAAAAAGCGGAAAATATGGGCGTGAGTATCACTTTTTTTCAGCATAATGCGGAATCTGCTTTGGTTGACAGAATTCAACTGACCATGACTGATGGCGCCGATTTTATAATTATTAATCCGGCTGCTTTTACGCACACGAGTGTGGCGATGCGCGATGCGTTGGCTGCGGTAAATGTGCCTTTTATTGAAGTTCATTTGTCGAATATTTTTTCTCGTGAAACATTTCGTCACCATTCTTATTTTTCTGATTTGGCAGTGGGTGTTATTAGTGGTTTGGGCGCCAAAGGTTATGAACTGGCGTTGGAATACGCATTGACAAAGCGTTGATCGTTAGGATTGTCAATTTTATTTATAAGTATTTATAACTTGAGATTGATTTTGAGCTAAACCGATATGTATGAAACGTGTCGTTTGTTTTCGTGCTTGTTTTGAATTGTATGAAGCATTGCAGATCTTTAGGTGTTTTTGTTTTTGAAATGGCCCTGGTCAGCGGGGTTTTGTCTCGAGGGGTTTGATATGGATTTAAGAAAGCTTAAAAAACTAATTGAGCTGGTTGAGGAATCTGGCATAGCGGAATTGGAGATTGCTGAAGGCGAAGAAAAAGTTCGCATTAGTAAAGCGAGTTCATCAGCACCAAGTCATACATGGACTCTGCCCATGCAGCCTGGGGCCATGCCCATATCACAGGGACAAGTTCAATCGGCTGCGGAAGTCGCATCTAATGATACGCAGACAACAGATGAAAAAGAAGCTGTGCCTGAGGGGCATGTTGTTAAATCGCCAATGGTGGGTACTTTTTATCGTGCGCCATCACCGGGCGCCAGTCCCTTTGCTGAAGTTGGTCAAACTGTAAAAGTGGGTGATACGCTTTGTATCATCGAGGCAATGAAGCTGCTCAATGAAATTGAAGCCGATAAGAATGGCGTGATCAAGGCGATACTGGTTGAAAATGGGCAGCCGGTTGAATATGGCGAACACTTGTTCGTCATTCAATAACGCAAGCACGATTAGTCGATAAATCATATCCATTTTGGTGATTTTATATGTTTGAGAAAATACTTATCGCTAACCGTGGCGAAATTGCCTTGCGTATTCAACGTGCCTGCAGGGCCATGGGGATTAAAACGGTTGCCGTATATTCTGAAGCGGATTCGGAAGCTAAATATGTCAAGCTGGCGGATGAAGCCGTATGCATAGGACCGGCGCCGGTTGCGCAGAGTTATTTAAATATTCCCGCAATTATCAGTTCGGCGGAGGTAACGGATGCAGAAGCGATTCATCCAGGTTACGGGTTTCTTTCGGAAAATGCAGATTTTGCCGAGCGTGTTGAGAAAAGCGGCTTTGTTTTTATCGGGCCGCGGCCTGAAACCATTCGTTTAATGGGTGATAAAGTGAGCGCCAAAAATGCCATGAAGGCTGCGGGTGTTCCCTGTGTTCCGGGTTCAGATGGGGCATTGCCTGAGAGTATCGATGACATTAAAAAAATCGTTAAGGAGATAGGCTACCCCGTCATTATCAAAGCGGCCGGTGGCGGTGGGGGGCGGGGTATGCGTGTCGTCCATACGGAAGCTGCATTGCCCAACGCTGTAATTATGACACGCAACGAAGCGCAGGCCGCCTTTGGCAATCCGGTCGTGTATGCAGAAAAATATCTTGAAAATCCGCGCCATATAGAATTCCAATTGTTGATAGACGAGCATGGCAATGCCGTGCATTTAGGGGAACGTGATTGTTCGATGCAGCGCAGACATCAAAAGATTCTGGAAGAAGCGCCTGCTCCAGGTATTCCGGAAAAACTGCGCAATAAAATAGGCGAACGTTGCGCAGAGGCTTGCAGACAAATCAAATACCGTGGTGTCGGAACATTTGAGTTTCTTTTCGAGAACAATGAGTTTTATTTTATCGAAATGAATACGCGTTTACAGGTTGAGCATCCGGTTACTGAAGCAGTGACCGGTATCGATCTGGTGCAAGCTCAGATTAATGTTGCGGCGGGCAAACCGCTGCCGCATGGCCAAAAAGATATAGTCTTGAAAGGACACTCAATTGAATGCCGCGTTAATGCCGAAGATGCATATAAGCTCACACCTTCAGCCGGGCGTATTACGCAATATCACGCGCCTGGAGGCCCCGGAATACGTGTTGATTCTCACGTCTATCATAATTATATGGTGCCGCCGTATTATGATTCGATGATCGGTAAAATCATTACCTATGGTGATACGCGGGAGCAGGCCATAGCGCGTATGCGTATTGCCTTGTCGGAAACAGTGATTCAGGGAATAAAAACCAATATTCCGTTGCATCTCGACTTGTTGTCCGATGCGACATTTCTTGGTGGACAATTTTCAATCCATTATCTGGAACAAAAACTGGCTTTGCATAATCAACAGGTTGAGAAGTCGGGTTAATTACCGGTTATCGTGCTAGACAAGTGGTTTGTATTAATCGCCATGTTCAGCCTGTTATTATGAAACTTCGGTACTTCGAGCAAATCTGTATCATTGTTGCGGGTAGTCGAGAGCATATGCCTTAGCCATTATGACCTGGAAAACACTTGTTATTAAGACTGATGACGTTTTTGCCGAATCCTTGAGCGATGCGTTACTGGAGCAGGGCGCATTGTCGGTTGAAATTTGCGATGCGGATGCTGGAACGGCTGAGGAAAAGCCGTTATATGGAGA
This sequence comes from Nitrosomonas sp., assembly GCA_020446045.1. Taxonomy (GTDB): domain Bacteria; phylum Pseudomonadota; class Gammaproteobacteria; order Burkholderiales; family Nitrosomonadaceae; genus Nitrosomonas. Next base: position 4,139 of record JAGRFM010000085.1, read on the forward strand.
GCCGGGAGAACCCGTAGATCAGTTGTGGCATAAAGCAGAAGTGTCGGCTTTGTTTGAGCAGGATGTCGATTTAGAGGCAATCATCCGTTCTGTCGTTCAAACGGTTGCTTTGCCGGAAATACCTGGTTACCGTGTTGAAGTGGTGGAAGAGCAGGACTGGGTGCGTATGACTCAATCGCAATTCGATCCGATCCAGATTTCATCGCGTCTATGGATCGTCCCCACTTGGCATCAGCCGCCTGATGCTTTGGCGGTCAATTTGATTCTTGACCCAGGATTGGCTTTCGGTACCGGCAGTCATCCCACAACCAAACTGTGTCTTTCCTGGCTAGACAAGCATCTGCAACCGGGAGAAACTGTACTGGACTATGGCTGTGGCTCGGGTATTTTGGCCATAGCGGCGTTAAAACTGGGAGCCAGCCTTGTAACAGGTGTCGATATCGATCCGCAAGCCATCGAGGCAAGTCAGTCGAATGCCTTGCTGAATGCCTGCAATCCCGAACAATTCTTTTTTACCACGGAAGCAACATCGGTTAAAAATGCAAATCCAATGGCCCAGGTTGATATCGTCGTAGCCAATATTTTGGCAAACCCGTTAATGGTACTCGCTCCCATTCTTGCAAAGGCGACACGACTGGGAGGGCGGATTGTATTATCGGGAATATTGCAAGAACAGGCTCAGGAAGTGGCGACGCTATATCGGCAGTGGTTTGACATGCAAATTGCTGAAGCACAAGAAGGCTGGGTATTGTTGATCGGTACTAAGAAGTCATAAAGTGCAGACAATCTGGCGGTGTTTAAGTTGATCTTTGCGAAAAGAATAGGCTGAAAGTTGGTGGTGTTTATCGGTAGAGGATGGATGAGCGGAGTAATGGATGGCACTTGTAACGCGTTGTTCGAGTTGCGGGACAACCTATAAAATTTATCCGGAGCAATTGCAGGTACAGAACGGATTTGTGCGTTGCGGTGAATGCCGTGCCGTCTTTAACGGATTTGCCACCTTGATCACGGTAGATGAATCAGAGATTGAATATCCATCATCGATTGTCGAGCAAAACATTGTGCCGGAGGCATCTGATCAAGTTGCCGCAGATATTGCCAAGTTCGCGCTTTTAGATGATGTGCAACCCAATGAAACAACGAAACCGTTTGGCGAGAAGCATGATGAAAATCAATCGATACCTGAAATTGAGCAACACTCGATAGCGTTGACATCAGCTGAAGCAGTAGTATTTGAATCAGAAGAGCCGACTAGTGTTGAACCGGTATCTGACTTTCTGTCTGATGAAAAACAACCCAAGACACGCGAATACTGGACTTGGATGGCCGCCTGTGCCGGTTTGTTTTTGTTGTTGATTATTCAGGGAATTTATGCATTCAGGGCGGACCTGGTTAAATCTTTTCCACAGAGCAGATCTATTCTGGCGGGACTCTGCGTGCCGCTGGGTTGTACATTGCCTTTGCCTGAGGATATTCAGTTGCTGAGTATTGTCCATTCCGACCTGGAAGTGCGTGATCCGGAACATTACCCCGAGGTGCTTGCGCTGACCACTATTTTTCGCAATCATGCGACTTACGCGCAGGCACTGCCGGCTTTAAAATTAACGTTAACCGATAAACACAATCAATTACTGGCCAGCCGCGTTTTTACCGCTGGCGAATATCTATCCAAAGCACAGAAAGATGTGACAGCGATTAAGCGTGGGCAGGAACTGGTTGTTCAATTGCATATCGATAACAGTGATCTGAAATCGACCGGGTACCAGGTGGAGTTGCTGTATTTATAACTTCTGATTTCCCTTATACTCCTTCAACTTGATCTTGCCGTGTACAGAGCACCCACAGGATATCTTGTGCGTGCCCAGTGGGTTAGCTTTTAGTAGGATTTGACAGGTAAGGTATAATTAACCGCTTTAATCAAAAAAGCAATAAATATCAATGAATAAAAATCTTCGCACGAATTTGCTGGAAAACCTGATTGCGAACCGGATTATGCTACTGGATGGCGCAATGGGCACCATGATTCAAACCTTTAAGCTTCAGGAGGCCGATTTTCGTGGTGAACGGTTCGCAGACTTTCCGCACGACCTCAAAGGTAACAACGATTTATTAACGCTGACACGCCCGGACATTATCCATTCGATTCATCAACAATATCTTGAAGCGGGTGCGGATATTATTGAAACCAATACGTTCAATGCCAACGCGGTTTCCATGGCGGATTATCATTTGCAGGACTTGGTATACGAACTCAACGTCGCCGCCGCGAAGCTGGCGCGTGAGGCTGCGCAGGAAATAGAAGCCAAAACACCGGACAAGCCGCGTTTTGTAGCGGGTGTCATCGGCCCGACCACGAAAACCGCTTCGATTTCTCCCGATGTCAATGATCCCGGATTCCGCAATATCACTTTCGATCAATTGGTGATTGATTACACCGAATCCATACATGGCCTCGTAGATGGCGGCGTTGATATTCTGCTGGTGGAAACCATCTTTGACTCTTTGAATTGCAAGGCTGCCTTATTTGCTATCGATCAGTATTTTGAGGTCAATAATATCCGCTTGCCGATCATGATATCGGTGACGATTACCGATGCATCAGGCCGGACGCTGTCCGGACAGACCCCCGAAGCGTTCTGGAATTCAGTACAGCATGCACGTCCGTTATCGGTTGGTATTAACTGCGCGCTGGGTGCAGAGTTGATGCGTCCGTACATTGAAGAATTATCCGAAGTGGCTGGGGTTTATGTTAGCGTGCATCCGAATGCGGGATTGCCGAATCCGTTATCGGAAACGGGCTATGATGAATCGCCGGAATATACCGCAAAACAACTAAAGGATTTCGTGCAATCCGGCTTCGTAAACATCGTCGGTGGGTGTTGCGGTACTACACCGGCACATATCCAGGCGATTGCTGGCGCGGTTTCTGCGTTGCCGCCGCGAAAAATCCCGGAAATACCCAAAAAACTCCGATTATCAGGACTTGAACCCTTAAATATTGACGATCAATCATTGTTTGTGAATGTCGGTGAACGTACCAACGTAACCGGTTCACGTGCATTTGCGCGCCTGATACTTGGCGATCAGTATCCCGAAGCACTTGATGTAGGGCGCAGCCAGGTTGAGAATGGCGCGCAGATCATCGATATCAATATGGATGAAGCCATGCTTGATTCGCAAAAAGCAATGGTCACATTCCTGAATCTGATTGCGGCCGAGCCGGATATCTGCCGTGTGCCGATCATGATTGATTCGAGCAAGTGGACGGTCATTGAAGCCGGGTTGAAATGCATCCAGGGCAAGGCGATTATCAATTCGATCAGCCTGAAAGAGGGTGAGGCGGAGTTTATTCAACATGCCAAACTGGCGCGGCGTTACGGTGCGGCTGTCATCGTCATGGCGTTTGACGAAGAAGGTCAGGCGGATACGCTGGAGCGCAAGGTTGAGATTTGTACGCGCAGTTACCGCGTGCTGGTGGATAAAGTCGATTTTCCACCGGAAGACATTATTTTCGATCCGAATATTTTTGCGATTGCCACCGGCATTGAGGAACACAACAATTACGGTGTGGCATTTATCGAAGCAACGCGGGAAATCAAAAAATCACTGCCGTATGCCAAAATCAGCGGTGGTGTTTCGAATATTTCATTTTCATTCCGGGGTAACGAACCGGTCCGTGAAGCGATACATACCGTGTTTCTCTATCATGCGGTGAAAGCCGGTATGACCATGGGCATCGTCAACGCCGGACAATTAGGGGTTTACTCAGACATTCCGGCTGATTTGCTTGAACGCGTCGAAGATGTTTTGTTTAACCGTCGTGAAGATGCGACCGAACGGCTGGTTGATTTTGCCGAAAGTTTCAAGGGTAAGAAAAAAGAGCAGGTCGAAGATTTAAGCTGGCGTGAACTGCCGCTGCAGGAACGGTTAACGCATGCGCTCGTCAAGGGGGTTTCCACGTATATCGTTGAAGATACCGAAGAAGCGCGCCAGGAAATCGATGCCAAGGGCGGTCGGCCGATTCAAGTGATTGAAGGCCCGTTGATGGATGGTATGGGCGTGGTCGGTGATTTGTTTGGTGCGGGCAAAATGTTTTTGCCGCAGGTGGTCAAATCGGCGCGCGTAATGAAACAGGCGGTTGCCCATCTGCTCCCGTTTATCGAGGAAGAGAAAAAACTGCTCGGTGATTCGCGGCCTAAAGGCAAGATAGTCGTTGCAACCGTGAAAGGCGATGTACATGATATCGGTAAAAATATTGTTGCCGTGGTACTGCAATGCAATAACTATGAAGTCATTAACATGGGCGTTATGGTGCCGAGTACACAAATTCTGGACATGGCGCGAAAAGAAAACGCCGATATCATTGGGTTATCCGGCTTGATTACACCGTCACTGGAAGAAATGACGCATGTCGCCAAGGAAATGCAGCGTGAAGGCTTTACCATTCCATTGTTGATCGGTGGTGCGACGACATCCCGCGTGCATACCGCTGTCAAGATCGAACCGCATTACAAAGGTGCGACGGTTTGGGTACCTGACGCTAGTCGTGCTGTCGGTGTATGCAGCAATCTGTTGTCTGAAAACATGAAAGCCGATTATATTCAAGGCGTCAAAGATGAATACGAGAAAGTCCGCACGCAGCATAAAAACAAAAAAGGTCCGTCACAACTGTTGACCATTGAAGCAGCGCGCGCGAATGCATTCAAACCGGACTGGACGGGCTATAATCCTCCAAAGCCGGAATTGATCGGTATTCGTACCTTAAACAATTATCCACTCGAACGGATTGTTCCTAATATCGACTGGACGCCTTTTTTCCAAGCCTGGGAATTGGCGGGCCGTTTTCCGGCGATTCTGGGAGATGAAGTCGTTGGTGAAACTGCAAGCCAATTGTACCGGGATGCTCAGGCGATGCTGAAAAAAATTGTCGAGCAGAAATGGCTTTCAGCCAATGCAGTGATCGGTCTGTTTCCGGCCAATGCGGTAGGTGATGATATTGAAATCTATGCCGATGAAAGCCGCTCAAAAGTGGCCATGATCTGGCATTGCCTGCGCCAGCAGACACAAAAACCCACCGGTAAGCCGAATCGGTGTTTGTCAGACTTTATCGCACCTAAAGAGACCGGAATCAAGGACTATATTGGCCTGTTTGCCGTAGGTGCGGGTTTTGGTATTGACGAGCGCATCAAAACGTTTGAAGAAGCGCATGATGATTACAGCGCCATTGTGCTCAAGGCGCTCGCAGACCGTCTCGCAGAAGCGTTTGCCGAACATATGCATATGCGCGTGCGACGCGAATTCTGGGGTTACGCCAAAGATGAAGGCTTGGATAACGAACAGTTGATCAACGAAGAATATAAAGGCATCCGTCCCGCGCCGGGTTATCCGGCGTGCCCGGATCATACCGAAAAAGGGCCGTTGTTCCAGTTGCTCGGCGCACCGGAAAAAGCCGGGATAATCGTGACCGAATCATTTGCCATGGTGCCGACTGCGGCCGTTTCCGGTTTTTATTTTTCACATCCGGAATCGACTTTCTTTGCAGTAGGAAAAATCGGCAAGGATCAGGTGGAGGACTATGCGCGGCGTAAAGGCTGGACGATGGAGATGGCGGAGCGGTGGTTGGCGCCAGTTTTGGCCTACGAAAGAGGATAAATTCAAATTTAAGTGATCGCCTTTTTGAGGATAACAAACCATGAGTATTCTGGACAAGGCCAAAGAACTGACCAACAAAGTTGCCGACAAAACCGTTGAATTCAGCAGTGATGAAGTCATCGCGAGTACCATTATCAAAGCTGTCGAGAAACAGGAAAAAGTCAACGCGATTCTAAAAGCGCGCGGATCGAATTATCGTATCGGCAGTCTGAATCTTGGTATAGGCATTCCTCCCAGTGTGACGTTCGGTATTTGGCGATTAACGGAAAATGGTTTAGAAGAAACAAGTGAATCGACTACGATCGTTAAGAAAGAGATGTTATGACGAATGCAATAAGATTTGTTATTTGTATGGCTTCGAAGTCAGAACTTCTGTTTAGAAGAATATTTTCTGCATATCTTCATTGTTAGTATCAAAATCAAATTGTTTTCAGCCAGAAATATAATCTGTTTCTATATTTTTTGAATGCAATATGCATTGCATAATCATTTGATTTATAGCCTGTTAACAAAACGTTAACCTAAATTTAGCGTTGCCTTAACATAGGCTATGTTATTTGTTTGGTAAGTATTCGGTACTTAATAAAAAGCAATTTATTTGAATATTTATCAAATGGGAGAAATCACGAATTATGCAATCAAACACTGATAGCAGGCCATCTTCCAACGGCCCGCAAAATGAATCAGGCCCAGTCACCTTACCGGGTTCTGCAGCTTTCCAGTCTCAATATGCCTTGCGTGATACGGCGGCAGGTCTAATTACCGGCGCCATGGCGATTCCGTTATCGATTGGCATCGCCATCATGTCCGATTATCCGATCAAAGTCGGATTGGCGACAGTGGCGTTTGCCTGTCTTGTTGGCTGGATTAATGCCTGGTTCAGACCTGGTAACTTTGTCGGTGCGCCGGGTATCGCTGCAGGACTTGCGCCTGTTTTGGCCTTGGGTGTGGCGAGTTTCGGCATTCAAAACATGGCGTTTTGTATTTTTCTGACTGCTTTCATGCAGGCTATTATTTGGCACTTTAACTGGCAACGTTATCTGCTCATTGCTGTGCCAGCCTACCTGGTTGAGGGGTTGCTTGCCGGAGTGGGACTCAAAATTTTCTTAAAGTTTTTTGAGTTTACCTATGAAATACCCGAAGAGGCCGTTACAGAAGAATTCTGGAATGGTGCGCGCTATCAGATGCTGACCATCTCGGCCATCGGGTTTGTCGGGTTTATCTATCTGTTTTCGAAGTTTAAAGACACACAACCTGCCGTGCCGTATTTCGCGTTGATTATAGCAGGCGCAGTGTTGGCGCAAGTCATTACCGTACCGATGATTTATGTTGAAGATGTTGAGCTTTATCTAAGACTACCTTTGCCTGAGCCGGATGTGACGATGATGATTATGATCACGATGATTCTTTTCTGTGCAATGCTGGCCATCATTGACGTTATCGAACAGGTAATGAGTAATGCGGCGATTGAAAAAATAGATCCGTTGAAACGTAAAACGAACAGTAATAACAGTTTGCTTGCTATCTGGATTGCAAATATGGGCTCGAGCTTTTTCGGGGGTATGACCAACCTCGATGGCCTGGCAAAGAGTACGACCAACAAGCTTGCTGGTGCATACACCAAGTTCTCAGTGCTTGTCATTGGCTTCGTTGTCGTATTCTTTACCTTCAATCCGGCTTATCTGGATTACCTGCCTAAGTTTGCTTTGGCGGCCATTATGATGTTTTCGGGTTATAAGATGATAGCCGGGTTGGTTCATGTAACGCATTATGGTCCTTATGCGTTAATCCTCGCGGTTCTGTGCGGTGGACTGGTCTTTTGGGTTGGTATTTTTGAAGGGTTGCTGATTGCAATGGCTGTCCATGGAATTATCCATTACATGGTCTACACCAAACACGACAACATGCGCGGAAGTGATGTCATCAAACGCTACTTTGAAAATCTGAAGCGGGATAGCGGCAATTTGCAGTAAAACAGCATGTGTCTTCGGTCTATGTCACAAGTTATTGTTGCAGGCAGATTACTGCTGGCTTTAGTTGGCCTATTAATCTTAAAAAATCAATTTCTAATGATAATAATGATCAGATTCTTGGTTAATGGGACTAAAGTTTGGCAGTTTACCAGTCTATATCTCCCCAATCAGATTCAACAGTAACTTGCTGACATGACCATTTTTTTTGAACATATTCTTTCAAGAAACAATTATAACTGATTGATTATATGGAGTATAAAAATTTACATTTACTAACTTCATCTTGTTTCTTTTAAACGCCTTGCGGTAGAAGGCCGATTACTACGCTAATAAAGCGACTATGCATACAAAACCTACCAACATAAAGGAATAATGCCATGTACAAGAAAATTATGGTTGCTGTTGATGGCAGTGACACTGCCAGGCAGGCACTGGAGGAAGCCGAAAATATAGCCAATACCTATAACGCAACGATATGTATTGTCCATGCAATCGGAAATGATTCGGCAGTAGATCAAAAGAACGGCGAAGAAATATTGGCGGGAGCCGCATCGTCAGTGGACGTAATTGCTATCGAAACACAACTGCTGACGGCAGAGATTGAATATGGTTTGAATGGTATTGCAGAAGCTATAGCCAAGGCTGCTGCGGATGGAGAAGTAGATTTGCTTGTTGTCGGTACAGCTAACCGCCGTGGATTAGAGCGGTTTTTTGTGGGTTCAGTTGCTGAGCAACTTGTCGCAAAAGTTGATTCATCGATTTTGTTGGTTCGCCCGCAAACAACTTAGATTTACAGCCTTCTTTTTAGGCTATGGATTGGGTTTTATTGTTTGGTGAACAGCACAGTGAACTGGGAGCCATGTCCCCTTTTACTTTCGAAGGATACCCTCCATCCATATCTTTCACAAATGCGCTGAACAATTGTCAAACCCAATCCAGGCCTGTTTTTATTGCCTGAATTGCTTTTAATATAACCCTTAAAAAGTTGAGCTTGTGTGGGTATATCGATACCGATGCCGGTATCGATAACGGTAAGTTGTTTATCGTCAAACAAAACGGTAATGGTGCCTTGCTCGGTATACCGAAATGCATTGCGAACCAAATTGGCAACCAGGACACTCAATATGCCTGGGTGTGCGGCCACTTCCAGTTTCCCATGTTCTTCGACAATGACTTGGACGGGTTTTTTGCCGAGCCAAACGCGTTGCTGTTCCACAACTTTACTTATAATTGGCGCCATTTCACAGGCTTCGCTATGCTTTGCTGGTTCGTCATTGATCTGTGACAGAATCAAAAAAGTCTCGATGAGTTCAGACATCTCGCCGACTGCGCGTTGAATACGCTGAATACGTTCATGTTCCAGGGTTGATAAATCGGTTTTGGATGCGAGAACTTCTGCTGCCATGCTAATGCTGGTTACCGGGGTACGTAATTCATGACTGACACTGCTCGTAAATTCCTTCTCACGAATCAGTAATTGCTGCAATTGCTCATGGTAATGCTGCAACTTGCGTGCCAAAACGCCAACTTCATCGTCCCCGAACTCTGACATATCCAGAGACTCTCCGGGTTGATTTTTGAGTGACTTGACCTGGTGAGCCAGTTTTTTAATGGGACTAATCACGTGATTTGCTACTCCCAAGCCAATTATGAACGCAATAATCAAAGTTACTATTGCACATATCCAGACCAGGCGAATAAAGTCACGCTCACGTTTATGAATACTGGTATCGTCAAATTGCACAATATAGCGAATACTGTCACTATCTTCGACCAGAATTCGGTAATCACGGTTATTATTAGTGACATCATGAATGCCTTGAGGAAGGTTGCGCACATGTTCCGGTATAATTGCTAAAGAATCGTTCAAAGGAACGGTGTAAATGACTATCGTGGCTTTAGAGCGGTAAAATTCATTGATGTGTTGGCTGTCGGTAACATGTTTCTGAAACTCGGCTAATTCTGTATAGAGGATGTCGTCGAGTACGCTGGTTTCGATTGATTTAAGTGCCATTACCAAACTAAAACCAAGAACCAGCGTAATCGCAGCACCGAAAAGTAAAAAAGCAAAAGTAATGCGCTGTCTGAGACGCTTAGTCTTCTGCATTCTTGTCGGTTAATTTATAGCCAAAACCGCGGATAGTTTGTATAAGCGGGTAATCAAACGGTTTATCAACAGCCTGACGCAAGTGGGATAGATGTGTGCGCAGTGCATCGCTATCCGGAGGGTTGTCTTGCCAAACCGCATGTTCGAGTTCTTCGCGTTTGATCACGCGATGCGGGTTTTGCATCAAAAAGGCCAGCAAGCGGAATAAGGTTGGATTGAGAACAATATGTTTGCCGGCCCGTATGACTTCGTGCGTATTCATGTCAAGTGACAATTCGCCAATCTGCATCTGGGATGAAGAAACGCGATTGACTCTTTCGGACAAAACTTTAACGCGCGCTGCCAGTTCTTTTAACGCAAAAGGCTTGATCAAATAGTCGTCCGCACCCGAATTAAAACCTTCCAGCTTACTATCGAGTGAGTCCCGCGCTGTTAACATGATGACAGGAACTGCCCGGCGTGCATCCTTGCGAAGGCGTTGGCAGAGTTCAATACCATCAATGCCCGGCAGGTTTAAATCCAGAATAATCACGTCATAGTTTCTGGTTAGCGCCATGTGCAACCCGGTGATGCCATCGCCTGCTGCATCAACGGTATAACCGATGGCTTCCAGATAATCATAGATGCTCGCTGCAATATCCTGGTTATCTTCTATAATCAGCACATTCATCAGTTCGCGCTCAAAAAGAAATTAAAACTAGGGGGGTGTCATCATGAGTTATGTGCATTTCTGCGCGAGCAGATTTTTGATGAATGTTTGCAAAAAGTACGTGGGGCATAGCCGTAGCTATGTTCAAGTACTTTGAATAAATAGGCGCAAAAATCTGTCGCGCCCTTCGGGTTTGTTTTTCGAACAAAATTGTCGGCGTTTTTGTTCCTTGAATATGCCTTGGCA
>JAGRFM010000086.1 GCA_020446045.1 Nitrosomonas sp.
GTTATTACAACGAATTGCAACACCGCAAAAAGTAAAAAACAATGGACTATAAGCATCATAGTGTTGCTCACCATTCAGGTTAAGGCATTTTGAATAAATTTATATTTTTATTCATTAGGTTGTATTTCCTTGTAACGGTCAACTGAGGTTTTTAGGTTCAATATTCCCGGATGGCGTAAACTTATCCGGTCTACTCGCTGAAAAAATGACCAGTCAGTAGGATACGACAATAGCCGGCAGGGCGTTACAGCGCAAATACTGAGCTGTTTTTTATGTGTATTTACATAGCGCATCAAAGTTATTGTGCTTTGGTCGGCAGAGAATAACAGTGAGCAAAATTAAAAAAAGTGAAGATCATGAGTAACTTGCAACTCGATCATAGTGCACACGAGGCGACATCACAAAAATACCCGTTATGTTTTTTGGCGAACGATATCGATGTGCCGATGAATATTGGAAGTTTTTTCAGGATAGCGGATGCGCTTGGTGTGGAGAAAATATATTTAACCGGCAATTCTCTTGTTCCACCCAACCAGAAAATCAAGAAAACCTCCAGATCCACAGAAAAATATGTTCCTTATGCTTACGAAAAGGACGCTTTGTCTGTGGTTGGCAATTTGAGACAATCCGGCTATACAATCATCAGTCTGGAGATCACATCAAATAGTATCGATATTGAAGATTTTTCGGTCTCGAAAGAAGAAAAAATCTGTTTAATTCTCGGGTCGGAAAATCAAGGTATCTGTGAAAGCCTGCTGAAAGTTTCCGATGCCGCAGTACATATTCCAATGCTCGGTGTCAATTCTTCGATGAACGTTGCTGCAGCCTGTTCTATAGCAACTTATGAAATCACAAGGAAATTTGAATATGCATGGCAGACCGAAAATTGAAGAGCAGTACAAGAAAGGAAGCGATGTAATAAATTTTGTCGTTTACAACAGCACGACCGGTGCAGGAGAAGATGAAGTGCTCCAGCACAAGCTATTGGGAACAACTGAAACGGCTCATGTCACATTACATCCTGACGGCTCGGTAAATTTCCGTATAAAACGCAGTAAAACAGCCCTGGAAAATGCTATTCGTACCAGTCTAAACGGATATACTCCGGTTTTGTCAATCAGGCTAAAACAGTTCATTACAAAAGTTTCTTCTAAAATATAGCGGGGTAAGGTGCAATAACCAAAGGGCATTGCACCTTACAATGTGTTATCGTTCCCACTGCTGAAACGTATTTTTCCATGTGCTAACGTGATGTTTTATTTTTGATCCCTGGGATTCGATGACGGAGGCGGCAAGGATGGCGATCATGCCGAGGATAGCGAAGCTGGCCCAGTTGCCAAGATCAAACCGGTACGCCAGATCAATCAGCTGTTGAAGCATGCCGGCGATAATCAGTGCCGCACCGCCGGCAAATAGGCTGCGTTGCCGTACCGTGTAACCGTAAACCAGCAATCCGGCGCCAATCAGTATGCACGCCAATGTCGCCAGTAATCCATCAAAGAGCGCCAGATTAACTACCTGGCCTAGCAGTATTTCGCTCATGGCGATCATCCTGTAGACACCTGCGCTGTCAGTATTTCGGCGTGAAATGTCATAAATCATCAGCGCCGAGACCAGTGTCGCCGTCGGTAACACCAGTGCATTCGGAAAGAAAGCCAGATCACTCAATACCGAACTTAACGGCAGGACAATCAACAGGGCCGGGGCTAATGTCATGATATCCAGAATAGTGCGAAACTTTGAATTGGTTTCGAGGCAGAATGACACCTGGCGCAGCAGCAGAAAAACAGTCAGGCAGAATACCGTGAACAGGAATACATTCGGCGAATAAAGCCATAAGTTGCGCACGGCCAGCACCGATAATGGCAGCAGTTGAAGGCTGAGTGCAATCATGCCTTCCGGCGTTTTGGCCGCGACCTGATTGGCTGCAAACTTGCGGGTCAAAACGAAAACCAGCCCTGTCAACGCGAGTACCAGCAGGCCGATGATTTCTGCATCCCGCACCGGCAGTAATAATGCTGAGTTGCTAAACAGAAACAGTAATGACAATTGAGTCGACATATACCGTGCCAGTACCGTAAAGCCCAGCAGGACGACAGGCGCCAGAATCAGCAAGGAACCGGCAATAGTCAGCAGTGCAGTATTCAAACTGTCTACAGACCAGAAAACATAATCCGGATAGTTGTCGGCATGTGCTGCTGAAAGGTGAACTGTCTGCGAATAAATGAATGAGCCAAGTATCGCAAAATTAACCGGTATCGAGACCAGCGCCAGCACTAATAACAAACGCGCCCCTTTACTTTCCTTGAGGTAATGGCCGCTGGCCAGTCCCATGGCAGCCAAAACTCCGGTATGTCCCAGCAATAACAGATAGCGGAAGCTGTCATTACCATTTTGCCATCCTTTGGCCAGGAAACTGTACATGGCAAAGATCAAGGCTGCGGCGCCGAGTATGCGCAATAGTGCCGTGAATCGATTAATCGCACTGCTTCCGCGGCGATCGTCCGTTTGTGTTTCATCTTTATCCTGAATGATTGGGTTTTGCAAAGTGCTCATTGTTGTTCCTCCTTGGCCAGTAATGCGGACAGTTCGTTGCGTAAATCGTTTTGCTGTTCTTGGGTGATGAATTCACGCTCCATGGCATCCATCGTATCGGGACACTCCAATGTAATAATGTCATCGTGATGGATATTCATTTCCCAGCGGGTGAAAGTCTCATCCAGCATCTTTTCAACATCGCCATTGGGTGGGTTGGTGGTTGACAGGGTTGAATTGACGTTGCTGGTGGCCTGTCTGGCGCGCATTAGCGTGAGCTTCTGTTTCATTTCGGCCAGATGCTGTTCGCTGGATTTGATTTTGACGATCATGGTTTCAATCGACCGTTCGTATTCATCCAGTGTTTTTTGCATTGCTGCTGCCTGATTCTCGCAACAATGCGAACGGCGCAGGCATTCCAACGCTTTGGCCTCATCCGACTGTGCGCAACTGACGGCGCGCTCGCGCCAGCGTTGAACGTTGTTCAGTTGTGGTTCGATCTCGGTTTTCAGTCGATCCCGCTCACGGCAGGCCCGGTTCAGCGCGATTTTGGCCTTGGCAATTTTGTTGCTCATTTCATCCAGTGACGCCTGTATGACGGCATCATGGTTCTCAATTCCGGTGACAACCTGATCAAACCGTGAAATCAGTGTTGTCGATAATCTTTTCAGTATGGACATGGTTGCAGTCTCCTTCAGTTGAATAATCACGATTGCATTATTCGGCAGAGAGGCGGTTGGATAAACTTTTTTTGAATTAGAAGCAATTTGATGGATAATGGGTATATTATTATTATACTTTTTGCTGTGGATTGCTTCTGCAACGATAAAGGGATGAAATAATGCAGACCGAAGCACTGATTGACATATTAAAGAAAACACTGAGAAACCAGCGTATGACCTATGCTGATATTGCAACCGGATTAAACATGAGCGAGGCGAATGTCAAACGCATGTTCGCATCGAATCGGCTGACCTTGGATCGGCTTGAAGCGATATGCCAGCTCATGAAAATGGAACTATCCGATCTTTTTCAGCTTTACCAGGAATCGCGCCAGCGGATTACCCAGCTCACGATTGAACAGGAAAAGGAGCTCATCAGTGATACCAAGCTGTTGCTGGTCGCAGTGTGCGTGCGTAATCGGCTGAATTTCGAGGATATTGTCAGCCATTATCATATTTCGGATACTGAATGTGTCCGTTATTTGACCCGGCTCGACAAACTCAAGATCATCGATCTGTTGCCGCAGAACCGTATCAAATTGCGCATTGACGAAGGTTTCCGCTGGCTGCCCGACGGTCCCATCGAACGTTTTTTTGAAAAACAGATACAAAGTCAGTTTTTGCATTCGGCATTTACCGGTGAATTCGAACAGCGACTGTTTCTATCCGGCCTGTTCAGCGATGTTTCCATACAGGTATTGATGAACAAAATGCAAATGCTCGCCAAAGAATTCACCGAGATGCACCGGCAGGATGCGCGCTTGCCATTCGACAAGCGTAAAAACGTGGGTTTTATGCTGGCATTGAGACCCTGGGAATTGGAAGTATTCCGACCGTTGCGGCGTTGACTTTTACGGAATGTCTTGTGTATGTTGGCGTCAATGGGTTGTCTTGAAACTAAAAACCACAGTTGATTGTTATAAAAGCGTATAAACCACTTGAATATCCAGTCATCACAAAAATACCAGCAATGCCGCGCCGATTCCTGCAGCGGTTGCCACCATACCGGTCGCACAGCGTTTGGCCGTGAGTATATTGCCCAGAAAATAAATCAGTCCCAGTTTAAAGAAAATATTGGATATGACGCCTAGTGAAATCGCGGTTACTGCCTCAAAATCCTGCAATTTGCCGAGTTCGAATAGCCGCAGGCTTGTTAACGTGATGGCATCGACATCAGTCAGGCCGGATACCAAAGCGACGGCATACAGGCCACGGCTGCCTGCTATATCGGATAACCAGGCGGCAAAAAACAGGACAATGGCATAAAGCAACCCAAAACTGGCTGCAGTACGCAATTCTGTTGGATTTTTGATTTCCGGCGCGGGGATGTCATTGTGCTCGCTCAGCCGTCGCCACCAATACCAGGTCGCACCGATCCCCATCAACAAGCCACTGCCAAGTACCGGTAACAATTTAGGCAAAATATCTGGGGAAACGACAGCGCTGACTATCGCCAACCGAATGAGTACGGTGAGATTGGCGATCATAATCACGACTATTGCCAACTGTAAAAAATACTGACTGCTTTTGCTAAGCCTGGTATAGACAAGAGTAGTCGCCGTACTGGAAACCAGACCGCCGAGCAACCCTAGCAACACGGCGCTTTGTTGTTCACCGATCAAGCGCAACGCGACGTAACCCGTCAGGCTGACGCCTGAAATCAGCACGACCATTAACCAGATTTGATGCAGATTGAAGGTTTCATAAGGCCCTAAATTCTCGTCGGGTAAAATGGGCAGTATGATGAATGTCAAAACCGCGAACTGCAGAATCGATACCAGATCGCGCCGCCCCAGGTTTTGCGTAATACCGTGTAACTCGGTCTTGAAATACAGCAAAATGGTCGTGACAATCGCCAGCATAATGGCCAGTTTGGTATCGCCATACCAGATGATCGCCCCCAGTCCATAACAAACCATAATGGCTGCAACGGTAGTTGTCCCTGGGTCGGTCATACTGTCATCTTTTGATCGAAGGTATGCCGCAATAACCATCGAGCCGATAATGAAGAGCCCCGTCACCAGAAACCATGGTGAATCCGTTTTCTCCGATAGCATTGCTGCCAGTGTTCCGAACAACGCAACCAAAGCAAAGGTACGCAATCCGGCTTTGGCGGTTGGGTTACGTTCGCGTTCCAGCCCGATTAACAAGCCGATTGCCAGACTGGTGGCAAAAAGGGGCAAATGAAATAGTTCGCTGTCTTGCAGGAATTCGAAATTCATTTTAAGACACCTTCACCCATTGCGTTCATTCGGATGATTCCGGATATGACCAGTGTTCCAGCATTAGCTGTAATGTTGTACGGCCATTGAATTCGTTGATTTGCAGTTGATAAACTGCATTAATAGTATCCGGCAGTAAATCATTGTGAAAAAACAGAATGGCATCGAATACCGTATCGGAATCCACTTTTTTAAGTTTCAGTTTTAAATGCTTTTCCCCGACTATGCGTTGATCCTCAACATTAAAAAGTGCATTAAACGTGGGTTGTGGAAAACCTTGTCCCCAAACCTGGCGGGTCAGATGCTGTGCCAGTTCCATGTTAATCTCGGATTCAATCAAGTCACCATCGGTTTCGATGATGCGTGTCAAATCGGCCGGCGTCAATAAAGACTGCGCCGTCTGCTCAAAAGCATCGCAGAATTGTTCAAAATGGTTGGCATGGATCGTCAATCCGGCTGCTGCAGCGTGACCGCCGAATTTGGCAATCAAGGCAGGGTGCTGTTTGGAAACCAGGTCCAACGCATCGCGCAGATGGAACCCTGGGATGGATCGGCCCGAACCTTTTATTTCACCGTCTTTTCCTGGTGCAAAAATAATGGTTGGCCGGTGATATTTTTCCTTGATTCGGGAGGCGAGAATACCGATAACGCCCTGATGCCAGTTTTGATCGAACAGACAAATGCTCGATGCATTCTGAATCCGGTTGTTCTCGGCTTGCAGCGTATTTTCCAGCATTGACAAGGCGCTCTCCTGCATGCCGGATTCAATTTCTCGGCGTTGCAGATTCAACGTATCCAGTTCACGTGCGACCTGAAAGGCATGCGCCGGATCGTCAGTAATCAGGCATTCAATGCCGAGCGACATATCATCGAGTCTTCCCGCCGCATTCAAGCGTGGCCCCAGGATAAACCCGAGGTCATACGTTGAGGTTTGGGTAAGCTGACGCCGTGCAATTTTTAGTAAAGCCTGAATTCCTGCGCAAGCTTTACCCATGCGAATGCGTTTCAGGCCCTGTGTCACTAGAATCCGGTTATTGTCATCCAGCTTGACGACATCGGCGACGGTGCCGAGCGCAACGAGATCCAGGTAACCGGCCAGATTGGGTTCTTTTTTATGCTGAAAAGTCCCGCGCTGGCGTAGTTCCGCCCGTAATGCCATCATCAGATAAAAAATAACACCGACACCGGCTATGCTCTTACTCGGAAACAAACACCCCGGCTGGTTCGGATTGATAATAGCCGTCGCATCGGGCAGTTCATCTCCCGGCAAATGATGATCGGTTACCAATACCTGTATGCCCAGGGCATTTGCCGCCGTCACGCCATCAATGCTGGCAATGCCGTTATCAACAGTGATCAGAATATCCGGTTGCTTTGTTGAATGCGCCAGCTCGACGATTTCCGGTGTCAAGCCATAACCATATTCAAATCGGTTGGGTACCAGATAATCCACAATGGCGCCGAACTGACGCAATATGCGTATACCCACTGCACAAGCCGTTGCACCATCGGAATCGTAATCGGCAACAATCAGCAACCGTTTCCCGGATTCAATGGCATCGGCCAGAATACAGGCCATTGGAATGATGTTTTTAATATCCTGAAAAGGAATCAGGCGTTTTAATTCGGTTTCGAGCTGTTCGGCATGCGTTATGCCGCGCGAAGCATAAATCCGCGCCAGCACCGGAGATAAACCGCATTGCTGTAACGTCTCTGATACCTGCGTGTCAACAGTACGTGTAGTTACTTTCGGCATGGCAACGAAAACAAAACGATGAAAAATGAATAAATCCGATTACTCGGATTGGGATTCATTTACAATTTTCTCGGCTTTGAGTATATATAATCTGCGGCTGTCCGCGCGCAGTACGGTGAATTTGAAGTTATCGATTTCAACCGATTCATCCCGGTTGGGTAGTCTGCCAAACTTGTTTAGCACCAGACCGCCAACGGTGTCATAGTCTTCATCGCTGAATTGCGCACCTGCGGTTTCATTGAAATTATCTATTTCGGTTATGGCTTTGATACGGTAGACATTCTCCTGCTCCTGAACGATGTTGGCTTCGTCTTCATCGAAATCGTATTCATCTTCGATTTCACCGACAATCTGTTCCAGTACGTCTTCAATCGTGATTAATCCTGCGGCACCGCCGTACTCATTGACGACAATGGCGATATGGTTACGGTTGTTTCGAAAATCCTTGAGCAGTACATTGAGTTGTTTGGATTCAGGAATAAAAACCGCAGGACGCAGCATGGCGCGAATATTGAAGTCTTCTGCGCCAGCATAATAACGCAGTAAATCTTTTGCGAGCAGGATGCCGATAATCTCGTCTTCACAACCTTCCGTGACTGGGAAACGCGAATGTGCCGTTTCTATAACAAACGGGATAAATTTTTCAGGTGGTTCGTTAATATCGATAACGTCCATCTGGCAGCGCGGTATCATGATGTCGCGCGCTTGCATTTCGGAGACTTGCATGACACCTTCGATCATGCTGAGCGCATCGGAATCAAGCAGGTTGCGCTCAAATGCCGAGTGTAATAATGAAATCAGTTGTTTCCGGTCTTCGGGTTCGCGTAGGAGCATGCTGCTGACACGCTCCAGCCAACCCGTCTTAGGTGAGGGATCGTTCATTCTGATTTATGATTTGCTGTGAAAAAAACTGTACAAAATTATTCAACCTAAAATAAATGGCATAGTGTAATCTACCATTTGAGTGAAAGGATTTCCTTGAGATTGTTCTTTTAAACGGTCAACTGAGGTTTTTAAGTTCAATCTTTAGTTCGCCATTTCTGCGCAGTTATCTTCGGTATACGGATTGTTAAACCCCATTTTTTCCAATAAAGCTATTTCTTTCTGTTCCATGATAGCGGCTTCATCATCGTTGACATGATCGTAACCCTGCAGGTGCAAAACACCATGAACCGTTAAATGCGCATAATGCGCCAATAGTTTTTTTTGCTGCTGTTGCGCTTCGCGTTCAACGACAGCTGCACATAACACGATATCTCCTGACAGCGGTTCGGTGTCGTCATACACAAAGGTCAATACATTGGTCGCATAATCTTTACCGCGGTAGTCATGATTCAATGTGCGGCCTTCCCATTCATCAACAATACGCAGCGTTATTTCAGCGGCTTGTTCGAGTGCTGAACTGACCCAGCGCCTAAATTGGGGGCGTGACGGCAAGTTTGCCGGGACAACATCTTCCGCCGCATACTGCACGGCAAGGCTGAAAGACTTTTGCATCCTTTTAATCGACATCTTCCCGCTGCCGGTCATGTTTCTCATAAGCATCAACAATACGTTGAACCAACGGATGCCGCACGACATCGTCGGATTTGAAATGTGTGAACGCTATTCCGCGCACATTATTAAGTACCTGCTGGGCATCCACTAAACCGCTTTTTTGATGCTTCGGCAAATCGATCTGCGTAATATCGCCGGTAATCACCGCTTTTGAACCGAAACCAATCCGCGTCAGAAACATTTTCATCTGCTCAGGTGTTGTATTCTGCGCTTCATCCAGAATAACGAACGATTGATTCAGCGTGCGCCCACGCATAAAGGCTAAAGGCGCAATTTCTATCGCCTGTCGCTCAAACTGTTTGCTGGTTTTGTCAAAACCCATCAGATCATACAACGCATCGTACAATGGCCTCAGATAAGGATCAACTTTCTGCGTCATGTCACCGGGTAAAAAACCCAGACGTTCACCGGCTTCCACGGCAGGTCTGACCAGCACCAGCCGGCTAACCAGTTCGCGTTCCAGCGCGTCCACGGCGCTCGCCACGGCAAGGTAGGTTTTGCCGGTTCCTGCGGGTCCAACCGCAAAGGTAATATCGTGATTCTGAATCTGTTGTAGATATTGCGTCTGGCGCTGAGTGCGGCCATACAGATTGGCGCGCCTTGTCAGCAACGTTGGTGAGGCTTTTTCCATTTCGGAAGACACATCGTCTGCAGGCTGCTTTCCGGTATTCTTTACATTTTCCGGATTCTTGGCTTCGATCAACCCCAGTTGAATTTGTTCCAGACTCAGATGATGACGTGACTGGTTATAGAATCGGCGCAGTAAATCGGCTGCAAGTTGAGTCTGTGCTGAATCACCGGATAAACTGAACCGTTCTCCACGCCTTGAAATGGACACATCCAGCGCGGTTTCGACTTGTTTCAGATTTTCGTCTAGCACGCCGCATAAATTAGCGAGCCGCTGATTATCCGCAGGGGTAAAGGAAAGTTCTAGTGATTTAGGTTTCAATGTGTCACGATAGAGTTAAGTAAGCTTGATTTTCTCAGTAGAACGCAAACTTTGCAAGCAAAATACTGATTCTTAGGCATGTACAACTTCACCGCGCAATGAATGCGGCAATGCATCGGTAATGCGGATATTAATGAAATGACCGATCAACCCTTTTTCTCCTGAAAAATTAACCACACGGTTGTTATCCGTGCGGCCAAAGATTTCGTCGGTATTTTTCTTGGAAACACCTTCAACCAGTATGCGCTGCGTACTGCCAACCATACTTTGACTGATCTTGCGGGATTGTTGCTGGATTTGCGCTTGCAACCGCTGCAACCGTTCAAGTTTTATCGCATGTGGCGTATCGTCGGGTAAATCAGCCGCAGGCGTTCCCGGGCGGGCGCTATAAATAAAGCTGAATGAATCGTCAAAATTCATTTCTTCGATCAGCTCCATCGTCGCTTCGAAATCTTCCCTGGTTTCACCGGGGAAACCCACGATAAAATCGGACGACAATGAAATATCAGGACGAACCGCACGTAACCGTTGCACAATGGATTTATACTCCTGTACGCTGTAGCCGCGTTTCATCGCGGTCAGAATCCTGTCCGAACCGGATTGCACCGGCAAATGCAAATGACTGACGAGTTTCGGTAATGCTTCGTACGAGGCAATAAGCCGGGACGTGAATTCCTTGGGGTGCGATGTGGTATAACGAATGCGTTCGATTCCCGGTATTTCATGAATATATTCAATCAGTAAGGCAAAATCGGCAATGTCTCCATCGTCCATTACCCCCAAAAACGCATTGACGTTCTGACCGAGCAAGTTGATTTCCTTAACGCCCTGATCCGCCAGCACGGCTATTTCCGTCAGCACATCGATCAGTGGCCGCGATACTTCTTCACCGCGTGTATACGGCACCACACAATAGCTGCAATACTTGCTGCATCCTTCCATGATGGATACAAACGCGGTTGCACCTTCGGTGCGGGCGGGTGGCAGATGGTCGAATTTTTCAATCTCAGGAAAGGTGATATCGATCTGCGACCGGCCTGTGGTTCGGCGTTTTTCAATCATTTCAGGTAAACGGTGCAAAGTCTGCGGACCAAAAACGATATCAACAAAAGGCGCCCGACTGACAATCGCCTTGCCTTCCTGACTCGCGACACAGCCACCGACGCCGATCAGCAAATTCGGATTTTCGGTTTTCAGATGTTTGACGCGCCCAAGGTCATGGAATACTTTTTCCTGTGCTTTTTCACGCACTGAACAGGTATTAAACAGAATGATATCCGCCTGCGAAGGGTCGTCGGTTGCTTCCATGCCATGCGTAGCATTCAGCACATCTGCCATTTTATCCGAGTCGTACTCATTCATCTGGCAGCCAAACGTTTTAATATAGAGTTTCTTGCTCACTGAAAGAATGGAATTGAAAATCTCTTTTGTGGGTTTTGTTTCCTGAGCAGCCTTTGTTCTTCTTTGGCTAACGCGATTTCTTCCGGCGTCAAGAACCAGATACGATAGATAAATCCCATATTGTCAATCTGATAACGGATATATCCCGTTTTATTCAACGCGTCGGGCATGATAATCATATTATTCGTATCGCGAATCTGACCGCCAACACCTAAAATGAGTACCTGCTTTTCTTTATCGATTTTGAATTGCGGGTGTGTAAAAGACTTTAGCTTGCCAAACTTGCTGTCAACCGGGAAATTTCTGATTAGTTGCGCATGGCTCTGGCTCATTATACAAGCCAGTAAAATCAGCACCATGCATTGTAACAGCCGCGCTTTTTTCATCGTAATAGGAATATCAATCTAGCGGATACACTAGCCTAATCAAGATGGTGGCGAATCAGGGATTTGAACCCCGGACCAACGGATTATGATTCCGCTGCTCTAACCACTGAGCTAATTCGCCACGCGTAAAGATAAGAGGCAGCATTTTGCCTTTGTGAAATAAGCTTGTCAAGATCAAAAACATGAACTGACAAGGGTCTATATGATACATAATTTTATTCAGCGTATCTCAAAAAATCCATATTTTGCGTACATCCGCTTCACGGGTTGCCTGTTCACACCTGTTGTTACAATAGATTGTTACTCGCAAAAAATATTTCCTGACATAAAAATAGTAAGATTTGCCATCCATTGAATGGTTCAGCGAGATCTTGAACAGGTTTTTAAGCTGCCGCACGGGATGCCCGTTTGCGTTCATGCTCAAGCAGCAGTTTCTTGCGAATACGGATCGTTTTGGGTGTAATTTCAACCAGTTCGTCATCGGCAATAAACTCAATCGCCGATTCCAGCGTCAGTTGAATCGGCGGCGTCAGGACAACGGCTTCGTCAGTGCCTGAAGCGCGGAAATTGGTCAATTGCTTGCCTTTGACCGGATTGACCACCAGGTCGTTGTCACGGCTGTGAATGCCAATTACCATCCCTTCATACAGACGATCCCCTGGACTGACGAACATACGCCCGCGTTCCTGCAATTTCCACAAAGCATAAGCAACGGCTTCACCATTTTCTCCCGATATCAGAACGCCGTTGCGGCGTGGTGGAATTTCTGAGCGTACCGGTGCAAATTCGTCAAATACGTGACTGATCAGGCCGGTACCGCGCGTCATGGTCATAAACTCCGACTGAAAACCGATCAAACCGCGCGCCGGAATCCGGTAATCGAGCCTTACCCGTCCTTTTCCATCCGAAACCATGTCCTGCAATTCGCCGCGCCGTTCCCCCAGTGCTTCCATGACTGCGCCCTGGTTGGTTTCTTCCAGATCTACTGTGAGCATTTCAAACGGTTCGCATTTGACTCCATCTATTTCCCGTACCACAACTCTCGGACGTGACACGGCAAGTTCGTAGCCTTCGCGTCGCATATTTTCCAGCAAAATCGTCAAGTGCAATTCACCACGGCCCGAAATCAGGAATGCATCGGTATCACCGGTTTCTTCCATACGCATGGCGACATTGGTCAACAGTTCCTTTTCCAGGCGTTCACGCAACTGACGACTGGTGACAAATTTACCTTCCTGCCCGGCAAACGGCGAAGTATTGACCTGGAACGTCATCGAAATTGTCGGTTCATCAACCATGCTGATCGGCAGTGCTTCAGGTTGATCAACATGCGCGATAGTCGTTCCGATACTGAGTTCTTCAATTCCGTTGATTGATACGATATCGCCGGCCATTGCTTCACTGACGAGTTCCCGTTCGAGCCCCCGGAAGCATAACACCTGATTGATTTTCTTCTTCTCAATTTTATCCCCGGTCATCACCATGACTTCCTGGCCGGGTTTCAACCGTCCGCGCCGGATGCGTCCGATACCGATGCGGCCGACAAAGCTTGAATAATCCAGGGTGCTGATCTGTAACTGCAACGGTTCATCCGGATTGCCTTCCGGTGCTTTGACATGCTCGATAATAGCGTCGAACAGCGGCCGCATATCCTGCCCCGGTTCGTTATAATCCAGCGAGGCATAACCATTTAACGCCGAGGCATAAATGACCGGGAAATCAAGCTGTTCGTCGTTTGCGCCGAGCTTGTCAAATAAATCGAATGTCTGATCGATAACCCAATCCGGACGCGCTCCCGGCCGATCGATTTTGTTCACCACGACAATCGGATTTAAACCCAGTGCCAATGCTTTTTTGGTCACAAACCGCGTCTGCGGCATTGGTCCTTCCACCGCATCGACCAGCAACAATACGCCGTCGACCATCGATAAAACACGCTCCACTTCTCCGCCGAAATCCGCGTGCCCCGGCGTATCAACAATGTTAATATGAACGTCTTCATAATCAATCGCACAATTCTTGGACAAAATCGTAATGCCGCGTTCACGTTCGATATCATTCGAATCCATCACGCGTTCGGAAACCTGTTGGTGCGCCGCAAAAGTCCCCGCCTGGTGCAAAAGCTTGTCAACCAGGGTGGTTTTGCCGTGGTCGACATGGGCGATGATTGCGATATTGCGGATAGGACGCGACATAAATAATTCCTCAAAAATAAGCTGTTATCGATTACACAGTGGGGGCAGTATTATACCAGCAGCTGCCGGGTAAGGCTAATATACCACCGATTATTTGCTGTACATAACGCAACAGATCATATGGGGATTATGTTTGTGAAAACAAGAAAGAATTTTGTCGCGTATGACCATCAATACCTGTGATTATTACGCCGCCCTATTTGATTGTTGCCGTCCCGATCATGAGCAGGCTAACCCGAATATTGCACGCCCCTAGGGGTGTCGTCATGTGTTATGTGCATTTATGCGTGTGCAGATTTTTGATGAATGTTTGTGAAAAGTGTGCAGGGCATAGCCGTAGCCATGTCCAAGTGCTTTGAACAAGCAGACACAAAAATATGCCACTCCCTTCGGGAAACGGAATACTTACTTGGTTCATTGTGTGTCTTTCAGCCAGTTGTTCCTCATGTTACGGGCTTGAGTGAAAGACTCTTCAAGTTCAGCGCCCTTACCTGTTTCCAGGATTAATTGAATTGAAGAAAGTTCGCTTTGGTAGGCCTTGATTTGTTTGATTAGTTCTTCGCGATTGGATAAACAGATATCACGCCACATCTCCGGTGAACTGCTGGCGATTCGAGTGAAATCGCGAAAACCGCTGCCAGCGAAACGGAGCAGATTATCGGGGTTGTTCGTGCTTTTTCGCAAATGATTCATCAAAGCAAATGCCAGAACATGGGGTAAATGACTGGTGGCTGAAAGAATGTGGTCGTGTTCTTCTATCAGCATTTGCGACACTTTCGCACCACAGGCTCGCCACAATGCGGCGGTTTTTTCGATAGCATTGATTTGGGTAATGTCAAGCGGTGTTAGGATAACATGCTTGTCGATATATAATCCCGCTTGTGCGGCGAGTACCCCGCTTAGTTCTGCGCCGGCGATCGGGTGGCCCGGTACAAAGTTTCTAAGGTTATCTCCTAGGTGACGGCGTGCGGCGGTGACGACATCCTGTTTGGTGCTGCCAGCATCGGAGACAATCGTGTGTGGCTGCAAATGTGGTGCGATCTGCGCCATGATAGGATCGTTTTGGCCGACCGGCATGGCGAGCAACACGAAATCGGCATGATGCAAAGCAGAAGACAGGTCGGTTGCAATTTCATCGATAACACCTTTCTCTAATGCTAATTGCATATTTCCGGGGCTTCTGCCAACACCGACGATATGATGAGCAACGCCCGCGTTACGCAATGCAAGCGCAAATGATCCGCCGATCAGACCGACGCCGATGATAACCAATTTGTTGAGTGTGGTATGTGTCATTGAACTGATATTAGAGACTGCGACCAATAACGTGGGCAATGCCTCTTAATGAGTCCATCAAGTCGGAAAACGCAGTGGGATTTAACGCCTGGTCAGCATCGCACCATGCTTCACACGGATTAGGGTGCATTTCAACCAGCAAACCGTCTGCGCCGGCTGCTATGGCTGCACGTGCAAGTGCTGGCACCATCCATGCTTTTCCGCCGGCATGTGACGGATCGATGATGACAGGCAAGTGCGTTTCGCGTTTAAGCATCGGTACACAGGTGACATCCAGAACATTGCGGTATGCTGTTTCAAAGGTGCGGATACCCCGCTCACAGAAAATAATGTTGTGATTGCCGCCAGCTGCGATATATTCAGCCGCCATAAGCCATTCTGAAATGGTAGCTGAGAGGCCTCGTTTAAGTATCACGGGCTTATGGATACGGCCGACTTCTTTCAACAGATCAAAATTCTGCATATTACGTGTGCCGATCTGGATGACATCAACATCATGTTCCAGAAAAGTCTCGAGCATACGAACATCCATGAGTTCGGTAACGATGGGTAAATTATATTTGTCCGCTGCTTTTCGGAAGATACCCAGTCCGTCACGCCCTTTCCCCTGAAAGGTATAAGGGCTGGTGCGGGGTTTAAAGGCGCCGCCGCGCATCAGACGGCATCCGGCTGCGGAAACTTGTTGTGCCGCAAGATCCATTTGTTCCTGAGTTTCGACCGAGCAGGGGCCGCCAATGACCTGAATTTGATTGCCGCCAATCGGAATGCCGCGTACATCGATAATGGAATCCTGTTGATGCGATTCGCGCGAAACAATTTTATATTGTTTGACAATATGCATTGAATACTCAACCCCGGGCATGGGATCGAATATTTCCGGATCGAGTTTGCTTTCGTCTCCGATAGCGCCAATCACGACGCGCTTGGCGCCGCGTGAAATATTTACCTCATGACCGAGATCCTGTATTCTTTTGACAACATCACTGATTTGTTCTTCTGTGACGTCATTGTTCATAACGATAATCACGCTATTTCTCCTAATGCGTTCTTAAGTGCTTGCAGAAATTTTTGGTTTTCATGTTCCAGTCCAATGGTAACGCGTAAATGATGTGGCATTTCATAGATACCCAGTGGGCGGACGATAACACCTTGTTTTAGCAAGCTTTGGTTGATCTTTGTTGTGTTTCCAGCGTCTCCCTTGACTTCGAAGCTGATAAAATTGCCATAGGAGGGGATATATTCAACACCTAATTTACGGAACCCTTCGGATAATTGCAGCATGCCTGCCCGGTTAAGGGCATACGAGCGTTGAACAAATTCTAAATCATCCAAAGCGGCAAGTGCGCCAATTAAACCGATGCTGCTGACATTAAATGGTTGACGTACACGATTCATGAGATTGGCGACTTCGGGATGTGCGAGCCCAAAACCGACACGTACGCCGGCAAGACCGTAGATTTTTGAAAAGGTTCTGGTGATGACCAAATTGGGGAATTGTTTTAACCAGCTAATGCTGTCTGATTTATTTGCAGTAGGCAAGTATTCATAATAGGCCTCATCAAGTACGACCAGAACGTCACGCGATACGCGTTCCATAAATCGCAATAAATCGTCGGAATCGGATAAAGTACCCGTCGGATTGTTGGGACTGGCGATAAATACCATGCGTGTTTCCGGTGTGACGGCATCCAGCATGGCCGGCAAATCATGGCCGTAATCCCTGGCCGGTACCGAGATGCCTTTTGCTCCTATCGATTGTGTTACCAGTGGATAAACCGCAAAAGCATGCTGAGAATATATTGCGGTTGCACCAGGTTTCAGGAAAACGCGGGCGGCCAGATCAAGTACATCGTTGGAACCATTGCCGAGCACAATTTGTTCGCTGCCGACATCGTATAGTTTCGATAAGGCTTGTTTCAGTTCGTATCCACTGCCGTCGGGGTAACGGGAGATGTCATGAAGTTCGTGTATCATAGCTTCCAAAGCCAATGGGCTGGTGCCCAGTGGGTTTTCATTTGAAGCCAGTTTGATTATGCTGTTCTCGTCCAGCCTCATTTCTCTTGCTAATTCAGAAATGGGTTTTCCTGGTTGGTAGGGTTGGATGGCACGGATATATTCCGGAGCGAAATCACAAAGGTTCATAGTGTTTTTTCTGGTAATGATTGAAAACTAAAGAAATAATTATGCGACTAAATTGTAAGATCGTTGAGACGGTTAAATGCCAGTCGATGAAATGAGGTTATGTGGCTGGATAAGAGCCCAGTATTTTTAGAAAGTCTGCTTTTTCGCTGATTTCCTGGAGTGCGATTTTGACATTGTCATCATTTTGATGGCCTGCGATATCAACAAAAAATACATATTGCCAGAGGTTGATGCGGGATGGGCGAGATTCAAGTCGTGACATACTGACGTTATGCTCAGCTAAGGGTGTCAGTAGCTTATAAATGGCGCCCGCATAGTTGCCGGTAGACATCACCAACGATGTTTTGTCTTTGCCTGATGGTTCTACCGTTTGTTTGCCGAGCACCAGGAAACGGGTTGTGTTTTTGGCGTCATCTTCAATGTTTTCAGCACAGAGTGTAAGTCCGTATAGTTCCGCTGCTCTTTTGCCTGCGATTGCCGCTGCATTTTTATCTTGTGCCGCATGGCTAGCCGCATCGGCGTTGCTGGCGGCATGGATGTGATTTTGACTGGATACCCGTGGCAAATGATCCTGTAGCCAGTGATGACATTGTGCAAACGATTGCGGGTGGGAGTAGATTTTTTTGATTTGCGCCAAATCGGCTTGTTGCGCCATCAGTGATTGATGGACCGGTAGTTGAATTTCGCCGCAAACCGTCAATGAAGTCTGTAATAACAAATCCAGCGTTCTACCCACGGCCCCTTCAGTGGAATTTTCAACGGGAACAACGCCGTAACTCGCGTTGTCCGATTCGACGCTGCGAAAAACTTCGTCGATGGAATCACATGGCAACGTGGTAAAAGCGGAGCCAAAGCGTTTTATCGCAGCTTCTTCGGAGAATGTGCCTTGCGGTCCCAGACAAGCGACAGTCATGGGTTTTTCCAGTGCACGGCAGATCGACATAATTTCGGTGAAAAGCTGCTTGATACGGGCATTCTCAAGCGGTCCGCAGTTTTCTTGTTGTAGGCGTTCCAGAATTTGTGCCTCGCGCTCAGGACGGTAAATCACTTTGTTTTGCTTGATAAATCCAATTTGCTGGGCATATTTAGCACGTTTGTTAACCAGTTTGAGTATCTCACTGTCGATGCCGTCAATCTGGTCGCGTAGTTGCTTTAATTGCTCATTCATGGTGTTGTTCAGCGTTTATTGAATTGGAAGTGGTACATAGCGCACAGATAGCACGCCCGAGATCTCAGATATTCCGGTAATGAGTTTTTGAGGTACGGGACTGTCAACATCAACCAGTGTGTAAGCCATTTCGCCGCGCGATTTATTGACCATATTGTGGATATTCAAGCCGCTATTGGCCATACAGGTGGAGACCTGACCTACAATATTGGGGACGTTGGCATTGGCGATAGCTATTCGATAGGGTGATTCTCGTTCCATGCCAATGTTGGGAAAGTTGACCGTGTTTTTAATATTCCCATTTTGTAAAAAATCAATAAGTTGATTAACGACCATCATCGCGCAGTTCTCTTCGGCCTCCTGTGTGGAAGCGCCCAAATGCGGCAGTGTAATCACTGATTCATGATGCTGCAATTTCTGACTCGGAAAATCACAGACATAATATTTTATTCTTTTTGCCGCGATGCCGTCTAATACAGCTTCTTCATGAGCTATATCGTGACGCGAGAAATTCAGTACGATAACGCCTTGTTTCATCAGACTGATACTTTTTTCATTGATGAGATGGCGTGTGGATTCCAGCAATGGAACATGAGCCGTGATGAAATCACTGTGACGCAGTAGCGATTCCAGCGTGTTGGCTTTTTTGACTTCGGCGGATAAACTCCAGGCGGATTCAACAGTAATATTGGGATCGTATCCGATCACTTTCATGCCCAGTTTAATGGCTGTATCGGCAACGATTCTGCCAATTTCTCCCAGACCGATAATGCCAAGTGTGCGTCCGGGCAGTTCAACACCGGAAAAGCGTTTTTTCTCACGCTCGGCTTGCTGGTGTAAAGCGTCGTTATTACCATGCAGACTTTCCACAAAACGCATCGCTGGTAACAGGTTACGTGCGGCAATCAAAATCCCTGCAATCACGAGTTCTTTGACTGCGTTGGCGTTGGCTCCGGGTGTGTTGAATACAGGTATGCCGCGTTCACTCATGGCTTTAACCGGTATATTGTTGGTGCCAGCGCCGGCACGGCCAATGGCCAGTACAGACGCTGGAATATCCATATCCAGCATATTATGCGAACGAACCAGAATGGCATCCGGTTTGTTCATGTCGTTACCGATATGGTAACGATCCACGGGAAAGCGTTCCAAACCCAACGGTGAAATCTGGTTTAGCGCCATGATTCTAAAATTGTTTTTCTGATGATCAGTCATGTTTGCTGGCAAATTCCTTCATGAACTCAACAAGTCGAACAACACCTTCAATTGGCATGGCATTATACAGCGAAGCGCGCATTCCACCGACAGAACGGTGTCCTTTTAACTGAACGAGGCCATTAGCTTCAGCTTGACTCAGAAAGATGGCATCGAGTTCCGGGTTTTTGAGTGTAAACGGAATATTCATACGCGAGCGATCCGGTATGGCGACAGGGCATTGGTAAAAATCACTGTGATCAATCGTATCGTACAGTAAAGCAGCTTTTCGGGTGTTTATGTGCTCAATAGCCGATAATCCGCCTTGTTGCTTGATCCATTTTATAACCAGACCGGTGATGTATATGGCGTAGGTCGGTGGTGTGTTATACATGGAATGATTGTCTATCTGTATCTGATAATCAAATAAGGCGGGTGTTCCGGGTAAAGGCTTTCCTGCCAGATCTTCCCGGATAATAACGAGAACCAGTCCGGCCGGGCCGAGATTCTTCTGGGCGCCGGCATAAATCAAACCGTACTGGGAAACGTCCAATGGACGTGAAAGAATATCCGATGACATATCGGCAACTAACGGAATTTGATTGTCTTCTGGGAATTCGGGCGTCCAGTGGAATTCGACACCACCAATGGTTTCGTTGGTGGTGTAGTGGAGATAGGCTGTGTTTTTATCGATTCGCCATGTTTCTTGTTTGGGAACATACGTAAAGTTGGCTTCTTCCGATGAGGCGGCGATGTTGATGGTGCAATATCGCTTGGCTTCCTGTGCGGCTTTGTGTGACCACTGTCCGGTTATAACGTAATCCGCGTTCTTTTTGCCACGTAATAAATTCATCGGCGCCATGGCGAATTGACTGGATGCGCCGCCTTGTAAAAAAAGGATTTTGTAGTTGGCGGGAATGCCGGCCAATTCACGTAAATCATGTTCAAGTTCTTCAATGATGGATGTGAATTCTTTGCCACGATGGCTCATTTCCATAACGGATAT
This sequence comes from Nitrosomonas sp., assembly GCA_020446045.1. Classification (GTDB taxonomy): domain Bacteria; phylum Pseudomonadota; class Gammaproteobacteria; order Burkholderiales; family Nitrosomonadaceae; genus Nitrosomonas. Next base: position 20,530 of record JAGRFM010000086.1, read on the forward strand.
GCCGCTGCCATGCCAGTCAAGCATTTCTTGCTGTGCCTGTTGCAATACTGGCCTGGGTAGAACTGCAGGGCCAGCGCTGAAGTTATAGATGTGATCCATAGGTGTGATAACTTTTTTTAAGATGTTAACCCGTTAAAGTATTTTTTATTCCTCATCGCTTTCTATAATTCGCTCAAGACCTGCAAGCTTTTCACCTGAATCAAGATTAATCAGTGTGACGCCTTGAGTAGCGCGGCTCATTTCACGCACTTCGTTAACACGCGTGCGTATCAAAACGCCGCCGGAAGTAATCAGCATGATTTCATCGTCTGGTTTGACCAGCTTGGCGGTTACGACTTTTCCATTACGCGTGCTCGTCTTGATGGCGATCATGCCTTGTGTACCGCGGTTATGACGGGTATATTCAGTGATCGGCGTGCGTTTGCCATATCCGTTTTCGGTTACGGTCAGCACGGCCTGATGTTCATCTTCGGCGACCAGTAATGAAATCACTTTGTGACCGGCTGCCAGTTTCATGCCGCGTACCCCGCGTGCGATTCGTCCCATTGGCCGTACGTCATTTTCACTGAATCGCATGGCTTTACCATTATCGGAAAACAGCATGACATCGTGTTTGCCATCCGTTAAAGCGACGCCAATCAAGTAGTCTCCCGCATTAAGCCCAATAGCGATGATGCCGTTGCCGCGCGGTCGGGAGAATTCCGACAGTGGCGTTTTTTTAACTGTGCCTAATGCGGTCGCCATAAATACAAAGTGATTGTCGTCGAAAGTTTTGACCGGAAGAATGGCATTTATTTTTTCGTTCGCTTCCAGTTGTACCAAGTTCACAATCGGCTTGCCGCGGGAGGTCCGGCTGCCTTGCGGTACGGAATAGACTTTTATCCAGTAGACACGTCCAAGACTGGAGAAACAAAGGATGTAATCATGGGTGTTGGCGATGAATAAATTGTCAATAAAATCATCTTCTTTGGTGCTTGTGGCTTGCTTGCCTCTGCCACCCCGTTTTTGCGCACGGTATTCGTCCAGTGCCTGTGATTTGATATAGCCGTTATGAGAGAGTGTTACGACGACATCCGTTGGCGCAATCAAATCTTCGATACTGATGTCTTGCGTGTCGATTACAATTTCACTACGGCGTTTGTCGCCGAATTGTTGCCGGACGGTATCCAGTTCTTCAGAAATAATGCTGGTTATACGCTCTGGTGTGGCCAGAATATCGAGGAAATCGACAATTTTGTCCATGACATCTTTGTATTCTTCAACGATCTTGTCTTGTTCCAGGCCGGTTAAGCGCTGCAGGCGTAATTCCAGTATGGCTTGCGCCTGTGCATCTGAAAGCCGGTAACCTTGTTCCTTCAGGCCAAAATCGGGTGACAGGTCTTCCGGTCGTAAAGCATTGGCGTCGGTCACTGCACGTGCCAGCATTTCTTCAACCAGTGCCGAGCGCCATTCCCGCGCCATGAGTCCTTCTTTGGCTACAGCCGGTGTCGGTGATGCTTTGATGAGGGCAATAATTTCATCGACGTTAGATAATGAAACGGCAAGGCCTTCGAGGATATGGCCCCTTTCACGTGCTTTTTTCAGTTCGTAAACCGTTCTCCGGGTGACAATCTCTCGTCTGTGACGCAGAAATGCTTCCAGAATCTGTTTCAGATTCAAAAGGCGCGGTTGACCGTCGATGAGCGCAACCATATTCATCCCGAAAGTATCCTGCATTTGTGTTTCTTTAAACAGGTGGTTCAAGATAACTTCGGGAAGTTCTCCGCGTTTCAGTTCGATGACAATCCGCATTCCGGATTTGTCCGATTCATCCCTTAAATCCGAGATGCCTTCGATTCTTTTGTCACGCACCAGTTCGCCGATACGGATCAACAAATTGGCTTTATTGACCTGGTAGGGCAATTCATCCACGATGATGGCTTGACGGCTGCCTTTTTCCAAATCTTCGAAATGTGTGCGTGCGCGCATGACAACGCGGCCCCGGCCTGTACGATAACCGTCACGAACGCCGGATATACCGTAAATAATCCCGGCAGTGGGGAAGTCCGGCGCCGGTATGTTTTCAATCAGTTCATCGATGGAGGTTTCCGGATTTCTTAACAGCTTGAGACTCGCATCAATAACTTCATTCAGATTGTGAGGGGGAATGTTGGTCGCCATGCCAACAGCAATGCCGGAAGAGCCGTTGATCAGCAGATTAGGAATTTTGGTCGGCAGGATCAACGGTTCTTTTTCAGACTCATCGTAATTGGGTCCGAAATCGACAGTTTCCTTATCCAGATCAACAAGCAGTTCATGCGCGATACGTGACATGCGTATTTCTGTATAACGCATCGCGGCAGCATTGTCTCCATCTATCGAACCAAAATTGCCTTGCCCGTCAATCAGCATGTAACGCAGCGAGAAATCTTGCGCCATCCTGACAATGGTGTCGTATACGGCAGTGTCGCCATGTGGATGATATTTACCGATAACATCCCCCACGATACGCGCCGATTTTTTATAGGGCCGGTTCCAGTCATTGGAAAGTTCGTGCATTGCATATAATACACGTCTATGAACCGGTTTAAGACCATCCCGGACATCCGGTAATGCGCGTCCGACGATAACGCTCATGGCGTAATCGAGATAGGAGCGGCGCATTTCCTCTTCAAGGCTTACCGGCAGTGTTTCCTTGGCAAATTGATTCATGTTTTATGGTAATAAAGTATCAGCTGATTAAGAAATCGATAAGAAGTAATTATTCGTGTTAACGGGAATTAACCGCTTATTCTACCATGATGAAGTGCTATTTCACTCGGCTTTGAATTAATTATGTCAGCATAGGGTGAAGAGGGTATTATTGAAAAAAACTTGAAAAAGCTGACTATATGAGTGATTATAACTGTTTTTTTCAAGATCCTGGGTTTTCGTCAAGTGAAGGTTTTTACGTCGTGATTGCTCGGTGATGGTCTGGTTGTTTGTTTGTTATATTTCAGTGTGTTGGTGTAACTGGTTGCTTAATGGTGTGAGCTAAGTGGAAAAAGTGTCAAATGTAATGAATACCTATTCACGGCTGCCTGTGTCCTTTGTAAAAGGAGAAGGTGTGTGGCTGTGGGATAGTCAAGGTGAACGCTACTTGGATGCATTGTCTGGTGTGGCAGTGTGTGGCTTGGGTCATAGTCATCCCCGCCTGGCAGAAGCAATCTGCCGGCAAGCCAAAACGCTTATCCACACTTCGAATATCTATATCATTGAAAGACAAGAACAGCTGGCAAAGCGTTTGGCGGAATTATCCGGGATGGAGAAGGTTTTCTTCAGCAATTCAGGAGCTGAAGCCAATGAAGCAGCGATAAAGTTGGCGAGATTGTACGGCCATAATAAAGGCATAACGTTGCCGACTATTATTGTTATGGAACAGTCATTTCACGGCCGGACTATGGCGACGCTTACTGCAACCGGGAACAGAAAAGTTCAGGCTGGGTTTGAGCCGCTATTGACCGGTTTTGTGCGTGTGCCCTATAACAATCTTGAAGCAGTTAAACAGGTTGCAGAGAATAATAAAAATGTTGTCGCTGTTCTGGTTGAACCTTTTCAGGGTGAGGGCGGCGTTAATATACCCCAGGCCCGTTATCTGAAAGAGTTGCGTGAATTGTGTGATGCGTATAACTGGTTGTTGATGCTGGATGAGGTTCAGTCGGGAATAGGGCGTAGCGGAAAATGGTTTGCATTTCAGCATAGTGATATCATGCCCGATGTCATGACGCTCGCCAAGGGACTGGGATCGGGCGTTCCTATTGGCGCATGCTTAGCTAAGGGTATCGCTACTAAAGTGTTGAAACCGGGTAATCATGCCTCAACGTTTGGCGGTAACCCGCTGGTTTGTGCGGCAGCACTTGAAACGCTTGCGGTTCTCGAGGAAGACGGACTAATAGAACATGCGCATCAATTAGGTATTGCGATGCGTGATCAGTTGCATTCAGAACTTGACGGTGTTAATGGTGTGGTAGATATAAGAGGTCAGGGACTGTTGATAGGTATTGAATTATCTGTTCCGTGTACGGATCTTGTTGTAAAAGCGTTGGACCAAAAACTGCTCATTAATGTTACGTCGGAAAAAGTTGTCCGTTTGTTGCCTGCGCTGGTCATGCGGCAGGATGAAGGTAAACAAGTGGTCGAAATCACCTGTCGATTAATCAAGGAGTTTTTGAATAATCGGTTGAATTGATGGGTTTATAGAATTCTCCGGTTATTCTGTTTAGTTTTATATGCCACCAAAACATTTCCTGCAGTTTAAAGATCTTAGTCTCGAAGAGTATGACTATCTGTTTGAGCGAGCCAGCCGAATAAAGCAGGCTTTTAAACAGTATAAACCCTATCGGCCATTGGTTGATCGTACGCTGGCAATGATATTTGATAAAAATTCGACGCGTACGCGATTGTCATTCGAGGCCGGTATGGACCAACTGGGCGGCTCTTCGATTTATCTTTCAACTCGGGATACCCAACTGGGGCGAGGTGAGCCTGTCGAGGACGCTGCGCGTGTTATTTCGCGCATGGTTGATATCATAATGGTTCGAACCTATGAGCATGAGCTGTTACAGCGGTTTGCTGATCATTCGAACGTGCCCGTTATCAACGGACTGACAGACGAATACCATCCTTGTCAGATTTTGGCTGATATTTTTACGTTTATCGAATATCGTGGTGACATTCAGGGCAAAACAATTGCATGGATAGGTGATGCCAATAATATGTGCAATACATGGTTACAGGCTGCAGAAATTTTTGACTTTAAAATCCATGTTTCGACGCCACCCGGTTATGATATTGAACCCAAACAGATCGGCTTAAGAAATACCAGTCATTTTGAAGACTTTGTAAGTCCGCATGATGCGGTAAAAAATGTGGATCTGGTTACTACCGATGTGTGGACGAGCATGGGATTTGAGGCTGAGGCAGAGCAACGGAATGCTGACTTTGCAGAATTTTGCGTTGATGCGGAAATGATGGCTTTGGCAAAAGATAATGCGCTGTTTATGCATTGCTTGCCGGCGCACCGGGGTGAGGAAGTGGCTGCTGAAGTTATTGATGGGCCCCAGTCTGTTGTCTGGGATGAAGCGGAAAATCGCTTGCATACCCAAAAGGCATTATTGGAGTATTTGTTGATGGGAAAAGTTGAGAATAGCTGATTATGATAATCATGAGTGGAAAAAATGAAAAAAATTAATAAAGTAGTTCTGGCTTTTTCAGGGGGGTTAGATACTTCGGTTATTCTTAAATGGCTGCAGGATACTTATCAATGCGAAATCGTGACATTCACGGCAGATATTGGACAGGGTGAGGAAGTTGAGCCTGCCCGCGCTAAAGCGCAACAACTAGGTGTAAAAGAGATTTACATTGACGATTTACGTGAAGAATTCGTGCGTGATTTTGTTTTTCCAATGTTTAGAGCCAATACCATTTATGAAGGTGAATATTTGCTGGGAACGAGTATTGCAAGACCGTTGATAGCAAAAAGGCAAATTGAAATTGCAAAAGCTACTGGTGCTGATGCGGTTTCGCATGGGGCTACCGGAAAAGGGAATGATCAAGTGCGTTTTGAACTGGGTTACTATGCATTGGAACCCAACATACATGTCATCGCGCCTTGGCGGGAATGGGATCTGAATTCAAGGGAGAAGCTTTTGGCGTATGCCGAAAATCATGGCATTCCTGTGGAGATGAAGAAGAAAATAGGTTCTCCATATAGCATGGATGCTAACCTTTTGCATATTTCTTATGAAGGGAGGATTCTGGAGGATCCGGCAATAGAACCGGAAGAATCGATGTGGCGATGGTCGATATCGCCTGAAGATGCCCCAGATGAAGCAGAGTATCTTGAAATTGAATTTGAGCAAGGTGATGCTGTAGCAATAAATGGAAACAGATTGAATCCGGCAGAACTTTTGGCGACACTGAATCAGTTAGGTGGAAAACATGGTATTGGTAGGCTGGATTTGGTTGAGAACCGTTATGTTGGCATGAAGTCGCGCGGATGTTATGAAACGCCCGGAGGAACAATTTTGTTGCGTGCGCATCGCGCCATTGAATCAATAACACTTGATCGTGAAGTCGGTCACTTGAAAGATGAGCTGATGCCGCGATATGCAGCTTTAATCTACAATGGGTATTGGTGGAGTCCCGAAAGAGAAGCAATGCAATCCTTGATCGATATGACCCAGAAGAATGTTAATGGCTGGGTGAAGCTCAAGCTGTATAAAGGTAATGCTATCGTTGTTGGTCGTGATTCGAAGACAGATTCTTTATTTGATGAGACTGTAGCCACATTTGAAGATGATGCGGGCGCATATAATCAACAGGATGCAGCTGGCTTCATTCGTTTGAATGCTTTGCGCTTGCGTATTGCGGCAAACAAAAAAGGGTTAAGGTAATCTTGATATCTTATAGATAAATATTAAGAGATATAAGGTCGAGTAAATTGTGAATTAAGCTTAATGGAAAGTATATGCCATCATTTGATATAGTTTCTGAAGTAGACGGACATGAAGTACGGAATGCGGTAGAACAGGCAAACAAAGAGGTCAGTTCGCGGTTTGATTTCAAAGGATCTGATGCGCGTGTTGAGCAATCAGAGTTGATTTTAACGGTTTATGCTGATGACGATTTTAAGTTAGAACAGGTTTTGGATGTTTTGCGCACAAAGCTAACCAAACGTAAAATAGATGTGCGTTGTCTGGAGCGTGGTGAGCTTGAAAAGGTTAGTGGCAATAAGGTAAAACAGGTTGTGACTGTTAGAACAGGGCTGGAAACTGCGCTGTCGAAAAAAATTGTCAAGCTGTTGAAAGAAAGTAAATTGAAAGTTCAGACAAGTATTCAGGGTGATTCTCTGCGAGTCTCGGGGGGTAAGAAGGATATTTTGCAGGAAGCCATACAGCTAGTGAAAAAAACGATTGCCGATTATCCCTTGCAGTACCAGAATTTTAGAGACTAAGTTTGATTTAAAATTGCGATACGATGATGATTGGCTAATTGGCTGAATTCTATATAAAAAACTTTATTTCAATAATTAGGCCATAAACATAGTATTGACATCAAGTCATAAACCCCATAGAATCCGCTGTCTTTTCTTTATCATCTTGATTAAGATTGAACAAGACATGCAGTCAAGTCAAGCGATTGCATAAAGTTAGTTTGAAACAGCAAACGAAATAAAGGACGGCTAAAGGCCGTCCCAGCTTTTTTAGGACATAGTTTATATGCCGACTATAAGTCAATTAGTACGAAAACCACGTGTAGCAAAACGCGTTAAAAGTAATGTTCCGGCGCTGGAAAATTGCCCACAGAAAAGGGGCGTTTGTACCAGGGTTTATACCACAACACCAAAAAAACCAAATTCAGCCTTGAGAAAGGTAGCCAGGGTTCGGTTGACAAATGGATATGAAGTTTCGAGTTATATTGGTGGTGAGGGCCATAATCTTCAGGAGCACTCGGTGGTATTAATTCGAGGGGGGCGTGTCAAGGATCTTCCAGGTGTACGGTACCATACTGTAAGAGGAAGTCTGGATACAGCAGGGGTTAAAGATCGTAAGCAGGCCCGTTCGAAATATGGTTCTAAGAAACCAAAGACAGCTTAAAAAGCATGGTTAACCAGAGATCAAATTAAGTGTTGTAGTTGAAGAGGTAGCGTAATGCCAAGACGTAGAGAAGTGCCTAAACGTGAGATTTTGCCGGATCCAAAATACCATAATGTGGAATTGGCGAAATTCGTAAATGTGTTAATGACGCGTGGTAAGAAATCAGTTGCCGAAAGGATTATCTATGGTGCGTTATCGCAGATAGAAAAGAAAACAGGAACGGATCCTTTGGAAGTATTTACACAGGCATTAACAAATGTGAGACCGCTGGTTGAAGTGAAGAGTAGGCGGGTAGGTGGTGCTAATTATCAAGTTCCCATAGAGGTAAGATCGGTTCGTCGTAATGCGCTGGCAATGCGATGGTTGAGAGATGCAGCTAGGAAAAGAAGCGAAAAATCAATGGATATGCGATTGGCCGGCGAGTTATCGGATGCAGCTGAAGGAAGAGGTGGAGCGGTCAAGAAAAAAGAAGAAGTGCATCGTATGGCCGAATCAAACAAGGCATTCTCGCATTTTAGATTCTGAAGTAAAGAAATATTTAACTTATTTTGGTTTGAAGTAATAACGTTTAAGGCTGGGTAACAGTGGCAAGAAAAACTCCTATAGAGCGCTATCGTAACATCGGGATTATGGCGCATATTGATGCTGGAAAAACAACGACAACAGAGCGTATTCTGTTTTATACAGGTGTGTCGCACAAAATAGGCGAAGTACATGATGGTGCGGCGACTATGGATTGGATGGAGCAGGAGCAGGAAAGAGGGATTACCATAACATCTGCAGCAACGACTTGCTTTTGGAGTGGGATGGAAGGTAATTATCCTGAACATCGTATTAATATTATTGATACACCGGGGCACGTTGACTTCACTATTGAGGTGGAACGTTCATTGCGCGTGTTGGACGGTGCCTGTACAGTTTTCTGTGCTGTGGGTGGCGTGCAGCCGCAAACTGAAACGGTATGGCGTCAGGCCAATAAATATCAAGTGCCGAGACTGGCGTTTGTGAATAAAATGGACAGGTCAGGTGCTAATTTCATGCGTGTTTATGAGCAGATCAAATCCCGACTCAAGGCAGAGCCAATCCCAATTCAGTTGCCTATAGGTTCAGAAGACAAGTTTGAAGGTGTGATTGATTTGATAAAAATGAAAGCCATTTACTGGGATGATGAAAGTAGAGGGCTTAAATTTGAAGAACGTGATATACCCGAAGATATGAAAGCCGAAGCGCAAGAGTGGCAGGAAAAAATGATTGAATCTGCGGCCGAGGCGAACGAAGATTTGATGAATAAATATCTGGAAGAAGGTGGGCTGGATATTTCAGATGTTAAAAAAGGGATACGCATAAGAACCATTGGGAATGAAATTGTGCCGATGTTATGTGGCACAGCGTTTAAGAATAAAGGCGTTCAAGCGATGCTTGATGCGGTACTTGATTTTATGCCTTCGCCAACTGATGTTGTTGCTATTCAGGGTGTCAAGGAAAATGGTGAAGAAGATCAGCGTAAATCAGATGATAATGAGCCGTTTTCTGCGTTGGCATTTAAAGTAGCTACAGACCCGTATGTCGGGCAGCTAATTTTTTTCAGGGTTTATTCCGGTGTAGTAAACTCCGGCGATACTGTCTATAACCCGGTAAAATCGAGAAAAGAAAGAATAGGCCGAATTCTTCAGATGCACGCCAATCAGCGTGAAGAAATCAAAGAAGTTAGGGCGGGTGATATTGCAGCAGCTGTAGGGTTGAAGGAAATCACTACCGGCGACACATTATGTGATACGAGTGAAATAATCACGCTAGAAAGAATGGATTTTCCCGATCCGGTAATTCATGTGGCAGTCGAGCCAAAGACTAAATTGGACCAAGAAAAAATGGGTATTGCTTTGAATAGGCTGGCTCAGGAAGATCCGTCATTTAGAGTAAGAACCGATGAAGAATCGGGTCAGACCATTATATCTGGAATGGGAGAGCTTCATTTGGAAATCATTGTCGACCGGATGAAGCGAGAATTTAGTGTTGAAGCTAATGTTGGAGCGCCTCAGGTTGCTTACAGAGAGGCAATTAAGAAGCTGGTTGAAGTTGAAGGTAAGTTTGTTAAGCAATCAGGCGGGCGTGGCCAGTATGGGCATGTGTGGTTGAAAATGGAGCCTAATGAAGCGGGTAAAGGATTTGAGTTTATCGATGAAATTAAGGGTGGTGTAGTTCCAAGAGAATTTATTCCGGCTGTAGAGAAGGGTTTGCAAGAAACGTTGCCAAATGGTATATTGGCGGGTTTCCCGGTTGTGGATGTCAAAGTTACGCTCTTTGATGGCTCGTATCATGATGTGGATTCAAATGAAAATGCATTCAAGATGGCCGCATCCATCGCGTTCAAGGATGGGATGAGAAAAGCAAGCCCAGTTTTATTGGAGCCTATGATGGCGGTAGAGGTTGAATCTCCAGAAGAGTTTATGGGCAACGTAGTGGGGGACCTGTCATCGCGGCGAGGAATGATTCAAGGTATGGAAGATGTGCCTGGAATGAAATTGATACGTGCGGAAGTGCCGTTGGCAGAGATGTTCGGTTATTCGACAGCGCTAAGATCGGCGACACAGGGTAGAGCAACGTATACTATGGAATTTAAGCATTATGCGGAAGCGCCAAAGAATGTCGCCGAGGCAGTTATTAATAAAAAATAATATAGAGTGAGTATGTAAAGGACAAGTCATGGCAAAGAGCAAATTTGAACGTTCAAAACCGCATGTAAATGTTGGAACAATTGGTCATGTGGATCATGGAAAAACCACATTAACAGCGGCGATTACGACGATACTGACGAAAAAGTTTGGTGGTGAAACGAAAAGCTATGATCAAATAGACTCTGCTCCTGAAGAGCGCGCGCGTGGCA